>JAUXAX010000006.1 GCA_030619685.1 Dehalococcoidia bacterium
GTTCCAGCCTTCACATGATCGCAGCAGCTTTGGTTGGTGCGTCTTTTGCATTTCCAGTTCTCCAGAGAATAATCAAGGCTTTCTTTGATAGTCGTTTCCAGAAGGACAAGACCATTAAGCGAGGTTGACAGATCAATTGAAGATAGGTAATAGCGTCGCAAGGTCTATTGTTCGCCGTCCACGCCACCATAGTCTGAAACGTGCAACGTAGCCCGCCTCTAGCTGCTCCCTTTGGACTCGGTCGCGCTAAATTATTTCAGGTGCGACTATTGACTTCCGCCCAGTAACTCAGTATAATACTCAGTACTCATGATAGCCTGTGATATCTGCGGAGCTGTTTTTAAGACCGCCCAAGGTCTAGCCGGGCACAAACGTCTGCGCCATGGGGCCTATGGCTTGGCCACCGAACTGGGAATTGCCCTGACCAACAAACAGCTACACCGCAAGGTCTTGAACCGCCTTGGTGAGAAGCTGGCTGACAGATTGGCTGAGGCCATTCTCGAGAGTCAAGGGCAGGAGGTCTTGGATCGCTATCTAGAAGAGCTCTCCCAGCAGGGGCTGGACCTCCGCTCACTGGGAAGGTACCGGAACTTACGGGCCATCATCGTGGCCGCCGGCGAGAGCAATCGCCTGCTCCCTCTTACGCAAGACAAGCCAGAGTGCCTTCTGGAGGTCGGGAACAAGACCATCCTCAGCAGAGAGCTGGAAAACCTGAGGGCATGTGGCATACATGATATTGTGGTAGTGCGTGGATATCAAGGGGACAAGATCAAGTACCCCGCTATACGATACTACGAAAACAGAGACTACCGGAATACTGGCATCCTGAGGTCGTTGTTCTATGCCAAGGGTGAGATGGACGATGAGTTCATATTCTGCTACTCGGATATTCTGTACACCAAGGAAGTGCTAGAGCCGCTGCTCCGGGATCAATCTGACATCTCGCTCGTGGTGGATACCGACTGGGAGGGCCACTACCATCAGCGCCGCCAGCACCCGGTTTCCGAGGCAGAGCTGGTCAGGGTTGAGGGCGATCGCATAGCGCAGATTGGAAGGAATATCATGTCACCAGGTGACGTCCACGGCGAGTTCATTGGGCTTGCCAAATTCAGCAAGAAGGGTGCGGAGATACTTAAGGCGAACTATGACCGGGCTGATGATTATTACAAAGCTAGAGCCTTTCACCGGGCACCATCGTTGGACAAGGCCTATTTTACCGACATGATCCAGGAGCTCATAGACCAAGGGTATCCAGTGAGCCACGTTGATATCCGCGGTGGTTGGGCGGAGATCGACACCCTGGAGGATTTCGACCGGGTGAGCAAGGAACTCCAGTTAGTGTTAAGGGTAGAGTAGTCACAGCTAGATGGAGGCTCGATGAAGGCTATTATCGTTGCTGCAGGCCCTGGCAGCCGACTAAACCCCTTCACCAACGACAGGCCAAAATGCCTCTTGGACATTGGCGGTCAGACCATCCTCGAGAGAACACTGCAAGCGCTCAGAGAAAACGGGATTGAGAATATCGCGGTGGTAAGGGGGTACCAGAGTCACCTGATTGACTACCCCGATGTGACTTATTGTCACAATCCAGACTTCAGAAAGAACAATATCCTCAGGTCTCTATTCTACGCCGAGGATGAAATGGATGACGCTTTCATCTTCTCCTATTCAGACATCCTCTACAGCAGTGAGATTGTGGCCAGACTCATCGACAGCGAGGCAGACATTGCCCTGACAGTGGACGTTAACTGGGTTCAAACGTATGAAGGGCGTGACCTGCACCCGGTTTCCGAGGCTGAGCTGGTCAAGGTTGAAAACGGCAGGGTGATAAGAATCGGCAAGGGTGTTGTCAGCCCCGAAGAGGCTTACGGAGAGTTTATCGGCCTCGCCAAGTTTACCAAGGCAGGGGCTGAGGCTATGAAGGCCGCCTATCATCGGGCGGCAAAAGAGGATCCCACCTCTCCCTTTCAGTGCGCAGCCTCACTGGAGAAGGCATACATGACCGACATGATCCAGGAGCTTGTCGATAACGGGATGCTGGTGCAAAGCATTGACATCGAGGGTGGCTGGATGGAAATCGATACCCCACAAGATCTGGAACGAGCCCAAAGGCTATTTGGCACATAGAGGGAAAGTATAGAGTCACGAGAATAGGGATGCAAGAGTCAACAGAACAAGTACAGCGCTATTGGCGAAAGCGAATCCTAATATCGCTCTGGATAAGCTACGCCATGTTCTATGTGGGGCGGGTCAATATGGGCGTCGCCATCCCCCTGCTTCAGGACGAGTACGGACTTACGAAGACCGCGCTGGGAGGCGTGACTACTGCCCTGTTCTTTGCCTACGGCGTCGGGCAGTTCGTGAACGGCCAGCTGGGAGACAAGCTTGGTGGCAGGATCATGATTGCCACGGGGCTGATACTGAGCGCAGTATTCAACCTGCTTTTCGGCTTCTCTTCTGTTCTCACGGCCATGATAGCGATCTGGGCGCTCAATGGCTATGTGCAGTCCATGGGATGGTCACCCAGCGTCAAGACGGTCGCTAACTGGTTCCCACGCAGAGTGAGGGGTAGAGTCAGTGGAATAATGGGGTCAAGCTATCAGGTCGGGGCTGCGGTCTCGCTCGCCCTGGCTGGCTTGATGGCTGACCACGTGGGCTTGAGATGGATTTTCTGGCTGCCGGCAATCCTTCTTGTCTTCGCGGGCATCCACTGGTATCTCAGGGGCCGCAATGCCCCTGAGGTTGTGGGCCTGCCCAGCCTTGAGGAGGAGGAGCGGGGTGAGGAGAGGGAAGAGGCTGGCCGCGACCATCACCTGGGTTTCTCGTATACTCTGCGCACGGTATTGACAAGTCGCCCCATTTGGATAGTCGCCTTCGGCCTGTTTTTCCTGAATATCGTCAGATACGGTTTCATGGACTGGGCCCCGACATACCTGTTCGAAGAAGAGGGCGCAACTATATCGACAGCAGCCTTCAAGACTGGGCTCATGCCTCTCGCCGGCATAGCCGGAACTTTTCTTGCCGCTTGGCTATCAGACAATGTTTTCAAGGAACGCAGGGCGCCCGCTGCCGCCATTATGCTCTTTTTCCTGGGTTTCTTCGTCTGGGTATTCATTCAAACCACAGGCGCACATTGGGTGGTGGGGGTCCTGGTGTTAATGGCTATCGGCTTTTTTACCTATGGACCTCACGTTGCCATGGTCACCGCATGTCCCATGGATTTCGGCACCAGAAAAGTCGCTGCCTCAGCGGCTGGCTTTATCGATGGTATGGGCTACATGGGCGCTGCCCTGACAGGTGTGGGTTCGGGCTATCTAGTGCAAAACTATGGGTGGGATACTGCCTTCTACCTGTGGATGGCAGGCGCCTTGGCAGCGGCCGTGCTGATGCTGTTCCTCTGGAATTACAAACCCGAGCGGGGAGAATACCACTAGGGCAGCAATGGAAGCAGCCTCAAATCATTAGGAGTCTGTCCTCCTAATCCCCTTATGCAACTACGGCGAGCACAGTTTTGCTACGAATCCCCACTATGCTTTTGCCCTGGAGAGGTGTGGCCTCCTAGGCTTTAGAGTCCATAGCCATCCCGCCCAAACCAGCAAGACAAAGACCATATTGAACAGGTAAAAGTAGCCGTGAACGTAGACTCCAGTGGCCTGTTCCAAATAGATGCTCAGTGTTATTCTGAACAAATTGAAGCTGAAAAGTATCGCCAGCCCCGCGAAGGTGCCAGTCAAGCGCTGCCTTGAAGTCGCTCCAGGCGTTGCTAGAACTAAAGCGATATAAATCCAGAAAAGCGCCCCACCTAGACAGCCAACACTAATATCATATGCAAGTGCGGGGCTGGGCAGCCGAATAATTGGCCCAGAGACTGAGTATTCGGCTCCTCCCAGGTTCAGTACTGCGCCCACCATCGCCGCAGCCAGGTTGCGAAGCGTTGTGTGCAAAGCAGGAAAGAATGTGAGGAGAGCGGCCTCTACAAACAAGAAGGCCAATAAGACTGTTCCATAGCGGGCCAAGAAGCCGAGGAAAGAGTGTTTAACCTTCCGAACACTGATAAGGTACGCGACTGTGGCAAATCCTCCTATTAGTATTATGTAAGCAATTCCACGGAAAGCCAGACAAAGCCCTATAAATAAGGCTAAAATCCCAAGTCCGATAATCGTCCATTTTCCCATCGCTTCGCCGTTGAAGAGCAAAAGGGCTAGCAGGTCGCTAGCCCTTTATGCCTGATACTTTGATGCCCTGTCAGGAAACGAGGGCCAACATGCTTCAGCGTTGCTCATGCGCCAATCTGCGTCGCCAGATCAAGTAACCTAAGCCCCCGGCCGCAGTCACCGCTGCCATCATTGTATACCAGTTCGGAAAGACCGGCACCGTCGGCGGAGGGAGCGGTGTGTGGCGGTGCACGTTCGTTATCAGTACTCTTGTAAAGCCAGACCCGTCCTTCAGGATGACGGGTGGGGTCGAGACGAGATTGTAGTCAACGCCATAGGGCGGGAGTCCGGGAGGATCGGTTATCGTTGCCGCCATACGAGCGGGAACGGGGTTCGTCAATGGACCCCAGCCGAAGGGATCGGGATTAAGAGTCAGCTCGAAGTATATGTCGAAGAAGCTATACGCTGGAAAGTCGGTTCCAGGGGCCAGTTCCTCGATCGCGCCTGTGGACGCCGGCAGGCCCGTCAGGCCCAGCCCGCTCCCAGCTATTATGGTGATGGTCATCCCGGCGGCAGTCCCCGTAAGCACCATGTCTACGATCTCCGTCCTGATGTCTTCAAGACCGTCCGGCTCGCCAGCTCTGGGATCGTTCCCGTCATGCCCGGTACTGCTCCTCAGGATTTCCGTAGGTCCGTTCAGGGTGATTCCCGTAATCTTGGTATCCCCGAAAGCAGGAGGATCACTCACACTGCCGTCGTTGTTAGTGTCGACTACGACATCGATTACCGCCTCCGACTGGAAACTATCGGTGCCATTATGTTCGGTAGCCCAGTCGTACGCCACGGCCGTGCCCGTGCTGACCATCAACCCGACGACCAGCGCTGCAACCAGGCTAAGCCGAAACATCCTTGAGGCTTTTGTTCTGTACATATCTGCCTCACCTCCTTCCTGCTGAATTTGCTCTCTTTGTTGGATTACTCCGCGTCTCTCCATCATCCCCCCTTGACCTGCCGAAATTGTACTTTCACTGCGTCGCAGTGTAATTGGCCGTGTTTTAGAGATGCTGTGGTCACATCCTGCTAGATGCAGCGTTGCGGCGACAGGGTGGGTGCGGTTTCTTCAGTAGCTGTACCCACGCCTGCTCAGAGGTCTGCCCTTCAGCGGGAGCAGAGCGGTTAAAACAAGACGTCGTCGGTTTGGTCCCGGACCTACGTGCTGGAATCAGTTCGCCGACTTAGTTCGTGAGTGTATTTCGTGAACTTGTGTTCGGCACAGACATACTGCAGGATGCGAAGCTATTTGTCAAGTTTTTCCAGTTAACTCTTGTTAACTTTTCCTACAAAAACTTTACACTACTACAATTTTCCTACTGGGAGCGCAGACCGGAATTGGCAGCCTGTCTTCGGATGCCACCCCCCGTGGATTGATGACTGCCTGCACCTGGGCACGATAAGGTCCTACATTATGCCCTCGCGGCTTCCAATACTTTTTGTTCCGCAGCGCGCGCAGTGGCAAGCTAAGGTTTTTTGTGCTACCATAATGGCAGAGCTATGATTCCCAAGTACAGCCATCAGGAAATCGAGAGGAAGTGGCAGGCTAGATGGGAAGCTGATCGCCTTTACCAGGTGCACGAGACCTCGCAGCGCACAAAGTGGTATGCGCTGACAATGTTTCCCTACACCTCGGGAGACCTCCACATCGGGCACTGGTATGCCATGGCTCCCTCGGATGTCCACGCCCGTTTTAAGCGGATGCAGGGGTACAACGTGCTTCATCCCATAGGCTTCGATGCCTTCGGCCTTCCCGCAGAGAACTCCGCCATCAAACATGGTATCCACCCCTATACATGGACGATGCAGAATGTTGAGAACATGCGCCGCCAGTTGAAGAGCCTGGGCGCGATGTACGACTGGAGCCGGGAGGTGGTTACCTGCCTCCCTGACTACTACAGGTGGACGCAGTGGTTTTTCCTCAAGCTCTATCAGGCAGGTCTGGCTTACCGGGGCAGGGCTCCCGCCAACTGGTGCTCCCAGTGCCAGACAGTGCTGGCTAATGAGCAGGTTGTAGGCGAGGGCCTCTGCGAGCGTTGCCATACCCCGGTTGTCAGGCGAGACCTGGAGCAGTGGTTCTTCAGGATTACTAAGTATGCTGATGAGCTCCTTGAGTACCCGGGAGTGGAGTGGCCGGAGCGGGTGAAGCTGATGCAGCGCAACTGGATTGGCAAGAGCGTTGGCGTGGAGATATCCTTCGGAATCGAAGGTGAGGGGATAGAGGAGAACGAGATTCGGGTGTTCACCACCCGTGCCGACACCATCTTCGGCGTTACTTTTCTCGTCCTTGCGCCGGAGCATCCCTTGGTAGCCAAGCTGACTACTCCTGAGTGCAAAGAGGAGGTTCAACGCTATATCGAAAGGGCGCTTGGTCAGACGGAGATCGAAAGGCTGTCGACAGAGAAGGAGAAGACAGGGGTTTTCATTGGCGCCCACGCTGTCAACAAGCTAAATGGGGAGAAAGTGCCGATCTGGACTGCTGACTACGTGCTCATAAGCTATGGCACCGGGGCGGTGATGGGGGTTCCCGCCCATGACCAGCGTGACTTCGAGTTCACCCATGATTTCGGTTTGCCTATAAGAGTGGTTATCGCTCCCGAGGGATGGTCGGGAGAGGAGTTGAAAGAGGCCTACGTTGAGCCGGGAGTTATGGTTAACTCGGGGCAGTTCGACGGTATGCCTAGTGAGCAGGGCAAAGAAGCCATTGCTGATTTTATGGAGGCCAAAGGTTATGGCAGGCGAGCCACAAGGTATCGGCTTCGCGACTGGCTGATATCCCGGCAGAGGTATTGGGGGGCGCCTATTCCCATTGTCTATTGCTCCAGGTGTGGCACTGTTCCTGTCCCGGAGAGCGACTTGCCTGTGCTGCTGCCTGAGGATGCTGAGTTCAAACCCACAGGCGAATCACCGCTCAAATACTGTGAATCGTTCGTAAATACCGTGTGCCCGCAATGCAGCGGCCCCGCCCGCCGCGAGACTGACACTATGGATACTTTCATGTGCTCCAACTGGTACTTCTTGCGCTACACCAGCCCGGGGTATGACAAGGGTCCCTTCGATGCCGAGAAGGTGGACTACTGGATGCCAGTGGACCAGTACACCGGAGGAGCGGAGCATGCCACCATGCATCTGCTCTACTCTCGTTTCTTCAACAAGGCGATCCGAGACCTGGAGCTGGTGAATTTCGACGAGCCCTTTACCCGATTGTTCAATCAAGGAACCATTGTGATGGAGCGGCAGAAGATGAGTAAGTCGCGGGGTAACGTGATAACCCCCGATGAGTATGTGGCTAGGTTGGGCGCGGACACGGTGCGTGGTTATCTAATGTTTGTGGGTCCCTGGGACCAGGGTGGTGGTTGGGATGACAGCGGCATCAGCGGGATATGGCGCTGGCTCAACCGCGTCTGGAATCTGGCCCTGGAAGAGCAGAAGGGCGACGGTTTGCCTCAGATGGACCAGGAGGCGGAGAATGAGTTGCGCCGTCAGACCCATAAGACGATAAAGAGGGTTACCGATGACCTGGAGAAGTTTCGTTTTAACACCATGCTGGCTGCTCTAATGGAGTTTACCAACTACCTGACTAAGGCAAAAGAGGGGCGATCGGTTGCCAATGCTGCCTGGCAGGAAGCGATCGACAGCCTGCTTCTCCTCCTCGCCCCTACAGCCCCTCACGTGGCGGAGGAGCTATGGGAGCGAACCGGTCACGCTTACAGCATCCACAATCAGTCTTTCCCCTCATGGGACGAGGATTTGGTTGCAGAGGAGCACATCACTCTGGTGATCCAGGTGAATGGCAAGCTTCGAGACCGGGTGGCCGTTCCAGTTTCCATCACTGAGTCTGAAGCTCGTGAGCTGGCACTGGGACGTGAGCGCGTGCGGGCGCACACCGGTGGCAAAGAGATCAAGAATGTCATCTATGTGCCAGGGCGGTTGGTGAACGTGGTAGTCAGCAAGTAGAGCCTATCAATCGGCTCTGGGGCTGCGGTAACCTTGGAGATGAGTTCTATGATGAAGGAGATTCGCGTTCATGCGCGAGCGGGACAAGGTGCGATAACGACCGCCACGATCTTGGCCAATGCTGCCTTCGAGGATGGCAAGTACGCTTTGTCGTTTCCCACTTTCGGAGCGGCGCGTATGGGAGCGCCTATGAATGCATTCGTCCGTATCAGCGATGCCCCAATTCGTGTGCGCAGCCAGATTTACGAACCAGACTATGTACTGGTGCAGGACCCCTCCCTGCTCAGGGGATACGACGTGGTCGCTGGATTGAAACCGGACGGGGTTGCTGTGATCAACAGTACCAAAGACCCTTCCGAGCTGGGCCTTAAGACCGAGGCCAAGGTATTGACAACGCCAGCGTCCCGGATTGCAAAGGAGATCATGGGACGCGCTGACCGGGTCAACACCGCTCTCATCGGGGCGTTCACTGCAGCTACAGGAGAGTTGACCCTGGAGGCGCTTGAGAAGTCTATCTACACTCGTTTCTCGGGAAAGGCGGCGGAGAGCAACTGGAAGGCGCTTGTTGAAGCTTACAATGAGGTCAAGAACAGGGGGAACGGCTTATGAAGATTACACTGGGAGCGGTCGCCCATCCCGGAGGAAGCCGTGTTAATAAGACTGGAAGCTGGCGTACAGGAACCAAGCCTCGCTTCAAGCTTCAGCATTGTATTGCTTGTGATGTGTGTGCCTTGAGTTGCCCTGAAGGCTGCATCTTCGGCACGGGGCAGAATACCTATTATGCTAACGAAGATTTCTGTAAGGGCTGCGGCATCTGCGCCAACGGCTGTCCAGTCCACGACATTGAAATGATACTGGAGGAAGCGGAAAATGGTTAAGGGAAGAATGTTACAAGGCGCCCGCGCAATGGCTGAGATGACGGCCCTCTGCCGTCCACAAGTCATTTCTGCCTACCCGATAACCCCACAGACCCTGATCGTTGAGGAGCTGTCCCAGATAGTGGCTGATGGCGATCTGAAAGCTGAATTCCTCAATGTGGAGGGCGAGCATTCAGCGGCATCACTGGTGCTGGGAGCCAGCGCTGCCGGCATTCGGGTCTTCACCTGTAGCTCCTCTCAGGGTATCTTGCTCATGGCCGAGGTGATTTTCAATATCGCAGGCATGCGTCTTCCGGTGGTTATGATCTGCGTTAATCGCTCGGTGTCGGCACCGCTCAATATCTGGAATGACCAGCAGGACTCAATGATCATGAGAGACAGCGGCTGGATTCAGCTTTACGGTGAGAACAATCAGGAGGCTTGTGACCTGCTCCTTCAGGCTTATCGAATCGCTGAAGACCACCGGGTTATGCTGCCAGTGATGGTTTGTGTGGACGGGTATGTGGTGCCCCATGCTTACGAAATAGTGGATCTCCCCAGCCAGGAGGAGGTAGATGCTTTCTTGCCCCCGTTCCAGCCAATATATCGCCTCGACCCCGACAATCCGCTCACGATGGGGGCCTATGCTGACCCGGAAAAGTATATGGAGACGCGCTACATGATTCACCGCACCATGGAGGCGGCTATTCCCATAGTCGAGGATATGGCTCGCGATTTCAGCAGTGCCTTTGGCCGCCCTTCCTGGGGCCTTTTTGAGAAGTATGATATCGATGATGCTTCTACTGTAGTTGTGGCTATGGGCTCGATGGTGGGTACTATTAAGGATGTGGTGGATGAGCTGCGGGCTCAGGGGCAAAAGGTTGGGGTGCTGAGGCTCATATGCTACCGTCCTTTCCCCAAGGAGGCTCTCTACCAGGCGCTGAGCAGCGCTCGAGAGATAGTCGTCATAGAAAAGGCCATTTCTCTGGGGAGCAGTGGGCCCCTTGCCACTGAGATAAGGTCTATTTTCCAGGACCGTCCTGAGCGTCCCAGGATTAGCGGGTTCATCATCGGCTTGGGTGGTAGGGACGTCACCTTGGGCGACATAAGAACTGCCATAAGCAAAGCGCAGCAGCAGCTTGTGGATGCTGATTTTGTGGGCTTAAAAGAGGATTTGGAACTGGAGGGGATAAATGCTTAAAGTAGAAGAACAGGACAAGTTTGCTAGTCATCTTTTTGCTTCTGGACATACTGCCTGCCCCGGTTGTGGCCAGTCGCTGGCAGCTCGGCTGGTACTTAGAGCAGCCGGGCGCAATGTGATCGTGGTTAACTCCACTGGATGTCTGGAGGTGTTTAGCTCCAAGTATCCAGAGTCGGCGTGGGAGGTTCCCTGGCTTCATTCCTTATTCGAGAACACGGCGGCGGTGGCTTCCGGGATTGAGGCAGCGCTGAGGGTCACTGGGCGTCTGGACGGGGTAAGGGTCATCGCCCAGGGCGGTGATGGCTCTACCGCTGGCATTGGGCTGGGCGCTATATCAGGCATGTTGGAGCGTGGCCACGATGTCCTCTACGTCTGCTATGACAATGAGGCTTATATGAACACGGGCATTCAGCGCAGCGGCCTCACTCCCTATTACGCCCGAACTACTACCAGCCCTCCGGGCCGGGCTTCTAGGGGCAACCCCAGGCCGAAGAAGGACGTGCCTCAGATAGCTCTCGCCCACGGTATACCCTATGTGGCCACAGCCACCGTGGGCTATCCCATGGACCTGGATAGAAAAGTGAGGAAGGCTCTCTCCATACGCGGGCCCAAGTATGTCCAGATTCATGTTCCCTGCCCTCTGGGCTGGGGAACCGATCCCTCGCAAAGCATTGAGATCGCCAGGCTAGCGGTGAATACCGGGCTTTACCCCTTGTACGAGGTAGAGGAAGGGGAGTTGAGGTCGCAGAAAATCCCGAAGAGGGTGCCGGTAGAGGAGTACCTGAAGCTTCAGACGAGGTTCAGACATCTTTTCGATAAGGATGGCGCGAAGGAGGAGGTCAAGGAAATCCAGAGAGTTGCCGACCAGAATATCGAGAGATACAGGCTGATAGTTGAATAGGCGTTTGGAGACGATGGTAGAGGAGTATGACCAATAAATAATAGACGCCTTGATATTCGCTGGGTTGAGCACAGAGGTCAACCCAGCATTTTGTTAGCTAGAGGTGGCGTTCTTGACATAATGTGTCAGGCTATTCACTGATGAGTGCAGAAGTTTACAGGCTTGTTGACAGTCATGTGCATCTCGACGAAATAGAGGATGTCGAGAGAGCCATCTATGAGGCGGAGCAGGTGGGTGTTGTCGCGCTGGTCGCCGTTGGCCAGGACTATGAGTCCAATCTTAAGGTGCTTGAGCTCTCTGAGAAGCACAAGGCTTTTGTCTATCCTGCGCTGGGCCTGCACCCGTGGAGCCTGGGTGATATGAGTGCGGCGGAAATCGATCTCAATTTGCGGCTTATTGAGGAGAATGTCGCAAGGACGGTTGCAATCGGTGAGATTGGTCTGGACTACCATAAGAGGGTGAAGGTGGCGGCGGGGAAGGAGCGACAGAAAGAGGTTTTCAAGGCTATGCTGGAGCTGGCGAGAAGGGAAGATAAGCCGGTCAGCGTTCATAGCAGGTATGCCTGGAAGGACTGCTTCGACCTGGTCAAGGAGTCTAAGGTGAGGAAGGCAGTTTTTCACTGGTACACAGGGTTCTCAGGCGTGCTGCGGGAGATAATTGCCGAGGGCTACTTTATCTCGGCTACCCCTGCTGGGGAATACCATGATGAGCATAAGAGAGCTATCAAAGAGACTCCGCTGGAGAACCTGCTCCTGGAAACGGATTCCCCGGTTACGTACGGGAGGGAAACGAGATACGAGTCTCGACCCTCAGATATCGTCAGGGCGCTGGGGGCTGTTGCTCAATTGAAAGGTTTGGAAAAGGAGATCGTTGCTGAACAAACGACAGGAAATGCCGTGCGGTTATTTGGCTTGGCCGCGCAGGTCAAAACAACCTGATTTCCGGTTTAGATGTTGGTGGAACTGTTCTGCTATTAGTCCTTATCCCAAACAGGGTTGACTACCAAGCCGGCGGGCGTTTTGGGGTAGAAATAGGTGGATTTTTGGGGCAGTCTCCTGCCCGCGTCGGCGGCATCGAGAACGCTGGAGACACGAGCAGGGTTGACGAAGAAAGCGAGTTGGTACTCCCCGGAATCTACCCGGGTCCTGGCTTCCAGCCCGTCAGTAGTATATTTGAGGTGGTAATCCTCTTTTTCCCGGGTATCTATCCCCAGCGCTGCTTGCAAAATGACCTGTTGCAGCAAGACCACATCCAGATCTCCCCAGAGCCTAAGCTCCTCCTCGGTCATCAGGCTACGGAGGTCGGCATTCCGGCGCAACCTCAATAGGCAGAACTTCTGCCCGTGCAGCCCGTAGAGGCCGAGAACGGCACCTCCTTGCCCCCGCGTTTCAGGGGTGCCTAGCCGAGTTCGGACGGCATCGGAGAAGCTTGGCAAGGACGGAAGCAATTCTTCTGTGTGAAAGTAGGGAGATATCATTTCCTCAAGCTGTGCAATTCTGTGTGATTCTAGCCCTCGCACCAGCCGGTGGCTTGGCAGCACAACGAGGCCAGGGTCCTGCGAGTCCGTCAAAGTCATCATCACGAAATTGAAGGACTCGTTGCCGGTGTGCGCAGGATGAGCACCGGACTGCTCTTTTTGATAGCGCAGGGCTGTCTCGTATCTGTGGTGACCGTCTGCGATGTAGATGACCTTATCAATGAGGAACGTGGAGACCTTTTCTATTGCTACTTCATCGGTTACCACGCTTAGGCAATACCTCACCCCGTAGTTATCTGTAGCGCTCATATCGGGCGTTTTTTTGCCCAGTGCCTGCAGGAGCACCGCCATTTCGCCCTTCTCAGTGCGAAACAGTCCTATAATCGGGCTTAAGTTAGTGCGGCATGATCTCAGCAGATGGAGTCGGTCAACTGCGGGCTCTCTTGTGGTTGTCTCATGGGGGCGAATCTGGCCTTTCTCAAAATCCTCGAGCCGTACTCTGGCAATGAGCCCCCAACGGCTTTTCTCCATGCCCTGATATGGGAAGCGGTGTTCGACGATGTAGAAGGCAGGTTGTTTCTCCTGGATCAGTATTCCCTCTCGCAGCCAATCAGCCAATGTGGCAGCGGCGCGGGTATACTTGTTATTCTCAGGGGAATCTCCGGGCTGTTCCTCACCAGACTCGAGCCTGATGATATTGTAAGGACTTCTGCTGTAATACAGGGAGCGTTCCTCGGGGGAGATTACGTCATAGGGCGGGGTGACTACTGTAGAGGGGTCGGTTATTCGCTGCAAGTTGTAACGCAAGCCGCAAAACGGACGAACATCACCCATGCAGTCTCCTCTCCGCTTTAGCCTAGCATGCCCTTCATGTGCTGTCAACTAAGAGAGGAGACTGCTTCTTAGACTTGGGTAGGGAGGAATAGTTAGGTAAAGTGGGGTTAGAAGCTTGACATAACTGAGCTATAGTGTTAAGCTAAAACACTAAGCATCGAGCAATTATGGGAAAACCCGTGATGAAATGCAGGCGCGGACGGATTCTTGTGATATCCAAGGGTCGCCAGGGGAGGTGTGGGTATGCGGCGGAATAGAGAAAAGGCGAGAATCGGAGCGAGGAGGGTTAAAGCGACACGAACGCTGCTCACGATAGGTGAAGCAAGCCGACTTCTGCATGTACATCAGAACACGCTGAGACGGTGGAGCAACCAGGGATTAGTAAAGACATACCGCATTGGCCCAGCGCTCCACCGAAGGTTCAAGAGGGAGGACCTCGCCGTCTTCCTGGTTGCAGAACCCCAACGGCTTCGAGTGGACACAAGTAGGCTCCAGAAGTTCCCAAAACGAGCGAAAAGGGCGTCTTGATTATTAGATACAAGCATTGGTGTCGTCCGCTCCCACCGTCGCAAGCCCCTCGGCCGTAGGGGCACAGGACGGGTGGCCGTCCCCTGTTGGCCCCATTTAATGATTACTTTCATTCCCGACTCGTGTAATCTGTGCGCGTTGTATGTCCGTGGAGCAGGTGATAAAATATCTTTCTAAGGGAGAAGTAAGTGGGCCTTCAGGATATAGCCAAAATGAGTGGGGGTCGATATGGATGAGATGAAGAGCGCCTTTGAGAGGGCGATGGAACGGGCTGAGAGTCTGGGCAAGGCATCAGAGGAAGACCTGAGAAAATGGAAATATCTTCCCGAGGGGGAAAAGCTGGCTGCCAAGTACTTGAAGGATGAGTGTGATCTTGTGGCCGAGATTGGCAGGTATGATGATGATAACGTGCGACAGCATCTGGCTGAAGGTGCTCAAGAGGTACTTGTCAGAAATATAGACCTCCCTAGAAATGAACTTGCCAAGAGAACGAACAAAAAGGCTATGGAAGCGATCAAGGAATTGAAACGTGATAAAGTGAGCGTTGAAAATGTATATACGAAGCTGAGGCGCATCTTCAATCACTATGAGCAGGAGGGTGAGCAGCAAAGGGGACAGGCCTATGAGGCGGTAAAGAGGGACGTCGAAGCCAAGATGCAACAGATGATTCAGCAACAGTCCGGGGCATCAGCCCCCATGAAGATCAATGTCGAAACCCAGCCGCAATTTCAGCAGGAGTGGCGCCGGACTCTGGCTCAACTGGAGTCACAATACCTCAGATTATTAGACGAGTATAGGCAGGAGATATTGAGCGTCCCTTAAGGCTGCTATGTAAAACGCGTTAAGTAGTTGCGCATCAGCGTAGCGTTGCCACTCCTGTGGCAACGAATTCTTCGTCGTGACAGGAGTCACGACGCTACTAAACAAGGTCAAAACTCAAAGGTAAAAGAGCAAAATGACAAATCAAAGTTCAAAATCAAGGTTGCAGGCACTCTCGGCTACCCATTTTGGATTTTGCCCTGCAACTTTTCCTTTCGCATTTTGATATTTGAATTTGTTTAGTGATTGGAAATTAGTATTTAGGATTTCCTTCTAGGGAGGGGTGACATGCCGGCAAACTTACCCCCACAGTATTTCGAAGCTGAGAAGATTTACAGGCAGGCCAAGACTCCAGAGGAGAAGGTTGAAGCCCTGGAGAATATGCTTGCCATTATGCCCAAGCATAAAGGTACGGATAAGCTGCGCGCCGAGCTAAGGAGAAAGATAGCCAAGTTCTCGGAGGAGGCGCAGAGAAGGCCCTCCGTCGCTAGAAAAGGAAGTGCTTACAATATAAGGAAAGAGGGTGCTGGCCAGGTTGTATTAGTGGGCCTTCCCAATGTAGGCAAATCTCGGTTGGTGTCTGCCCTCACGGAGGCATTTCCTGAGGTAGCCGATTATCCCTATACCACCAAGATGCCTGTCCCCGGCATGCTGAAGTTCGAGAATATTCAAATCCAGCTCCTGGACATGCCGCCGATTACCGATCGTGAGGCTAAACCATGGTTCTCTCACCTGCTGCGAAATGCTGACATTGTGCTGGTGGTGGTGGACTTAGGCGATGATTCGCTAATCCAGTTGGAAGCCATATTGGCTGAATTGGAGAACATGAAGGTGAAGCTTGCGAGGGAGGGAGCGGAAGAGGAGCTAGCGCCTGGAGTAGTGCGAAAGAGGGCGTTAATTGTAGGGAGTAGAGGCGATTTGAACGAGTCGCGCGGGCGCTATGCTGTGTTAGACTCGCGCTATGGGGCCGAATTACCCGTGGTCGCTGTCTCTGCCAAAGAGCGAACTGGTCTGGAGGAGATGAAGCAGGCTATTTATGAGGCACTGGACATCATTCGAGTCTATACCAAGTCTCCGGGCAGGAAGCCTGATTTTGAGGAGCCGGTAGTCCTCAAGAAGGGTAGCACAGTCGAAGATGCGGCTGAGTCCATCCACAAGGACTTTCGCAGCAGGCTAAAATATGCCCAGGTTTGGGGCTCGGGAAAGTATGATGGGCAGCGAGTCAAGAGGGGACATATCCTTGAGGATGGGGATGTAGTGGAACTGCATACTTAGGCTGCTTGGTTTCAATTTGCAGTCTGTTGACAGAGGTGTCATATTAGATTGGCGCGAAGCTCAATATTGGAGTAAAATGTAGTCAGAAGCAAAATGCGAGATTTGCTGAAATGAATTCTTACGAAGACAGAATTGAATATGCCGTAAGCCACACTGAGGTCCTGCGTTCTCCGAAGCAGACATTGGCTACCTTTGGCACCACCAACATTTATTATTATCTGGTTACTGAACCTTCATATAGAGAGCTTGCAGGCGGTGAAGATGAAACTGTGGTTAGAGAGGGGAGGGTACTCGCAGAGAGACCCAGGGTGGTAACACCATCATACCTGGTGAATGTGGAAGGGTTTAGTGAACATGCTAAGAGATATCTCGAAATGATAATCCAAGAGCGTGGGCCAAACACGCCCGGGCTTTTCTATGGTTATAGAAATGAACCCAAGGAAATGAACATCGTATCATCTGATCTGAATTCGGTTGTGCGTAGACTTGAGGAACAAATAGACAAGGAGGGAAACCCACTTACTACGATAATAAAGGGTGTGGACGAGCTATGGGATATCTCCTTGCTGAAGTTTGTCTTCGACATGACTAGGTCCTCTTTGGGCAGCAATGTGCTTGAATTGGGGAGAAGGGGGCTTCTGGACGTAGACAGTGGCGGGATTCCTCTGGATGCCAGAATGTCGATTGAGCGTCTTTTTTCTCTGGTTATGAAAGGTGAGCTCGATCCCTCTGCACTGAAGCTGGAGCTGGAGAGATGGGGTTTGTTTCAGGAGTATGAGGATAGGTTCCTTTGGCTTTTCAGAAAATGAGCTCTGTCATTGCAGCAGGGATTCGAGGGTATTTACGGTGACTTCCTCCAACCTTTCCCGCGTGACCTGTTGCCAGGCAAGAAAATGAAACGGCGCGGTATCGGCGATAACTCCGTCCAAGTCCCAGATAAGTGCTTTGGATGCTATTACGATTAGCTGGCCGTACTAGGGGATCTCCTAGGAATCTTCGGATGTCGGGATGTCCGGCTCCTTCTTGGGTGTTTGCAGCTTTCGGAGCAAAGTGTGGAGGTTGATTGCCCAGCCGACGCCGAAGACATGTTCGGTGAAAATGCGGGGGTCTTCCGGGTTCCAGAGGCGCTCGCGCAGCCGTTCCAGGGTTGGCGGGCGGAACTCATAGGGGACGAAGTTGGCGACTTTGCCGTGCCACACACGTTCTTCCGGTGGCTTCTTCAGCTCCTGGTAGAGAGCTCCGGCGACGAGTAAGGCGGCAGCGATCTTCAGAAGATTACCAAGCCTATTCCAGTTGTCTCTCATTTGTCGCCCCTGCTGAAGTCGGGAGGTGTGTTCTAGCCAGGCACTAGCGATGAAAGGTGCTTGATCCGCTTCAGCATATTGGGATAGGTGCTCATTACCTCCATCATCTTGATTATGTTGCGCCGACAATCTATTGTCAAGAAGTCTGGTTCATACTGGGTCGGCTACTATGTTAATCACATATATCTCGATATCCTGTTCTGGGGGGGGGATCGGTGGTATAATGACGCACGAGCATTTTTCTCCGAAAACAAGGAAACAAGATTCCTATCACCAGGGGGTGACAGATGGCACAAGAGCAGCAGGATATATGTGGCAATTGCCAGCACTTTGACCCGAAACCGGGCGAGAGATTCTTTAATTGCACTGGCGCCAAACATGGAGGCCTCAAATATGGGATGCAGGTAAGAGCGGATACACGGGCGTGTGAGGCGTTGGTTCCAAAAACAGAGAGTGGATCGCCAACGGGGCTTTGATGCGATTCCTCTTTGCCTTCTCGCTGTTGTATCTTGGATCATGAGGAAGTGAGAGGAGAATGATCCTGATTCTGGGTAGCACTAACCTTTGTCCCAGCTCTTGCGAATACTTCCGTACTGAGCACAATGACCACCTTGTCGAACGCTGCCATTTGCCCGACGGCGAGTGGGTGTTGAAGATTAGAGATGAGGAGCTAATAGAGTGCCCTTTGGGCAAATGGAACCTCAAAATCGAAATGGGATGCGCTCCACCTATCGAGTAATTGGGTTCCTGCTAACTCTCAGGTAACCTTTCACTGCCCTCGGCTTCGGGCCTCAGGGCGCATCCCGGATTCAATATGCCATTTGGATCAAAGACCTTCTTTATGCCTCGCATTAACTCTATTTTCTTTTTGTCCAGGAAGATATCGAGGTCTGGGATTCTAACTCTACCTAGGCCGTGCTCGGCTGTCATGACTCCGCCCAGTTCGACAGTTTCCTTGTAGATCGCTCTCCTCGCCTCTTTGAGGTTTCCCCCCGCCTCCCCCAATAAGTCCTTCATTAACATTGGGTGAAGATTGCCATCGCCCGCGTGCCCAAACGTAGGAATGCTTGCGCCGAAACGCTCTGCAACCATATCTATGGCATCCATGAGTTTTCCCATGTTGGCTGGAGGCACGGCTATATCCAGGGTATCTGCTAGATCGCGTTTCAGGGCCAGGTATATGTTGCTTCTTATCTTCAGAACTCTATCCTGCTCTTTCTTTGTTTGCCCCATTACAGCCTCAAGCCCATTGTGGCTTTCACAGATCGCGGAAATCCTCTTACATAGTGAATGCACCTCCTCATCGCTTCTGCCATCCACTATTATCATCAGGTAAGCGGTCCCAGTCTTACATGGCCACTCCATGCCTAAGCTCTTGGCTGAGATCTCGACTGTGCTACGATCCATGTACTCTATGGCCAGTGGTATAATGCCACTCTGTAGTATTTTGGGAACCGTATCTATTGCGTCGTGGCGGTTGTCATAGGGTATGATCATAGTTGCACTGGCAGCGACTGGTGGGAATAACCGCAAAATTGCCTTGGTTATTATGGCCAGGGTTCCCTCACTGCCTATTATCAAATGCATTAAATCATATCCAGTGTTATCCTTGAGCAGTTTTCCTCCCATGCCTAGCACTTCACCTGTGGGCAGTACAGCTTCGATGCCTTTTATGTAGTTCCTCATAATGCCGTATTTCACTGCGCGTGCCCCACCGGCATTGCAGCCCACAAGCCCACCCACCTGGGCGCTTTCGTCACCTGGATGTGGTGGGAAGAACAAGCCCTCCTCTTCAACCCTTCGCAGCAACTCCCCAAGTGTAGCCCCAGCTTCTGCGACTGCCATCAGGTTGTCCTTGTCGACATGGATCTTGTTCATTCTCTCCACTGACAGAATTATGCCGTTCTCTGTTGGAATGGCACCACCACAGAGGCCTGTTCCGCCACCTCTGGGGAACACGGGAATTCTCTCATCGTTTGCAAGCGCTACGATTCTGCTTACTTCTTGTGAGTCAGCGGGTTTTACCAGAATTAGCTCGCTTGCTGGCTGGGGCCTTACTTCTAAAGGGGTTTCATCTGCCAGATAGTCTACCATCCGCTCCTCTTCCGTTATCACCCAGTCACTTCCCACAATCCCTTTTAGCTTTTTGACTATCATTTGCTGCATTCCCCCTCAACCGTGGTTTGCACTGTTGTCCCAAGATTGGACAATTGTTGCATCTGCTCTTTGTGGGCCTGATAATATGCTCGCCCCGCCTGACTGTCAAGCTTGCTCCACGCCGCGGTATCCGAGACTGCTAGTAGTCTCTACCTCTAGTCTTCCCCCGGGTCACTACTATAGCTTGCCTAACGTAACAAAACTGGTTGAGATCAGCTAACCTGGCGTTTGCCTGATAACCAGCATTTAGAACAAGCTGGGGTCTCAAGGGGAAGGACTGATCAAGTTGGCAGAGGTGGTGAGGTTTAAAGCAGCCAGACTGTTGTAGCCTACTGCTTCGCCCGTTTTAGATTTTCCCGACCCGGATTGAGGCGGCTTCTTGAGCGGTGCGCTCATCTTTGGAGAGGATGGGTATCTCTACCACAAAGGTTGCTCCTTCGCTGGGCTTGCTCCTGACGGACATATGGCCGCCATGCTCCTGGACAAGACCATAGCAGATGCTGAGACCCAGCCCTGTTCCCCCTCCGACCTCTTTGGTGGTGAAGAACGGGTCAAATATTCTCTTCAGGTTGTCTTCCGAGATGCCGGGTCCATCGTCGGCAAAAGCTATTTGGATCATCTTGCCCGCCTTTTGTGTTTTGACACAGAGCTTCCCTCTGCCATGGGCTTCTGTCATAGCCTGCTCCGCATTGTTGATGATGTTGACAAAGACCTGCTGCATCTGGTGGAAGTCAGCCATGGTCATTGGAAGGTCGGGATCCAGTTCCATCGCCAGGTCTATGTTGTTAACCTTCATCCGGTAAGCGTGCAGTTCTAGAGTCTTCTCAATGACCTGGTTGATAGAGATGGGGCGTTTCTCAGGCATATGCCTGCGGGCAAAGGAAAGCAAATTAGTGGTGATCCTGGAGGCGCGTTGTGCCTCCCTGTAGATGGTTTCCACATCGCTCTTTGTAGTTTCGTCCAGGTCATCCCTGTCATTGATAAGCTGGGCGAACGCCTGGACTGCGGTAAGGGGGTTATTCAACTCGTGGGCGACACCTGCAGCCAGCTCTCCTACTGCGGCCAATCGTCCCGCGATTTGAAGCTGCTGCTCCATCTTCTTGCGCTCGGTGATGTCGCGGACAACGTGTACCATTAGCTTAACTGTGCCGTCTTTGTCGTTGATGGGGTAGGCAGAAGCATCAAACAAGCGGCTATCGAGGTGCTGCTCAGCAAACTCATGGCGTGTGACTGCGCTAGAGCGGAATGCCTGATAGCAAGGGCAGTCAGGGATTGGCCTTTCAGTGCCATGGAGCAGTTCGTAGCAGTGCATGCCGAGCACATTTGCACCAGGGAAAGCCGTCCTCATGGCTCGGTTGGCTCGCACCACCCGGTGCTCTTTGTCAATGATCATAACCAGGTCTTCGATGGCGTCAAAAGTGTCCTGCCACTGCGCTGCCGCCTGGCTTAGCGCCTCCTCTGCCTGCTTGCGCTCGGTGATATCCCTGACGACCACTGAGAGGGCTGGCTTGCCTGTGTAATCTATGACCCTGGTCCCAAGCTCAACCGGACGTGTCTTTCCGTCCTTGCTTGCCAGGGCTGTCTCATATTGCTCCGGCACGGCCTCGCCGCGCTGTCTCTTCGCACTCATCTTTGATAGCTCGCTAACTAGCTCAGGCGGCAAGAGTTCCTTAACAGTCTTGCTGATCACCTCATCATGCGTATATCCAAACATCTCGGCACTTCTGGCGTTGGCGAACACCACCCTGGATCCCTGAAGCACACAGTAGCCATCATTCATATCCTCCACCAAACGCCGGAATTTCTCCTCCGACTCCCGCAGGACCTCCTCTGCCTGCTTGCGCTCACAGCGCACCTCTACTTCGCGCAACTCCCGTTCGATGGCGGGGGCGAGTCGCGCCAGATTGTCTTTCATTACGTAGTCGTGGACGCCGGCTCGCATGGCTGCCACCGCAGCCTCTTCGCCGATGGCGCCGGAAACGATTATGAATGGCAGGTCGAGCCATTTTTCCTTCACCATCGCCAGCGCGGCAGGCATAGTGAAGCGCGGCATGGCGTAATCAGCGAGGACGATATCCCACGCCTGCTGTTCGAGAGCAGCATTCATAGCTTCGGGGGTGTCGACCCGTTCAAAGGTTGGTTCATAGCCGCTGCGCTGCAGCTCTCGCACCACTAATATGGTGTCGTCTTCTGAATCCTCGACGATCAATACACGGAGTGGTGTACCCATCTAAGCTGTCCTTACCTTTAAGCTGTCCTCATCTTCGGCGGAGCAACATTCAATACCAGCCAGTACAGCCCCAGTTGCTGTACCGCCTCGCCGAACTGCACAAAATCTACGGGTTTGCGAATGTAGCTATTCGCGCCCCGGCTGTAGCCCTCAATCATATCCCGTTCCTCTTTGGAAGAGGTGAGGATGACCACGGGGAGGAGCTTTGTCCGCCTGTCGGCGCGGATGCGTCTTAATACCTCCAGGCCGTCGATCTTGGGCAGCTTCAAATCCAGCAGGATAATCTCTGGCATAGCGCTGGTGTCACGACCGGCGTAGCCGCCCTCGCCAAACAGGTAGTCCAGCGCCTCGACCCCATCATGTGCCACCACCACTTCGTTCAGAATATTGTTTTTCTCTAGTGCGCGTAGAGTCAGCGCCTCGTCATCGGGGTTGTCCTCCACCAACAGGATGATTTTGTTCTCCATTTGCCATCTCTTTCTGGTTAAAGTGTGAAGTAAAATGTAGTGCCCTGGTTCACTGCGCTTTCGGCCCAGATATTGCCGCCGTGGCGGTGAATGATGCGCTGTACTGTAGCCAGGCCAATTCCGGTGCCTTCGTACTCGTTTGATGAGTGGAGGCGCTGGAAGGCGCCGAATAGCTTGTCGGCATAGGCCATGTCGAAGCCTATGCCGTTGTCGCGCACGAAATAGGCGGATTGGCCGCTGGTCTCAGCATAGCCGAATTCTATCCTGGCACGCGGCCGTTTGACGGTGAACTTCCACGCATTGTCGAGCAGGTTCTCCAGCGCCACCCATAGCAGGTTTGCATCGCCTTTGGTAGCCAAACCCGGAGTGATGACGAACTCCACCTGGCGCTCGGGTTGGCTTTGCCGGAGCTCCGTTGCAATCGCCTGCGCCAGTGCACTGAGATCGACTGTCTCGTGCCGCATCTCGCTGCGTGTCAGACGTGACAGATTCAGGATATCGTCGATGAGCTCCGCCATACGCTGGCTGGCTGAACGCACACGCTGGAGGTAGTCTTTGCCCTCCTCATCCAGCTTGCTGGCGTAGTCCTCCAGCAGCACCTGGCTGAAGCCGTCGATGCTGCGCAGAGGGGCGCGCAGGTCGTGTGATACGGAATAGGCAAAGGCCTCCAGTTCCTTGTTGACGGCCTGGAGTTGCGTGGTGCGTTCGATGACTCGCTGCTCAAGCTCCTCATTTAGCCTGCGGATTTCTTCCTCTGCCCGCTTGCGCTCGGTGATGTCGCGGAAATTGACAACGATACCTGCGACTGCAGGGTCATCCAGGAGGTTTTGGCCTACTGCTTCAATATAACGCCACGAGCCGTCTTTGTGCCGAATGCGTAGCTCTATGTGCACATTGGCAGCCTGATTCTGGAGCAGTTGAGAGGAGGCGCTGGTTACACTGGCCATATCGTCTGGGTGAATCAAGTCAAAAATGCTCTTGCCCTGTTGCTCTTTCGGTTTATATCCGATTACATTTTGGATGGACGGGCTTTCGTAGCGTATGGTTCCATCGCTGTTCAGAACCACGACGACGTCCAGACCCCTTTCGATGAGTGGACGGAAATACTGTTCGCTGTATGGCGGAGCCTTCACCCCTGGCTTGCGCTCCGTGACGGCGCTGGCTACGGGATGAGGCTTATTTCGCACTGACTTGCTTGCCCTCATGTCTTGCTCCTCCATCCGAGGTCGAAATGCTGAAATGCAGGAGACCAGCCACCTCAGGATTCTGGAGGCACCGGTATCAAGCTATGACTATCTTGATCAATCATTGACATACTTACTACGACGCTATCATACCTTAGCCTACTACTCAATAGTTCTTTCGGGCATTATTGAAGTGAGAATAGTACTGTAGATGGGGAATAGCACTGCCTTGAGGACACCTATCGTTAGCTTGCATTAATATTCATGCGTAGTTAAAATGGCTTTCCAAATTAACAGCCGTACCCGAGGCAGGTTAGCAGTGTTCGGTAATTTCAAGGAAGACAAAACTGCCTATGTGCGAGCGATATTCACTCTTATTGCCTTGCTATTGCCAGGGGCCCCCACCCGCCCTGCCAGGACTGAGAAAAGCTGCTGTTTCAAGCCTCGGCCTACATATATGCCCTACGAGAAATGCGTCCTGCTGACAGATACCGTGAATCCCAGCGAAACGTACAAGCTGGCTCTCACAAGCAGAAACGTTGCAATCAAGAGGAGCAGGTATTCCCAGGTGCGCTGCTAGCGAGAGCAGGGGCGAAGTTCCCTAGGCATTGCCTTCATTGTTAAAAGCATCTAAGAAGGCTCTGGGTATTGGGGGGGTGTGTGTTGATAAACTGCTGGCAGGCATCAATAAAACTAGCGAATGCATCGAAATCGCCAAAGACAGCTTCGCCTTGCACCCGTCCTCGCAAAACCACGTGGATGTGTTTACTATCACATTGATAGATATCTACCTGCAAATACATAGGTCTTGGCTCCCCTGGCTAGGTATTGGTTATCCCACTACCTCGATTCAAACATTATCATGAGTGTCAGTGGTTGCGCCATAGGCATTTTGGTCATTTTTTGAGCGGTATTTGGTGGCAAAAGATTACTAGCGGCAGATGAGGGTGGATTACGCGCGTGCGCCCTCAAGTTAGTGGCTTGCGCTCCCTACGTTCGTTCCATACGCGACAAACCAACGTTCGCACCAACGGTAGGCTATAACCAACGTACCACCTATTCTTCGAGCAGTCGCGGTACGTTTTTCCCATCCATAATCATCACAAAGAACCATAGTATGTATACCCAAAGAATTAGGTATGTTGAGGTGCCACCTCTTCTTGAGCAAGGGTCGTTGATTTGTGGGTCGAACTCATAAGGGGGCTCTTGCTACAAACGATATCGGCTCTGATGCAAGTAGCGCTTTCTAGCATTTGGGTATTCTGAGTCTAGATGAGGTGGTGAGGCATGATGGGGCAAATCAGTGCGAGATGGATTTCATTCAATGGCAGGCCTGACGTTGCAGTGTAGCTCGCTGAGGTTGAGAGAACTGTTCTCCGCAGACCCTGGAATGGGTGTTGCAACTGCTGCTGTGAAGCCATAAACTATAAATGGTCGAGAAAGGATGATTTGAGGCGGCGGAGATGAATCGGGTTAGCCAGATAATTCGAGTGACCATTTGGGGATTATGCCTCAACCTAGTCCTCATGGGGCTGAAGCTGGCTGTAGGTATAGTTGTTGGTTCGGCTGCGCTTGTCGCGGATGCGGTGCATTCTATTTCTGATTTGTTCACCGACATTGTTGTCATTTTGGGTACTCGACTTTCATCGCGGCCCGCTGACGAAGATCATGCGTACGGACACGGAAGATTTGAGACAATTGCCACTTCCTTCATTGGAGCGGTGCTTATTGGAGCCGGCATCTTTATCGCCTGGAAGTCCGGGTTTTCCCTCTACCGAGGTGAGATCAATATTCCCGGCTACGCCGTCCTTGTCGTTGCCGCGGTGTCGATCTTGTCAAAGGAGTGGATTTATCAGGTCACGCAACGAGTTGCCCGGCGGGTAGGCAGCTCTGCGTTGCGTGTCAACGCCTGGCACCATCGCAGCGATGCTCTTTCATCGGTGGCTGTGCTATTTGGAGCGGTCGCCGGACTGCTAGGCTGGGGCCATGGCGACCAATCAGCGGCTATAGCGGTGGGCATGATGGTCAGTATCGTCGGACTCAATGCACTTTGGAAGGTCTTTGTCGAGCTCACCGAGGGTTCAGTTTCCGGCGAAGAGCAGGAGTCGATTGTCGATGCCATTCGGAGTGTACCTGGGGTCAAAGGTTGGCATCGTCTGCGCACTCGACTGGTGGGAAGGGAGGTTTTCATGGACGTCCACGTGCTAGTCGACTCAAGGCTTTCCGTGGCTGAAGGACATCGAATCTGCAGCATTGTTGAAAGCGCTATCGTGCAAACGGTGGAGCGGCCTATCAATATAGTAGTTCACTGTGAGCCGCAGACCGATCCCGATGCAACGGGCGAAAAGCGCTCCGGTCAACAATAGAACCGAATGATTCCCTCGCAGGCTAACCTAAGTTGCTGAGCACGGGCGTTTGATCCCGCAACTACCGACAGAACGTTTCATAATCCGAAGCGGCCAAAGTCCTCTGTCTTCAGTCGATTTCGCCATTATCTAGATCTGTATCATCGACGAGGTGCTCGGATCCTTTCCTTTTTCGCAATCCTATTATAGCTATAGATATCAGGGCTGCGCTAATAACCAGCGGGATTACAGCACGGAATGGACCAGGGTCAACATCTCGTCCGCCCGGTCCAATATCCAAACCCATGGCAATAAGGCCCATTATCCCCATAAACCCTATAAATACACCAACGACTAACGCAATCCAGTACCCCATTTCGATCCTCCATAATTCAGAGTCTGTAAATAACTTCGCCTATTAGAAGTCTTCTGGTGGGACGTCATATAGCCTGCTGCCGAACACTACATCTTGCTGACAGTAATCACTCCATGCTTCGCCTGTTTGCAATTACTATGCTGCTCACAAAGAGAATTATTGTATAAGCCGTCATAACCCCAATACCTACATACAAATCAGGTGAGAAACGCGCCGAATCAAACTCGTCATGGTCCCCTGGTCCAAAGGTTACCTCGCCCAGGCGTTCGGTTATCAACTCCGCTGAGTAGGTGACAATGAACCATGGCTCTACATCGACAAGTCCCACGACTTCTCCTATGACTGGCAGTACCATCATCAATAACACAAAACCAAGAATTGTGGATGAGATCGCACGTTTAAGAATACTGCTGAGGAAGTATACTACGCTTACTGCGCTGGTAGTGAAGAGCAAGGCGAGCAGATACGACTCGGCCAATTCTGCAGGAATCTCCCCCACGCCGTATGCCACAATTATTTCCAATGTCGTGACAACACAGTATAGTGAAACCACAAGAAATGTAGCGAGTACGGCTGCGATGTACTTACCTATGAAGATCGAGGCGCGGCTTTGCGTTGTTGGGAATAGCAGCAGGCCTGTCTTTTTTTCAAACTCACCGCATATGGCATCTCCCGCAAATAGTGCCGCAGAGATTATTATCAGTACGGGGAGGAATCCCAGAGTGTTGGCTGCAAACGAACTGGCAGAATCAGCGAAGTCCACATCCGCAATCCTGGGTATGATGTAGGCTATCAAGGGCACAACAATTGCCAATGCTGTGACAATGAGAAGTCTCTTCCGTCTGAGGTGTTTCCTCAATTCAAACTTGATGGAAAGCCAGGTGTCGAAAACCTCGCCTGTAATTCCACCTTCAGAGTAGGTCATCTATTTACCCCCTTTCTCATCACCCATAACAGAGAGATAGAAATCCTCCAGTCCCATACTTTCCATGTGGTATGAACTTATCGCGAAACCTTGAGATACCAGTTTAGATAGTATTTGAGCACTTGTATCCGGTTTTCCATCAAAATGTATGCGAGCCGTGCTGCCCGCAATCTCAATGCTGTCTATCAGCTCAATCGCTTGCATTTGACCAATGTCTTCCGGTGAAAGTGGATTCAAGAATTTCGCGTTGATTGCCCTACGTTCCGTTCTATTCCTGATATTCTCGATTGAATCGGATGCGATGACTTTGCCCCCATCCAAGAATATGACCCTATTGCAGATCTCGGCGACTTCCCCCAAAAGATGGGAACTTATAAAGACGGTCATACCCTCGTCATGAAATTGCCTTATCAGTTGCCTAATGTCTTTCATCCCTCTTGGATCCAGACCCAGGACGGGCTCATCAAGAATCAATATCTCCGGTTTATGCAAAATCGCTTTTGCTATCACCAGTCTTCGCTCCATTCCGGTGCTGAAAGAACCGATTTTCTCGCGTGCCCAATCCGAGAGGTTGACTAACTCTAGGGACTCGTCGATTCTCTGATTTGCCTGTTTAGTGCTCATTCCATAGACCTTTCCAAAATACGCTAGCATCTCGTGAGGCGTGAGATAGTCATAGACTCCTGGGACTTCGATCAATGCTCCGATATACTGAAAGGCTTCTTTCGGCCGCTTATTGACGTCGACGCCGTTTATATATGCATGTCCCGAGGTGGGCCTTATCAAGTTGGTGAGTATCTTCATCGTAGTAGTCTTCCCGGCACCATTCGGACCAAGGTATCCAACGACATCCCCTTTTTCTATTGCTAGAGAAACTCCATCGAGAGCGGTAACCTTGCGACTATATATTTTCACAAGGTCCTCAATTTGAATCGCGTATTCCATTATTTCCCCCCCACTCGTTCAAGTTCGTTTTGTGGCCGCATGCTATCACCTCGTGTCGAATCGCCCTGCAAGCAAAACGCTCTATCCCAGAAGATTCCCCCTGTATGGCTAGTATGTGAAGGTATTATGGAATTATTATGGAGAAACCGTGCCTGTTCCGTGTAGCTTTGTGGGTTCCAGGAGAGAGGCATGAGGAGGCACGATAGAAGGCGGGTGAACTATCTTACGATAAGTCAATGCTACCTCCGCCTAGTTCGGCTACAGGCAAAGTGAAGGAAAACTTGCTCCCTTTACCCACTTCGCTTTCGATTCGCGTTTCCTCGCTCCCGCACCCTCAACCATCCGCATATCCTCGGCAGTTGAGTGCGGATGATTCTGAGGCTCGCCGAATTAGCTCCATCTCCAGACCAAATGCTCGCCCTTTAGGTCATATTTCAAAAGCCCTTCCTCAACCCACCTTTTGATGCTCTCACTAACTTGATGATGGGGATAGGGCATAATTTCCGCTACCCGGCTTGCCAGACCTTCTACCGGATCCCCTTTCAACTCCATCATCCCCAGGTTTTCAATTACATCGCTCTGGAGGAGAGCCCACGCTAGCGGGCTGCCTTCCCTCGGTTTCAGCGCTTCTATGAGGTCTGCTTCGTCTGCCTTCTCTATCTCTGAGAAGAGGAGCTTGATTCGTTTAAAGTATTGGTGGAGGATCTCGTTTATCTCCTTTGGGCCGGCGCCTTCTGTCCGTGTCACTGCCCTGTTGGCATCATACTTCGACCAGTCATTTGTCAGTATTTCAATTCCGTATTCTTCGGCTTTCTCGCGCACTTCGGTTCCGGGGAAAGGAGACAGCACGTTGAATCCATAAGAAGCCTCGAGCTCTTGAGCGAACCGGTCGGTTTCCTTCAGTGTTTCCTTGGTCTCTCCTGGCAGCCCGATAATGAAGGATGCCATGACATTGATGCCAGCCTCCTTCCCCAATCTAACGCCCTCCCTGATTTTCTCCAAAGTGATCTTTTTCTTAACCGTATTCAAGATCTGCTGATTTCCACTTTCAACACCGTAGAGCATCCAGGTGCATCCCGCCTCTTTCATCCTACGCAATACTTCCAGATTGACAGTGTCGGCTCTGGAGAAAACACTCCAGTTGAACTTCAAGCCTCTGGCGATTATCTCATCGCAAAGGGCGTACACATGCCTGTGGTTGAGCGTGAGCAGATCGTCCTCGAAGTTGACTTCCTTAAAGCCACAAGCCAAAGCCTGCTCTACATCGTCGACAACGAGCTTCGGATTGCGGTACCTGGCTCTCCTGCCCCCCATCTTAGAGCCAACGCAGAAAATACAGTTGAAGGGGCAGCCCCTGCCGGCAATAACGCTAGCGTGCACGTCAAGGGCGTGGTATCGCGACAGGGGAAAGAGGTGCCTTGCCGGCAGGGGGAGCTCATCCAGGTCTTGTATCAAACGGCGCTCGCCGGTCAGTTTTATGCCGTCTGACCTGAAGGCGATCCCATCTATATCGTCGAGCTTCTTTCCGGCAACGATATCCAGCATGGTCTGCTCCCCCTCCCCTCTCACCACAATGTCTATCCAAGGGGACTCGTTGAGCGTCTCCACAGGGCAGAAGGTGACATGTGGGCCGCCGATAACGGTGATGATATCCTCGTTCACACTCTTGCAATGCTTGATTATCTGCGAGGCGATGGGGTAGTTCATCGTCACCGAGGTTACTCCGACGATATCCGGCTGATATTCTGCAATCTTGCTTGTTATCTTTTCCTTCGAGTACTTGGCCACCAAGAGATCCAGGATTTGGACTTCATCCCCATTTTTCTCCAGCACTGCGGCGATGTAAGCTGGACCCAGCGGCATGATCGGGATTTCTGAGAAGGCGTATGGTGGATTAATCAGTAGTGTCCTCATGTTTCTCCTGAGCAAAAGGTCGGAATTTCCCATGTCAACTGTCGTGGCTATTTAAAACCACTGCTCGCTGGGTGTCAAGCCTCCGTTAGCCTTGCCCCACCATCTCTTCGGGGAACCTTATCTTGGTCTCGTAGTCGTTGAAGGCCAGTCGCAGCCCTTTCAGGTCCAGGCTGGGGATTCCCAGGTATGTAGCTCGCCTGCCGATCTCGTCCAGGGCGTGAGCGTCCGAGCCCTGGATGCAGGCGTATTTCTTGGGGTAATCACGTGCTTGCCCTTTGTTCCAGAGCCCTTTGTTCTGAGGCTGCGTGATCTCCAGGGCAGTGAGATATGGGTTGCTATGGATCCTCATCTTAACCCGACGGCGCTCGGTGGTCTGGAGGAAACCCGTAGGCCACCTTTCAATGTGGGCAGCGATGGCGATCCCTCCCCACTCGTCTATCTTCCCAAAGACGTCCTCGATCCAGTCGCCTATGGTGATGGAACCATCCCCTTTTGCCGCTGCACTGACGCCAACGTAATCGAGGAAATCATCTAAGCGGGGGATAGGGGTCTCCCGATCAAACAGGGCGAGAACATGGCCACCCCTTGCCGACAACTCGACCGCGGGGAACACCGCCAGCCCTTTCTCCTGCCCCAGCTCCCTGACTCTGTCAAGGCCGTGTACGGTGTTGTGGTCGGTAACGGCAATTGCCTCCAGCCCCGCATCAAGCGCTGCATCCACCACTTGGTCTGGGGTGGTCAAGGGGTCGCTATGGCATTTTGACTCTGGGGTATGTATGTGAAGATCTACTTTTATGAATCTTTCGCCCACAAGGTTGTCAGGTTGCCCCCCAACTCTCATTGGCTATCAATCCCTGGCGCGAAATGTCCCCGCGAAAAATGAGAATATGGCGACATATCCGCGTCATCTCCCCTTAAATACCGGCTCCCTCTTTTCCAGAAACGCGCGGAGCGCCTCCTGATGATCCTCGGTTTGAACCAGTGCTGCCCACTCTCGCATAATATCGTTCAAGGCGGACTTCAATTCCATGTTCAAACCCTTGTATATCACTTGCTTGGATCTAGCGATAGCAAGCGGCGCCCCTTTAGCCAGTTTTACAGCGAGTTCCTCGGTGGCAGCCGCAAGCTCCTCATGGGGCACAACCCTGGTAACAAGGCCTATCCTCTCCGCTTCCCTGGCGTCGATAAGGTCACCGGTCCAGATCAGCTCACAGGCCTTATCTACTCCTATCAATCTGGGCAAGAAGTAGGTCCCGCCAAGGGTAGGCAGCAGTCCCCTGCGGACAAAGAGTGATGAGAAGGTAGCCCTCTCCGAGGCTATTCTGATGTCGCAGGCACAGGCGACGTCGAGACCACCGCCGGCGGTTATCCCGTTGATGGCAGCGATAACGGGTTTACCCATCCTCTGCAAGGGGATGGGCAAGAGTTCGCTCCCTGCATCTGCCTTAATCGCTATATGGTTCGCGAAACCTTGCTCTAAACTCTTGACATCGGCGCCGACGCAAAAAGCGCGACCCGTCCCCGTGATCACGAATACCCTTACCTCTGCGTCACTCTCTACCTCCTTGATTATGTCATACATACCCTGGTACATCCCCGGGGTAAAGGCGTTTAGCTTCTGCGGCCGATTAAGGGTCAGGGTGGCGATGCCGTCCGCCTTGGTATAGATAAGGTGCTCGTAGTCCATAGTGTCTCCTTCTCGAATATGACAACTAAGCGCCATTGTAGCAGGTTGCCTGATCTACCGCAACGAATTGTGCTCGTTTACAGCGAAAGGAGGCGAAGCGGAAAACATCGCAAGCTAGATCGGTCTGATACCCTGCTAGCAGCAATCTGCGGATTTGCAGGTAAAGAATCGCAGCCTAACCGGTACCCTTCGCTTGGACGACACGTTCGGCGGCGACGAATCTTTTGCCCCTGATGTGCATCACCGGCTTTGCCTTGGAGACGTCGAATCGTCCTTGCTGCATGAATTGGTCCTTGCATTCAGCATGAACGACTCTACCTACGACCAGGATGTGGTCGCCGGCTTCCTTTTCGAACTCAAGGTGGCACTCAATCCAGCCGACGCACTCTTCAATGGAGGGCGATTTGACCTTCTTCGACTTCCTTTCAGTTAGGCCGGCCTCTTCGATTTCGCTGACACCCTTGGGGAATGCCTTGGAGCAGACCCAGAGCCTATCCAGGAGCTCTTCGGGCACGATGTTCAGTACGAAATCGCCGGTTTCTCTAGCATTTGCCAGGGTGTGCCTCGCGGGGGTGGCAGCGAAGAGAAGCAGCGGCGGGTTTGACGAGACCGGGGTCACGAAGCTGAATGGAGCAGCGTTGGCCCTCCCCTCCCTGTCCACTGTTGAAATGAGTACGGTGCATCTCGGCGACAGAATCTCGTAGAAGCCTGAAGGTGTGATTTCCATGTTCTTATCTCCTATATGCGACGAGGTATCCTGCATCTCCTATAAGCCTTTGAGGTAGTCCAAGACCTCAAAAAGGTCCTTGGCCTCACAATCAGGCATGGAAGAGCTGCCTATTGGAGACAGCCCCTTGCGGTTGACCCACACTGTCCCGATACCGACCTCTTTGGCCGCAACTATATCGTGTTCCAGGCTGTCGCCAATGGCTATGGCGTCATCGGGAAGGGAGTTGGTTGACATAAGTGCATTCCTGAAATAGGTGCTGCTGCCTTTTAGTCCCAGGTGGTTGTGGTCAAAGGCGTAGTTGAAATAGCTTCTGCCCGCAGCCTTCTCCAGAGCGTCGGCTTTTGCCAACGCATGGTCCCCGGTTGCCAGGCAGAGGATATGCCTTTCTTTTGCCTTGTCCAGGAAGCGCAGGCTGTCGGGGAAAAAGGAGGGATTTGTCCAGCACTCCTCCTGCGCTTCCTTGAGCCTTCTAGCCGTCCTGCGAGCCTCGCTTTCATGGTAAGGCTTCTTAAGATGCTCGCAGATCAGTTTTTGGTGGAAGAAGAAATCATCATGCTTTTCGGGATATCGTTGGTGCACTATCTCCCTGTGCACCACTAGATAGGTGTTCATGATTTGCTCACCGCTCAGCCCCAGTATTCCGTCGAGCCTGGCTGCATACTTGGCATCGGTGTCGTGGAGAGTGCCATCGTAATCTATGAAAAGTATCTTACTCATGTCAGGGAAAGACCCTATGGAGACGCCTTAGAGCCTCCATCTCCTCCCTGTTGCCCAGCTTGGCCTTTCGCACCGCACGGGCCAGGATATCTACGCTCTTGTCGTAGGTCTTTCGGTCCACGGGGTAGGGAATTCCGTCCTTGCCTCCATGGGCGAAGCTGTAGCGGGCGGGGTCTTGGAAGCTGGGAGCAACCCCCCAGACCAGCTCGGAGATGAGGCTGAGGGCACGGATGGTCTTGGGACCTACTCCCTGCATCCCCATGAGGCTCTCGAAGCACTCCGGCTTGCGCTCATAGGTCTGCAAGAATATCTTCTCCAGGCGGCTGGGGTGAAGGTCTTGCAGGCTGAGGTAGTGGTGAGAGGGTAGGTCGAGCGATTTCAATTTGTTCAATTCCGTCACGAGGTGCTCTGGACTCTGTTCGGAGGCTACCTGGGTTGCTACGGCCCGTGCCTCCTCGCTTTCAGCGGCCACCATGTTCAGCGCGCCGCCAAACCCCTGTGAGCAGATAGCAGCATGAGGCTCGCAAACAAAGTCCTTCACATCTTCACCGAGCCAGTGGTATCTGCGAGCATAGCGGGTCTTCTCGTTCATTCCCTGCTGGATCACCGCCCAGTCGCCCTTGGCGGTGAACAAGAATGTATGGTGATAGAGTTGGTAGCCGTCTTGAACTGCGCACGAGTCCACCTTAGCCGACATCCTGCTGGCGTAGACCAGGGGCGCAGGGTCCCTCGAGATGCGCTCAGAGTACGCGGTGATCTGTGCGGGGGTCTGCCTCGAGGTTTTCCCCTTGCCTCCTGCTATGTAGAGGCCAAGCTCATTTTCCAGCCCCTTCGTCCCCTCCTTCAGAGCGCCGCAGACCGTGGTGGTGACGCCACTGGAATGCCAGTCAAATCCCAGGAGGCAGCCCAGGCCCTGGAACCAGTAGGGGTCCGACAGCCTCCGCAGCATCTCTTCGGGACCGAACTCGGATACAATGGCTGTTGAGATCTCCCGGGACAGCTTTGTCATCCGGTCGAATAGCCATCGGGGCGCCTTGCCGCCATGGAGAGGAAGATAGGCCACGCCCGTTCTCGTCGCTTGCCTCACGGAATATGGATTCACTTGATACGCTTAGTTCCCTGAGTTATTCAGTTCATCCCAGGATCACCAATGTACATAGAAGTTCGTGACAGTGCCCATTGGCTCCCAACGGTAGTTCCCCAGAATACTTTCTTGTGCTTCTAATTCCCCTTTGCTCTCATAGTCTTCCCATTGTTGCATCCACCATTCATAGAACTCGTAATCAAAGGCAGAGGCTCTATCCAGGGATATGATACCGTACTCATGTCCTAGGGCCACATAGGCTACCTTGTCGTAGTCTATAGTCGTGGCAGGGCCGCCGGAGATTGCCCCGGATGTCGCAGTGTTGAGCCCCTGCCCGGTACAGTCTATGTAAACCAGCCCCTTGTCTGTTGTATTGAAAGCATTCAGTGCATGCCCGGGGCCGTCCGCGAAATCAACGCTTACGTACGCAGCTCTAATTCCTGCCGTTTCCGCTCTATCATGCAGCATGGTAGCGAAGTCGGTACACACAAACGATCCTGGTACGTAGGGCCGTTCATCTGTATCATCGTTTAGAATGAACCCCCTGAGTTGCTCCCACGAAGGGTCTTTTGATTGAGCGTTCTCATAGAGCCTTACAGGCTCGCCATGTGCACTTGCAACGTTGAGGACATCGAAGCCCTGGGCGTAGTAGACAGCATCCCCCACGATGGCTACTCCCAGGCCGGTTGCCCTCGCGTCGCTCCTTAGCATCGCTTGTCTGAGCTCGTCGTTCTCAAGGCAGTAGTCCACTTGCTCTCTGGCGGTCTCCTCACGGAGCTTGGGTGACCCGTCGCTGTAAGTAACCCACCAGGAATTGCACAGCAAATAGACAAGATCGCTAGATTGTTCCACAGTCTTCGAGAACTCGCTTGCTGAGTACTGCCTTGCCAGTTCATCCAAAGTGGGGTCTCTGTCGAGGACTGTAAGCCCGGCCTTTTGCCTCTCCTCGTTGACCAGCCTGTATATTTCGTCCTCCACTTCTGCGCTGGAAAGTATAGCTGAAGGGGTGACACATGAGGACAGAGGCACAAGGCTGACTACGATGACTACTAGACATGCAATTCCTGAAATGGCTCGCTGACCCATCTATTTTCCCTCTTTGGTTATTATAGTTCGCAGGAATCGCTGAGGCAAACCGTTGCCCGTGTTCGAAGCGGGTGATATAATGCCTCTATGTGTCTGCAAACAGTTTGCTTCTGAGGTGTTAGATTGAGACTAAGTAGAGAGGAAGTGAAGCACATCGCTCTTCTTGCCCGGTTGGGTATTGATGAGGCTGATCTGGAGAAATTCAGCGAGCAGCTTTCCAACATATTGGAGAACTTTGAGATACTGCAGCGGGTGGATACCACAGGGGTTCCTCCTACCTCTCACCCTGTTGCCTTGAATAACGTGATTCGAGACGACGAGGTAGCGCCGTCCTTTGCTCCCGGTGAGATTCTGGCCAACGCTCCTGAGGAGGAGGATGGCTGTTTTCGAGTCAGGGCGGTTCTGGAGTAATTACCCTGTAAACCTGAGCGAGTTCATGAACCTTAAACAGCAGCTAGACTGTCTATTCGATCCTCCATCGGTGGCGGTGATCGGGGCATCCAATGCACTGGGCAAATGGGGATTTCACATCCTCAGCATCCTGTTAGCCAAGGGGGGGAGGGAGCTCTATGCCATTAACAGGAATGAAGCTGAAGTGCAAGGGTTGAAGGCTTATCGGCGTATCGGGGAGGTGCCTGGCCCGGTGGATTTCGCCGTCATAACGGTGCCGTTTCAGGAGGTTCCTGCAGCGATGGAGGACTGTGTCGGCAAGGGGGTCAAGGCGGCTGTTATAATCTCTGGCGGGCTTGCCGAGATTGGAGGAGAGGGGGCGAAAATCGAGCAGGAGGTGGTCGAAATCGCCAAGCGAGGAGGGATACGATTCGTGGGGCCGAACTGCATGGGGCACTTCGATACCTCCTCTGACCTTTTCACTGTACCCTATTTGCCGGCGGTGAAAAAGGGCTCTTTGGCACTCATCACTCAGAGTGGAAACACGAGCCAGACGATTGTCTACCTAGCATGTGAGATGGGTCTGGGATTCAGCAAGTATATCAGCAGTGGGAACGAGGCCAATCTACACTTTGAGGACTATTTGGAGTATCTGGGTCAGGATGACGAAACGGAGATTATCCTGGGCTATGTTGAGGGTCTCAGGGAGGGCAGGCGCTTTTTCGAGCTGGCAAAAGAGATTACCAGGAAGAAGCCTATTGTTATTGTGAAGGCCGGGCAGACGGAGGCTGGCGCCAGGGCAGCGCGATCGCACACTGCGGCCTTGGCAGGGTCGGATGTGGTCTGCGAGGCGGCATTCAAGCAATCCGGGGTAATTAGGGTAGAGGAGGTTAGCGAACTGATCGATGTCGCTTTGGTTCTACTGGGCCAACCTCTGCCCCGGGGAAGGAGGGTAGGGGTGCTATCGACGGGCGGTGGCATGGCGGTAATAGCCGCGGATGCCCTAATGAGGCACGGTCTGGAACTGCCCCCGCTATCGCCTGCCACGATGAAGAAGCTGAATTCCACTCTATCGCGGAGGTGGTCCCATGGAAACCCGGTTGAAACCGGGGGGGACATTTTCAGTTATCCCTGCCTTTGGCCGCTGATAGAGGATGAGAATATGGATGCCATCCTGATAATCGGTGCCGCTGGGGTGGCTGCTAGCTATGCCCGGTGGGTCAATCTGCCTTCTTCCCTGAGTGATGCGGTCGATCGATGGATAGAAGCCGCAGAAGACAGTGAGCAGAGAGATGTGGATAAGTTGATGGAAATGATGAACAGGTATCAGAAGCCAGTGATTATGGCCAACATGGGTATCCCAACCATGAGAAAGGGGGAAGTGTACAAGAAGCTGGAACGCAACTACATCCCCCCTTACCTAACGCCGGAGAGAGCGGCCAAAGCGCTCGCTCACCTGGTAGAGTATAGTGAGTACCTGGGCGCAGCAAGAGGAAGAGGATAGTGGCGAAATACGACCTTACGATTCATGAAGCACACCAGCTATTGAAAAAGGGCGAGGTATCGTCGGTCGAGCTGACCAAGTCAGTGCTTGAGCGCGTTGGTGAGGTTGAGGGCAAGGTTCGCTCCTTCGTCACTGTTACCGAAGAGTCGGCGCTTGCTCAGGCTCGGCAGGCTGATGAGCGCATCAAGGCCGGTGAGTTTTCCCCACTGACCGGTATTCCGGCGGTGATCAAGGACAATATGTGTACCAAAGGGACAACCACTACCTGCTCCTCGAAGATGTTGGAGGACTTTGTTCCTCCTTACGACGCCACCGTGGTTGAGAAGTTGAATACCCTGGGTATGGTGATGGTGGGCAAAGGAAATATGGATGAGTTCGCTATGGGTTCCTCTAACGAGCACTCCGCATTCTACCCTACCCGTAACCCCTGGGATCTGGACCGCGTACCCGGTGGCAGCAGTGGAGGGCCGGCAGCCGCGGTAGCTGCTGGGGAGGCTATCTATGCTCTGGGCTCAGATACCGGGGGCAGCATACGCCAGCCTGCGGGCTTCTGCAATATCGTTGGGCTCAAGCCCACCTATGGGCGGGTTTCGAGGTATGGCCTGGTTGCCTTCGCCAGCTCCTTTGACCAGATCGGGCCGTTGACTAAGGACGTGACCGATTGCGCTCTGGTGCTGAACGCCATTGCCGGTCACGATCTTGGGGATTCTACCTCCGTTGATCAACCGGTGCCTGATTACACGAAGTCGCTTATCTCTGACCTGCAGGGGCTGCGAATCGGAGTGCCCAAGGAGTACTTCGTTGAGGGCATGGAGAGCGGCGTGGAGCAGGTCGTGCGGCAAGCCATTGGCAAGCTGGAGGGGCTCGGGGCTGAGGTGGACTGGGAGGTCTCACTGCCCAATACCCCGGCTGCGCTTGCCTGCTACTATATCATCGCTCCCTCCGAGGCCATGGCCAACCTCGCGCGTTACGATGGGGTGAAATATGGCTTTTCCGCGCGCGATGCGGAGAATATGTGGGACGCTATGGAGAAGACGCGACAGTACGGATTCGGGGCCGAGGTGAAGCGACGGATAATGCTGGGGACCTATGCCCTCTCCGCTGGTTATTATGAGGCTTACTATCTCAAGGCCCAGAAGGTGCGTACTTTGATCACCAGGGAATTCGCTGACGCTTTTGCCAGGTGTGATGTTTTGGTTACTCCCACTTCTCCTACAGTGCCATTCAGTATCGGGGAGAAGGTGGATGACCCACTCCAGATGTATCTCAGTGATGTCTGTACCCTGCCCATAAACATCGCTGGCATCCCTGGGATATCAGTGCCCGCGGGATTTATCGATGGTCTCCCTGTGGGCATGCAGATCCTGGGCAAGCCGTTCTCAGAGGAGATGGTGCTTCGGGTTGCCTTCGCCTATGAGCAGGCGACGGGGTGGGGGCAGAGACGGCCGGAGATTTAGATGGAACGTGAGCCGGTACAGGTTGCCTGCTACTCTGGTCATACCTACGCCCAGCGGCCGCTTTCGTTCATCTGGGACGATACAGAGTTGAGGGTGAAAAAGGTTGAAAAAGAGTGGCAGGAGCCTGGAGAAAAGCATTTTCGAATACGCACTGAGGATGACAGAATGTTCGAGCTTTGCTATTATGAGGCCAGCGACCGGTGGCTGGCCACTGAATGGTTGTCGAAGAGTGCAAAGGGGGGAAGAGATGAAAAGGGAAGTCCTTGAGGTCTTGGAGAAGGACGCCAGAGTGACTTTGAGGCAAATATCTGCCATGACAGGCCTGTCCGTGAAACAGGTACGGAAAACGATTGAAGAGGCGGAAAAGGATCGCGCTATCGTCAAATACAAAACGGTGGTTAACTGGGAGAAGGCTGGTGAGGAGCGGGTGCAGGCCCTCATTGAGGTCAGAATCCAGCCGCAGAAGGATGTCGGCTTCGATGCTATCGCCGAGCGGATTTATCGCTTCCCTGAGGCGAATTCGGTCTATCTGGTCTCTGGGGCCTACGATCTGGCTGTCTTTGTGGTAGCCAGGACGGAACGTGAGGTGGCCAGCTTCGTCTCTGAGAAGCTCGCTTCACTGGAGTCGGTGCAGGGTACTGTGACTCACTTCTTCCTCAAGCCATACAAACAGGATGGAGTGATTCTCGAGGGCGAGGAAAAGGTGCGGCGAGAGCCGCTAACATTATAGGTAGAGGAGGCTTTTCATGTCAGCCAGGCCCGTAGGCCGTTCCAGGCGTGCCCGCGGAATCATCTCGCAGCGAGTCGAGAGGCTCTCCGCTTCGGGCATCAGGAAATTCTTTGACCTGTTGTCCACGATGGAGGATGTCATTTCGTTGGGAGTCGGCGAGCCCGACTTCGCCACACCCTGGCATATCAGTGAGGCTGCCATTTCCGGTATCGAGAAGGGATATACGATGTATACCTCCAACCGGGGGATGCCGGAACTGAGGCACGAGCTTTCGCGAAACCTGGGTGCGCGCTACGGGCTGGAATATGACCCAGAAAGCGAACTCTTGATCACTGTGGGCGTGAGCGAGGGGCTGGATTTGGCGATGAGGGCTATCCTAAACCCCGGGGACGAGGTCATTTCCCCTGAGCCTACCTATGTCTCCTATGACTCATGCGTTGTCCTGGCGGGGGGAGTATTCGTACCGGTGCCAACAACCGCCGAGAACGAATTCAGGGTTAAGGCGGCTGATATCGAGGAACGGGTCACCGGCTGCACCAAAGCTATTCTTCTGGGGTATCCCAATAACCCAACCGGTGCGGTGATGGAGAGAGCCGACCTTGAAGAGATAGCCGAGGTAGCCCAGAGGCGTGACTTGATAGTGATCTCGGACGAGATATATGACCAACTCGTTTACGGGGTTAAGCATACCTGTTTCGCCAGCCTTCCCCAGATGAGGCAGCGCACAATCCACCTCGGAGGCTTCTCCAAATCATACGCTATGACCGGGTGGCGGGTAGGCTATGCTGCGGCCTCAGCAGAGATCATCGAGGCGATGACCAAGATCCACCAGTATACTATGCTGTGTGCCCCCATAACGGGACAGATGGCAGCTATCGAGGCACTGAAGTCTGGGGAGACCTCCGTCAGGGAAATGGTTGCCGACTACGACCGGCGGCGCCGGGTGATGGTAAAAGGGCTGAACGCTATCGGGCTCTCCTGCTTTGAGCCGAAGGGTGCGTTCTATGCCTTCCCTTCAGTCAAGGTAACCGGTCTCTCCTCTCAAGAATTCGCCGAGAAGCTTCTCATCGAGGAGAGGGTAGCGGTGGTCCCCGGGTCGGCTTTTGGGGAGTGTGGGGAGGGATATGTGCGCTGTTGCTATGCCACCGCGCTTGACGATATAAGGGAGGCGCTGAGGCGAATGAGGCGGTTTGTGCAGAGGCACAGGTTATAGGGGGCCGATCCCGTGCCGCGAGACAATCTGCTCGAAGCGCTTGCAAGGTGCTGGAAGGTTTGACCCCAAGATACTGACGCGCTATAATTACGTCTGGAGCAGGCTGCCTGCAACTACTCTCTATCGACAGCGTGTATAAGCCGGAGTGGCGGAATGGCAGACGCGCTACGTTCAGGGCGTAGTGTCCGCGAGGGCGTGGGAGTTCAAATCTCCCCTCCGGCACTTGCTAGTGGGGTGATGAGCTTTCTGAGGTAGAGAAGGGTTTGCAAGAAAAGCGCTTGTAGCTCAGTAGGATAGAGCGCAGCCCTGCGGAGGCTGAGGTCGTGGGTTCGAGCCCCGCCAAGCGCGCCAGTGGGCGATTAGCTCAGAGGTGAGAGCGTCTGTTTTACACACAGAAAGTCGCAGGTTCAAGTCCTGCATCGCCCACCATGTTTGCTCTCTTCACCTTCCTCCTTTTCCCTCTAGCTAATTAAGTGCCCTTTGTATTTCCAAGGCTAACGCCACCAAACGCCCAATGTCAACACCTCAGTAGGAACCATACCTACCAATCCGGCGAAAAGTGGGACTTGTCAAATTCCTTCGACTTGTAGCGCTCCCATCTCGGTAAAACCTCCCGGTAGATCCCAAGCCTAATAGCGACTAGCTTTGCAGCTCTGATAAGCATAATCCTGAGCATCCTCGGCCTACTGAGCAGTGCTTTCATCAATGCAGCAACAGTTGCAGTCAGTGTGGGTGGGCATCCGTCGATTCTGGTAGCATTAGGTAGATCCGCGTTGCTTCTAAGTGCACAGTTGCCGTAGAGTAGAGCGTTAGGGGTATCCGGTGTCGGCCTCAACTCCAGCCCGTAGCACAACTCCGCGCCGCCGAAGTCGAGATGGGGATTGTCTTTGGCGAGTATTGCCAGCGCTAGAGCGAGTGTGGCACCGCACCCGGAGCACATAGTCTTCCCAGGAGAGGGAGCTGAAAGTCCGGTCACTCCTGCAGGGGCCAACAGTTCCGCGTCTGGTTCAAAGTGCCATTCTAGTTGCTCTTTCAGGGGCTCTATGCTTTCCCCCTTGATTTCAATCTGACTTATGTCAAAAGACCGGTTATTCCTCTGGGCAAACACCATCAGATGCTCAACCTCTGAGGGATCGATACCCAGTACGGTCGTTGCGACGACATCGCCCTCGAATATGTCGGTGCCCGCTATCACCAAATCCTTGCGGTGGGCCACCCCTGCAAGAGTCTCCGGACCTTTTTCCAGCATGTAGGTTCCGTCGATTATGACCAGGTCGCTCTGGACACTTTCGTTCAGGAGAGCGACTAGCTCCTCCAGTCGGTTGCTGAGGTGGAACCGTCTCTTGGAACCTTTGCTCAGACATCCCTTCATGTTCTTGAAGCCCAAAGAGACTTTGGTCTGAAAGTGCGTTTTCAGTACCGGTACGTTTATCAAGAAGTCCGCCTGTAACGCATCTCGGCAGACTTGAACCTTCGTCCCTTCCAGATCTAGCTCGTCAAAGGGACCTTCGTTGAAGTCAATGAGCTTGACTCCGTATTTCGCAGCCACCTTGTCGGTGCCCGAACCCCTGAAACCCCTCTTGGTATGAGGCTCAAGTTCATCAAGTATGCCAGTTATGCTACCTTCCCCTATAGAGATATCTCCGCAACCGTATTCGAGTAGCAACTGTATGATTAGGTCTATGATCCTTGTGGTGGTCACCATCCCATAGGGAGGCATCATCGGATGCCGGAAACAGTTGTTGGGCTTTATTAGCACTCTGCTGTCGCTGCTGAGTTTGGCAAAGCCATTGCACAACTCGAGAGCGCTGCGAAGGGAATCCAGGGAGCCATCAAACTTAACTAGCGATACCGTCATGTTTCGTCAGGTGCCAGCTGATAGTTCTTTGCCTCTTTGACATAGAGGTCCAGGAACCCCCGAGCCTTTTCCTTGGAGAACAGGGCCGGTCTGTAAGTGAGGCAGATCGCTAGGTTCTTGTTGTATTCACATGCAGCGAGGCTCAAACCCATCGGAGATACCACGGGTGCCAACCCAGCAACAAGAGCGATCCTGGAGGTGCCGATGCTCGTCACAGCTGGTTCCTCGGAGCCCGCTTTTGGCCAGATCAAACCGACGTTGGTGAAGACAATGCTATCGATATAGGTTTGAGTGACTATCAAGAACCTGCACCCTGCCTTCATAAGCGGCAGCGGGAGACGAGAGCAGAAATAGAAGAAATAGATGAGCGAGCAAGCCATTCTATCCTTGGTCGCTCGGATGCCGTATGATCTTACTCTTCTTAGAAGCTCTGTGGGAGCAGCCCTATCCGCAGGTGTGGTCGATGGAGAGATCCAGGAAGCCTGATTTGAAACGACGCGCCGAAACACCTTCGGACTGACATTAACCGGAACCATTATGCGTATCCTCTTGCTGGGTTTGCCATGCATGCTATTCCACTTCTCCACGGCTCTGTAGCATGCCGACAGGAGAATATCGTGTAGTTCAACACCGACTGATCCCGCTCTGGACTGGATCTCTTCCAGCTCCCGTGCGCCTATGGCCTCAAGATGGAAGTGCAATTCTCTTGAGTTCCCTGACTTGTCGTGGAAAACGCGTGTTGGTGGACGTAAGGCGGCTATGACAAACCGATGGAATAGAGACGAGATCATCTTGAGGTAGTAGCGCGGCACTCTGCGCCGTTGGCTGTTGGCGAATTCCAGCAACTCGTCGCCTTTATGAGATGAGCGTATATCCTCGCCTGATTCCGAGTCGTCAGGAACCGTCCCGTTGTAACTATCGATGACGTGCCTGATGAATAGAGTCACGCGCAATCCGTCCGCTGCAGAGTGATGGAAGGCGAAAACGAGCCAAGATTCAGCCTCGTTCCTTTTGAGAAGAAGGGCCCGAACTGGGAATCCCGTTCTGATATCCATGGGCTCGTTCATCCATTGGCAGATATATCTTTCACAGTCTGCGTCCTGGAGTTCCGTCAAGTCTTGGACGGTCAACACCCCGCCTCTGAGATCGTCTTGTATTTCGCGAAGGGTTCTCAACCATCTTCTCTGCAGAATCGTTCTCATGACAGGATGGGCTTCCTGGGCAGATTCTATTCCCCGACTCAATCTGGCCGGCTCCACTCCCCCTTCGAGTCTTAGAATTGCGTGGATTCGCATGGTCTCGCCTATTCCATCAAGAGCTAGCAAGCATTTGTCAACGCAATTCAGAGGTATTAATCTGCGGCTTCTACTCGCATTCCTTCCCCTAGATTGAACCCGGTGGAAGCTGGTCATTGTGACTCTCCGCGGTATTATCAGCCTACCCTGCCGTTTCAGAGAAGCTGTTCACCGCACCCGTGTTAGAACTCGTTAGTCTCAATTCTATCGATCCGGCCTTCTAGCAGATTGTCGTCATCTCCTGCAATCATCTCGTTGTAGTTCATCCTGGGAGGCACATCGTAATCGATAGTATTGTGCTTGTCAACTCAATGTGTGCAGCGGCCGCGTAGAACTGAGCACGATGACGGAAAGGAGAATAGGCTACTCCAACCAGGGAGACCGCGATTAGAACCTGGTTTGCGGCCTTATGTATCTGGAGAGGACTGGAGAAGCCATTTCACCCCTTTAGCCACTATATAGATTCCTCTTTGATTAGTTTTGAATTCTAACGGCTCCAAGTTTGTAGAATCCTCCCACCCCAGTTGCGGTGTTGGACTTATTGTGAACAAACAAAAGAGAAACATGATAGGAGCCTCCATCTAAATCCAATCTAATATGTATTAGACCCATTACGCATTTAGTAGCCGCAAAATGAAGAGGATGGTACCGACTATCCTTACGAAATGGCTATCGCATTTGGTACCAAAGTGCTATTGGCGGGTAGTGTCAGTCTGACTATACTTCGATACGTAGACGAATCACTCAAAGGAGGGCATGACTACTATGTCAAAAGTGGATGGTAAAGCAATAGAAATATGCGGGCAGCAATTCAGGATAGTAAAAAACGGCCTGGATGAAGCCGAAGTATCGTCTTTCATTAGCGGTCTGATTGACCAGAATAAGCAGTTCACTGACAAACTGGATAACCTGGACCCCCTGATGCAGTTTGCAGAAAGAATGGTAGCCGAAGCGGGGAGTCTCGCGGAGGGTATCAAGACAGAGGGAGACAAAAGAGCTAATGAGAAGACTGCCTCTATTATTGCTGAAGCGGAGGACGAAGCCAAAGGAGATGCTGAGAGAATAATTGGAGAGGCGAAGGAGAGGGCCGAAGTAGAGAAACAGCGTATCCATGAAGAGGCCGAGCATCTGGGCATAGCAGCCAGGAAAACGATAGAACGTGAGATAAGAGAGAAATTTGGAAGGGTCTGTGAGGAAGTCTTCTCGGAATCTGATTACACCGAGAGGAGTGTGGCTATATCAACGGAAGACGAAAGTGAGACCCCTCTAGAATCAGAGTTTCAAGCTGCTCCAGTTGATGAGGCAGCGGCGTTTACAGCAGAAACTGAAGACCTTCTTGCCTCAGCCCGGGAAGAGGAGAGCAAAGAATCTGAAGATGATCAAGATAGGCATGAAGAAACACCGGCTGATGAACTACAGGACCAATTGCCATCTGCTCAGCAAGAAGAGGGCCAAGAAGAGGGTCACACTCTCTACCAAGGCGCTGTAGAATTAAGGATTCCACCTCCCGTTAGTCTGCAAGGATTAATGAGGATACACAGAAAATTGAAAAAATATCCTGAAATCGAAGTCATGGATGCCAAAGGATCGGTGGAGGAAGGCACTAACATCGACCTCCATTTGCATACAGGCGTCCCGCTTATACAAATCCTTGAGTCGTTCGATGAGGTGAAGAAAGCATCGGATCTTGGAGAAAATGATGATAGGCTTTCTGGCCATTTGATGGCAGATAAACAGCCTGTCAGGACAATTGAGCTGGCGGTAAAACAGGTAAACTAATTGGCTTTGAGTCTCCTCTGGAATATTGAAGTACCAAGGCATCTCTACCGTTTTATGAAGCACTGCATATGCCAAGCTCACCAAATTCTACGCGTTAAAACACTATAGCGATTGTCATTACGAAATGGCTATTGCGATCGGTACCAAAGTGCTATTGGCGAGCAGTCTCTTCTTGGCTATACTTTCATACGTAGACGGATTACCCAAAGGAGGGTACAGCTACTATGTCAAAAGCGGATGGTAAAGTAATAGAAGTATGCGGGCAGCAATTCGGGGTAGTAAAAAACGGCCTGGATGAAGCCGAAGTATTGTCTTTCGTTAGCAGTCTGATTAACCAGAATAAGCAGCTTACTGACAAACTGGATAACCTGGATTCCCTCATGGAGTTTGCACAAAGGACAGTTGTCGAAGCTACCAAAGAAGCGAAGAATCTAGAGATAGAAATGGAGCAGGAAGCTAACGCGAAGGCTGCCTCCATTATTGCTGAAGCGAAGGAAAGGGCTGAAGCAGAAGCTGACAAGACAATCGCTGAAGCGAGGGAGAAGGCTGAAACAGAGAAACAGCGTATCCGTGAAGAGGCCGAGCATTTTCGTGTGACAACTACAAAAAGAGTAGAGCGTGGCATAAGAGAGAGATTTGAAAAGGTCTGTGAGGAAGTCTTCTCGGAATCTGATTACACCGGGGAAACTACGGCTATATCAACGGAAGACGAAAGCGAGACCCCTGTAGAATCAGAGTTTCAAGCTGCTCCAGTCGATGAAGTAGAGGCGTTTACAGCAGAAACTGGGGACCTTCTTGCCTTAGCCCAGGAAGAGGAGAGTAAAGAATCTGAGGATGATCAAGATAGGCATGCGGAAACGACGGCTGATGAACTACAGGCCCAATTACCATCTGCTGAGCAAGAAGAGGGTCACACTCTCTACCAAGGCGATGTAGAACTGAGGATTTTATCTCCCTTTGCATTGGCTCGTGTGCTGCAACTACATAGGCAATTGAAGGAAGACCCACAGATTGAAGTCAAGAGTTTTGCAGTCTCGGCAAATGAAGGGGTTAGAGTCGAACTCCATTTGTCTACAAGCATCCCGCTGCTGCGAATACTTGGGGCCCTCGATGAGGTGAAGAACGTCTCGGCTCTAGGAGAAGATGATGAGGAGCATCTTGCCCGTCTGAGAGGAGATGAAGCACCCGTCAGGATAATTGAGCTGACGGTAGACTAAGTAAACCACTGACATGTCGTCCTGCCAAGGGAAAATGGCAATTATATCCACAAGCATTCTTCAACGTGTCGATGTCAAAACACCAGTCTAGTGCCATAATTACTTTCCCCTCATCCCATTAATACATGGGAACTGCAACAGCTAAGCGCAACCTTTCAGTACCCTCGTCAACCGCTGAAGTTAGTAGCGCCTTCATGTTAACCGTGTAGATTTGACCCCATTCGATATCTAAACAAGAACGAGTTAGTGTACCACCGTCGGGTAGCGGTGCCGGCTGCCGTGGTGTCCTCTTTCTCTTAGGTCAGAAACGTCCACGGTTCGTCAACGATATGAATGGATTGATGCCGGCTTTTTTACCGGTTCTAACCCCGCTGAAACACCGGTCTTGACATACATTGAACAGGTTCCTATCAAACCTGTGGTCACCGTTCAACATGCCAGTGCATATCTATTCTACCCCGGCGCATGTAGAATAGATCGATACCCCGACAGCCAGAATTGACCCGAGTAATCATACAATACCGGATGGGGATGGCTGTGTTAGTCTTACAACTGCCTACGACCGCGGACGCAGGCCACTCCCGAGCGAAATACGCAAACTGCCCTCAATCTGTTACCAGAGTCCTATCACTTAGTGTTCTCGAAAAAAATCGGAGGTGAAGTCAAGCAACATGAGGAAAAGTCATCTTGACCGGCAGAATAAAGTACACTACGATTGAGGCACGATACTATAGTCCCGGTACGTTAGTTTGGTCCACCAGAGCAATTTGGGAGATACGTTCAAAGGCAAAGCCACCAAGTAAGAGGTCGTAACACTATCAATGCCAATAGCCTCCGAGGAAGTACACGATGAAAGCGACAATCAGTGACTTCGAATCAAAAGAAGGCATCCTGTGGGAAGGCGAGGCCCTAAGTGCTAGTTGGGGTGACGGCAAGGGTGAGTTCGTGATTTGTGGGGATGCGGACGATCAAGCGTTGAATGCTGTCGTCACAAGCATAGAGGAGAAGCAGAGACTTACAATTGGAATTGAGGACCCAGAATTGACTCAGGTAGTATGGCGGGGTCACGTGGGTAGTGCAAAATTCGATGCGTCAGGATCAGAGCAGGTGGTATGCAGTTTGACAATGGCACTGGACGATTGGTTCGGCATATTCCCCCGGTTTAGCAGTTTCTACTTCTGTTAGGTTGACAGGCGAAACATAACGTGACCTTTGCGGCACAAGCAGGTCTTCGCAGAAGCGCGTTAGAAACATTTCCTCCTTGACAAAGATGTAATCCTCTTTCATATGTTGACTCTTGCCACTCACTAGCTTCGTACCGTAAGAGGTGCATACTCAATCACAAGTCACCATTCGCTTGAATAGACTACCAATGTCGAGCTAGAGGGGTTTAGTTTCCACATAATACATAGGGCGTCACTTTTACACACAGAAGGTCGTAGGTTCGAGTCCTACATCGCCCACCACGTTTTGAAGCCAAAATGCCCCCGGGTTGGCCAACCGATTCGCTAACATTAAGCTAACGTACTGGATACAACAGGGCGACACCAGGCGGACAAAAGGGCCGGTGTCGCCCTTGGTTTTGGCTTCAAGAATGGACTAGGCACTTGGGTTCATGACCCGCCCAACGAATAGGATGGCGCCTGTCTCGATGTCTCGGATGAGGAAGACAAAGGGACGATCAATGGTGACCTCAACCGGCTGCTCCGGCATCGCCGTCAGATCCATCACCACCGCAGTGGCGGCAGCGGCTTCTGTACCTGCTTCGTCCACGGAAACGAACGCCTTGTGCAGCACCGCTCCAATGAACAGGTCGCGGCTACCGGTCATGCCCGAGAAGTCCGCTGCTCCAGAGAAGGCGACTGGCATACCCATCGCAGCAAGGGTCTTGGCCAGACTGAATTCCGATTCGAATTCGAATTTGGGCATGGTCAGAGCGACCTGCCTGTATGCCAGGTCCTTCGTGATGGTATCCACGAGGCCAGCGTCCAGCGAGTCCTCAAACGCCTCAAACTGACCCGTCTCGGGAAGCAGGATCACCATCGATAGTTCGCTGCCGTCGTATGGCAATTCCACAGCCTGATACCCTTCGCCCTCTGCATAACCAAAGGACTCGGTCTGCATCATCATTGGCACAGTGACCTCGCCGCCGTCAAGCAGATGGAAAGTGCCATCGGTTGTCATGTCCTCGCTGAAGGGGTTCAGCCAAGCCGCATTGAAGTAGATGGCGTTGGTGAGAACTAGGCGTGTCATTGCGTCTATTACTCCTGGCGGAATCAGGTCTTCGATCCTGCCCTCCGTCTGATCGCTGACCCAGTCGTTGATGGTGATGCGGGACTCCTCCGCTGCTTTGATGAAGTCGAGCAGTCTCAGCCCGGCACCGTAGTTCTCCGCCAGGACGTCGAGGAATTCGGCGAGGAACTCATAATCCTCCTGTCCCCAGATTGCATTGACGATGTTCAGCCGGAAGCCCTCTTCATCTTTGCCCTCAGCGCCTTCACCGCGACTGGCGAGTTCCAGGTCCAGAGCGTTGAATGCGGGGTGTAGACGTTCCTGGGTGAGGATGAAGTGGAGGGTCTCCGCCATCTGCTGTTCGGTTTCACCGCGAGCACCGGCGTATGTCATTGCCAGCGCCAGGGAGATGCTGTAAGGAGAGTAGAATAAGTTTCCCTCCCGCTCGCTGAGGGCCTGGTAGAGGTCGAAGGTGAACGCACTGTTTCCATCGACCAGATCTATTAGATCCGAGGCAGCGACGTCGGGTGAAGTCACTCTGTCCTTTTCCGACAGTGCCATACTGATCCTCACTCCTTCTCCACAACCAGCCACACTAAGCAGCAACGTAACGACCAATACACTCAAGAGCAGCCTTTTCATGATTGTCACCTCCGGTTCCTGTTCTGAGCGGGCCTGCAATCCCCCTCACTGTATTATAGACGGATTTAGTGCCTGTAAGGTTCCCCCTGTCGTCCTGGGGAAAAGGGCGGGGCTTCCGCGAGATCTCGTAATTGCAACCCAACACCATCGGTAAGTCGAATTGCCAGGAGGCTTCTGCTAACATTTTGCTAAAGGCACTGGACACAATAGGGCGACACCAGACGGACAAAAAGGCCGGTGTCGCCCTTGATTGTAGCCTCAAAACTGGACTGGTTCAACACACGAAAACATGGGCTAACATATGATTCGTCGGTCTTTGGAACTAAGGGTCGGGAATGGAGGTGAGCCTCCAGAAAGCCTGCGGAGCTTCTACCTATATCATCCTCGCAGAACCTCTTCTCCCATCGAGGCTGGCGCTCTGAGGACGATAGCCAAAAGAGAAGCGCTTCTTGCCACACTCTAGAGGAGCTATTCAGCAGCCCTTGCATTTGCAGCCCCGCAGGGTTATCCTGTGATTAGCCAAAATCAGCGGGGGGTGCAAGAAATGGAGCCACTAGCAGAAATAGCCAAGCAACTACAAGAGTTTAGGCGTGAGAACTCCGAGCAACTCGAAGAGTTGAGGAGCGAGATTGCCGAGCTGAAGAAACAGCAGGGTGAGATACTGGCAGGATTACAGTCGGGAAAGCGTTTACGGCATCCTGCGGGCGGTGAAACGGTCCAGAAAGACAGAGGGCAACCTGCAACGCTTGAGATGTACTGTTCGAAGTGCCTTGAGCTACGGCCCGTTGCGGGAACAAAACGGGTTGTGTTGCCGGATGGTAGCATGGCTATTCAGGGGCAGTGCGCGGTCTGTGGGACGAGGGCTTTCAGAATGACTTCGATGAGTGGGGTTCTGATAGGCGAAGCGGCTTCTGCTCGGGTAGGCCGCCAAGAGGAGTAGGGGACAGAGCATCAAGGCCTCTTTCCACCAAGGGTTTTCGCTGACATTTGGCTAACGAACTCAGCGGCACTGGATAACGCCAGACGGACAAAAAAGGCCGTTTCAACCTCGATTCTAGCTTCAAGAATGGACTGGGCGGTACGAGAACACGCAGCGTAGCATGTAGGGTAAAGCACTCAGAATCCGTTGGACCTCGGTTCTTGCGGCGCAAATCCCCCCCCCTTGGCACACGATTTGCTAATCTTCTGGTGATCCAATGAACAAGTTGGATCGTTTTGGAGCGTCTCGGAATATAGTGAGTGCTCAGAAATCTGGGAGGAAGAGTAAAGGGATATGAAGAAACGCTATCTTGCCTTTTGCGAGGAGGCTCTCTACTATATTAATACAAGGACGATAGTTCTAGTACGGTAGTTTACCTCATAACCGTGCCAATGAGGCAAAAGCGCGGCGTCAGCCTCTTGAGATCGCGTTCCCGAACCGAAAGCTAGCCATGTGACACAAGCCACCAAAGCGCAAAGAATCGGTGAGGCTATGTAGGTTGCTGAAAGCGGGGGAAAGAACCAGCTTCGCTTCTCTTCGTCCCGGGAAGGTGGGTCTGTAGCATGAATATTGAAGAGCTATTGCAGCTTACTGTAGAGAAAGAGGCGTCGGATCTCAATCTGACGGTGCCTAATCCTCCAGTCTTTCGCATTGATGGTGCCCTAAGGCCTTTAGAAGAGCTGCCTGGTGTCACGCCCGAATATGTGAAAAAAGCACTTGAACATCTAACCACCGAGAGCCAGAGGGAGAGGTTCTACAGTGACCTGGAGATGGATCTGGCTTACAGCGTTCCAGGGCTAGCTCGCTTTAGAGTTAATGCCTTCTTTCAGCGAGGAACGATCAGCATTGCCATTCGACGAATACCCCTCAAAATGCCTGACATAGATGACCTTGGACTACCTTCTGTCTGTAAGACTCTTGCCCTTAAGACGAAAGGGCTGGTATTGGTAACTGGCCCGACTGGAGTCGGTAAGTCCACCACCTTAGCTGCTATGATCAACCATCTGAATAAGACGGATACACGACACGTGATCACCATCGAGGATCCGATTGAGTACGTGTACCATAATGAGAAATGCATAATTGCTCAGCGAGACCTCGGGGATGACTTTAAGTCCTTTCCTGTTGCCTTGCGATACACGCTGCGGCACGACCCTGACGTGATCCTTGTTGGTGAGATGCGAGATCTGGACACGATAGCTACGGCAATCACCGCTGCAGAGACAGGCCACTTGGTATTGAGCACGGTGCACACTGTGAGCGCTCCCCAAACCATCGATCGGTTAGTTGACATTTTCCCTGCTTCCCAGCAGGAACAGATCCGATTCCAGCTATCGCGGGTGTTGGAGGGTGTGCTTTCGCAGCGTCTGTTGCCTAGAGCTGTGGGCAGCGGCAGGGTTGCGGCCTTCGAGATTATGCTTGGCACTGACGCTATACGTAATCTCATACGGGAAGGTAGAACCGACCAGATTCCCACCTATTTGCAGACCGGCAGGCAGTATGGCATGCAAACGATGGATCAAGCTCTGGAAGACCTTGTCAGATCCGGTACAGTTGCTCTGGACGAAGCGTTGACGAGAAGCAGCGATCCTGACGAGCTGCGCAAGCTGGTAGTAGTCAGCATTAATGATCAGGTCTGGGAAGAGCGGGCAGCTCTGCGCCGTCCTTAATAACTGCCACTGGCACATACATCGCCCACCACCTTCAGCTTTGCTTCTTTCTCTGCCGCTCTTGACCCCATTTTCTCTCCCACACCCGGACGCTTTCGCTTGTTGGAAATTGTTGCGAAAGCTGCTATAATTCCTCGCACTCATGTCAACGGAGGCTGGGTTGTGCTTCCCTGGACAGGACCTGCCTGTGACCCCCGTTGTGGAGAACTGGCCCTTTTGGGATAGTTAAGGAGAGAGAAGTGGCAAAGAATGTTCTTCGGACTAAGTTATGTGACATGCTAGATATCGAATATCCCATCATCCTGGCTGGTATGGGTGGGGTCTGTGGCCCCACCCTTGTCGCTGCAGTATCGAACGCAGGTGGATTGGGCGTTTTAGGTGCAGCCGGGCTGGGCGCTGACCAATTGCGTGACTGGATCGAAAAGACGAGGGACCTCACAAACAAGCCCTTCGGTGTCGACCTCCTGCTTCCCAAGCTAGACATCCCGGCCATCTCAGGAAAGTTTCCTATTTCCGAGTTGAAGGCCTTTTTGCCCGCGGAGGAGTTAGCTTTCGTGGACAGGCTGAAGAGGGAGATTGGCATACCGGATGTCGAAATACCTCCGCTTGAGGTGGACTCAGACTTCCTCTCAGGCGCAAATAAGCTGATAGATGTGATATTGGAGGAGCGAGTTCCAGTCTTTGCATCGGGGCTGGGGAATCCGGAAGCTATAATACCTCGAGCACACGCTCAGGGAATGAAGGTTGTCGGACTCGTGGGCAACGTTAGAAACGCCCGGCGGGTCGCCAACGCAGGAGTGGATATTATTGTGGCTCAGGGACACGAAGCTGGAGGCCATACCGGTCGCATCGGCACTCTGGCCCTGGTTCCTCAAGTAGTGGACGCTGTCCATCCTCTCCCCGTGGTGGCGGCCGGTGGGGTGGGGGACGGCAGAGGGCTTGTTGCTTCCCTGGCGATGGGGGCCTGCGGGGTGTGGGTGGGCACCGCTTTTCTGCTTGCCCATGAGACATGCATTGATTCTCCCAAAGATTGGGCTATGAATGTAGGAATGGACCCGTATGATCTGGAGCAATGGGAGATTGATCATTGGAAAGATAGAATCATCGAGGCTACGGAGGAGGACACACGTGTTACAAGAATATATACTGGCAAGACAGCTCGGTTCATCAACAACAGGTTTATCGAAGCATGGGAGGGGGCGGGGGGAAAGACACTCCCCATGCCGTTGCAGACCCTGCTCATCTGCGAGGCTGAGCTAGGCTTGAGGAAAGGGCGGATGACCAACTATATCAGCGAGTTCGGTGGGCAGATAGTGGGGATGCTTAAAGAAAGGACAAGTGCCAAGCAGATCGTTGACGAGATGGTAAAAGGAGCCATAAGCATTTTGAAAGAGAGACTTCCGGCTGAAGTTATAGCCGAAGGTTGATGAAAGTCTGGTTTAGATCGAGGGCGAGGGGCTTAGCATAGTCACAATGGCTGACATGGGAAATCTCGGATAGAATGAAAGGAGCAATGCCATGGCTCCGGTCAATACAGTGCTGGGTCTGATCTCAACAGATGAGCTCGGGCCAACCCTAATCCATGAGCATCTCATCCTGACCACGCCAGGGTGGGAGTGCGATGCACTGGCTGTGCCCTATAACCGGGAAGCGTTCGCCGGGTCTTGCGTGGAAGCTCTGGAGAAGGCTAAGGCTTATGGTATGAGGACGATGGTTGACGCCACCCCCATCGACCTGGGCAGGGACGTGGAGCTGCAAAAGCAGGTCTCCGAGAGATCAGGCATAAACATTATCTGCGCCACCGGACTATACATGGAGGCCATGGGGAAACCTGCCTACCTTAAGTTTCGCAGCCAGTTCGGCGACACCACCACCGAGATATATGAGACGTTTATGAAGGAGATCACCCAGGGTATCGGAGATACCGGCGTCAAAGCTGGCGTCATCAAGGTGGCCACAGGTGAGGGGGAGATATCCGCCCGTGAGGAAATAGTCCTCAGGGCAGCGGCTAGGGCTCAGAAGGAGACCGGGATTCCCATCATCACCCATACCGAAGGCGGAACCATGGGGCCGGAGCAGGCTGCTCTCCTCATCTCTGAAGGGGCATCCCCCGAGCGCATAGTAATCGGCCACATCGGAGGCAATGCCAATCTGCAATACCACACCTCCGTTCTCGAAAAAGGGGTCTACATCGCCTTCGACCGACTGGGGCTCGACTTTGTGTTCCCCGACAATCTGAGAAAGGCCTGTATCATCGGCCTGGTTGGCATCGGCTATGCCGACCGGATCATGCTTTCCCATGACTATTGCGGTGACCTTTCGGTATGCTGGCTGGACCGTCCCGTCGAGCTGCCGGATTTCGCAACGCCGGTGATCGCCAACTGGTCCTACGCCCATGTGTTCAAGAACATCATCCCTGCTCTCAAAGAGGCAGGGGTGAGCGATGACAAGATCGATACCATGATGGTGCAGAACCCGCGCAGGCTGTTTGCCTGAGGGTAGAAAATACCACAGAGCAGATGTAGAATTCGGGGGACACGGTTTTACCTGCGCGCGAAGGATGAGTTTCTTCAGGCGATGGACCTGATGAGAGCGAGGTGAAAATAGTACTCATACCTGCTGGCATCGATGGAGGTAACAAATGGAAATGACAGGAGCCGAGGTTGTCTGCCGTATCCTCAAGGACGAGGGTGTGGAGTATGTTTTTGGCGTTCCCGGCAACACCGAGATACCGCTCCTGGACGCGCTGGCCCAAACCCCTGAGATAACGTATGTCAGTGCCGTCCACGAGTCCGTCTCCATGGCGATGGCAGATGGCTATGCCCGGGCTTCGGGCAGGGTAGGGGTGGTCTTGGTGCACACCACCCCGGGCACATCCTACATTATAGGCAACCTGTACAACGCATATAACGCTGGCACACCCATCGTGGTGCTGGCAGGTCAGCAGGACTCCCGCCTCCAATGGAGCGACCCTTTCCTGGACTCCGATCTCCTGCCCATGGTGAGCCAGTTCACCAAAGACCGCTGGTGGGTAGGACATGGCCAGGACATAGCGAAGGCCCTGAACCGCGCCTTCAAAGAGGCTACCACCCCACCAACTGGGCCAGTATTCGTAGCTATCCCCCGGGACCTGCAGGCTCAGACCGTGGTTTCTGACGTCCCCCCAGCCCAAGGCCGCCAGGTGCCCATGGCTATCAGGGCCGACCGGGAGTCTCTGGCAAGGGCGGCGCAGCTCCTGGCTGCTGCGGAACAGCCGGCCATTCTGGCCGGTCACCAAGTGCCGGACGCCGGTGCTATTGCCGAGCTCGTCGAGTTGGCGGAGATCCTTGGTGCCCCGGTATACGTCACCGCGCAGGTGCCCAAGCTGATTTTCCCTACCAACCACCCCCTCTACTATAGTAGAGTGCCGCCGCTAGGATTCTCCCTGCCGGGGCTGGACGGCCCCGCTGATGTGCTGCTGGCAGTAGGGAGTCAGCTATTCAAGCAGCTATTCTCTATTGAGGGGCCCCTGATACCGCCTACTACCAAACTGATACAGATAGACCTCGACCCGCGGGGATTGGCCAGGGACTGCCCGGCGGAGGTGGCTCTGGTGGCCAGCCCCAAAACCGCCCTCGCTGAGCTGACGACCGAGGTCAGGCAGTTGATGTCGCCTGCTCAGCGCGAGGCGACCCGACGAAGATCTGAAAAGCTAAAGAGCGCTCGTGCGCAAGCCAGGGCAGCATGCGAAGCGGATTTCGCGAAGGACTGGGATGCTGTGCCCCTTCGACCATCGCGGGCCATCAAGGAGATCGCTCGCGCCCTGCCCCCGGGCAGCGTGGTGGTCGATGAGGCGGTGATGCTCACTACCTATATTGAATATATTATGGAGTTCTCCGAGCCCGGGAGTTACTTTAGCTGCAATGCTTGTCTGGGATGGGGCCTGCCTGCCTCCCTTGGGATCGCCTTGGCCACTTCCAGGAGGCCGGTGGTGGCCCTGGTGGGGGACGGTAGCGCCCTCTTCGGCCTCCAGGCCCTGTGGACGGCGGCCAAATACCAGATCCCGGTCATCATAGTGGTGCTCAACAACCGGGGCTACGCTGCTATTAAGTGGGCCTTCGCCATGTATCCTCAAAGGGCATCGCCTGAGGGGGCTGACCTGGGCTATGACTTAGGCAAGGTCGATTTCCCTCGACTGGCCCAGGTTTTCGGTATCAGCGGCCAGCGCATCGAGGATCCAGTACAGATCGGTCCTGCCTTGGAAAGAGCCATTGGGGCAGGGAAGCCCGCTCTCATCGACCTTGCCGTGGATCCCAGGGATGTCGGCTACGGCCTGCCCAGTCTACCCTGATCTGATGACACTCCCGCGCCCCGGGGGCGCGGACGATATATCGACCAATTAAAGTGAAAGGAGGAGCGATGCCCATTAAAGCGGTTGACATTCTTGGAATCTCATTATTGATTGACTACGGGGAGATGTTTAAGCAGGCCGGGGTCGAGGTGGAGCTGGTGGTGAACCCCTGCCCGATCAGAGGAGCCACGGAGGATGAGATCATCGCCGCGGTAGGGGATGCTGATGCCGTAATTACGCAGACTACGTTCCAGGCCTTTCCCAGAAGGGTGTTGGCCAGCCTGAGCAATGTCAAACTGATCACGAGTATCGGAGTCGGCTATGACTACCTGGACGTGGATGCGGCCACGGAACTTGGCATCTTGACTGCCAACGTACCGGATGCCAGCACGAGAGAGGTGGCAGATCATGCGATGGGCCTGGTCCTGGCCTGCACCAGGAGGATCGTGCACTTGAATGAGGTGGTGAAAAGGGGAGACTGGACAGCAATGGGCGACCCTTATATCTCCGGTGAGATATGGCCCAAGTTATCAATACTGGAAGGACAAACCCTGGGGATTATCGGCTTGGGACGGATTGGGCGGGCTTTGGTCCCTAGGGCAAAGGGCTTCGGGTTGAGGATTATCGCCAATGACCCCTATATAGATCCAGGCATATTCCGCGAGTTCGGGGTGGAACAGGTGAACCTGGATCAGTTGCTGACTCAGTCAGACATGGTCTCGCTTCATGTTCCACTGACCTCGGAGACGAGGGGCCTTCTGGGGCTGGAGCAATTGAAGAAGATGAAGCCCACTGCCTGCCTCGTCAACACCGCTCGTGGCGCGGTAGTCGATCACGATGCGCTGTGCACTGCTTTGACCGAGGGCCATATCGCTATGGCGGCCTTTGATGTTACCGAACCGGAACCCATCCCAGCCGACAGTCCTTTACTGAAGCTTGATAACTTCATTTGTACTGCCCACTCGGCTGGTCTCTCGCCCCCGGCCTTTGCTGAGCTGCAGCGCCGTCCCGGGGTGGAGATAATCAGGTTTGTCAAGGGGGAGTGGCCTGTTGGCCTCATCGACCAGCGGGCGAAGGAGACGTACCGCAAAAAGTGGGCTAAGTAAGTCCCTCTCCCTTGAGGAGAGGCTAGAGGCTGTCCTGAGCCTGTCCTGGCCCAGGTTTTACAGGCAAATTCTCTCTGTGCAGCTGAGTTACTCCTGCTCCAGATAGGGAGTGATCCGTCAAGAAGCAGGATGTTGTCGGATGATTTTGCCTTTCCTAATCTGCCAGAGAAATCGGGGCGCTATTTAGCAGTCTTGCCCAGTTTGAGCCCGCGGCCGAAGGCATCCAAATTGCGCACCAATACTTTCTCATTATCCTCATACCTCCTACGCAGCTCGCCCTCGATGAGTTCCGGGGGGACAGTTCCTGTAATCGCAACGTAGGCCCCGAGCAAGATTAGATTGTTGATCACGGTCGAGCCCATGCTGACGGCAATCTCCATGCCTGGGAGCGCGTAGAGCTTGTAGTCCTCCCTCCCTCTATCAGCACTCAGCCCGGCTTTCTCGGCAATGATAAGCCCCCCTGGGCGCACCCTGGGCTCAAGGGTTCTAAACTGGGAGCTATCGAGGAGCACTACCACCTGCGCCTGATCCAAAAGCGGAGACGAGATCTTTTCATTGGAGAAGATAATAGTGCACTGGCAAAGTCCGCCGCGCTTGGCGAAACCATAGGAGGGGGTATAGGATACATGCTCATACTGCTGGAAAGCTGTCTCTGCGAGGACGTGCCCGGCCATGAGGACACCCATGCCACCGATCCCAGCCATAATTACTTCGCCCCTTGATATGTTAGCCTGTTCCATGCCTTTCCTCCCTATAATCGCTATTCAACATGAGCCACATTCTTGAACTCGCCCAAGGGGAACTCAGGGACTACCTGCTCCTTTATCCAGGCCAGGCTCTGCACCGGGGTCAGGTGCCAATTGGGAGGGCAGGCGGTGATAACCTCGACGAAGCTGAGGCCAACCTTCTCTAGCTGCCTCTGGAAGGCTGTCCTAATGTATCCTTTCGTCCGCCGGTAATTGGCCGCGGTGTGGAGCGCCCCCCGGGCACTATAGGACACCCCTTTGAATGTAGCTACGAGCTCAGCAGCATGCGCTGGGTAGCCCTCCACGTTGGGGTCTCTTCCCTGGGGGGTGGTGGTGGTTACCTGCCCTACGAGGGTGGTAGGCGCCAACTGGCCGCCGGTGGTGCCGTAGTTGGTGTTGTTGATCATGATGATGGTGATCTTCTCGCCTCGGGTTGCAGCACCAATCAAGGAGCCAGCCCCGATGGCGATACAGTCCCCATCTCCCTGGACGGTGAACACAATGATGTCGGGCAAGTTACGCTTGATCCCGGTGGCTACGTCCGGGCCACGGCCGTGGAGAGCGTGCACCCTATCAAGAGCGACGCCCCCTAGCAGCATGCCATGGCAGCCAACACCGGCAACCATAATGGCCCTATCTCCAATGCCTAACTCCTCAATGGCCTCAGCAATGATACGCGCCACTACGGGAGTCTGGCAGCCGGGGCAAAACAATTCCCATAGGAAATCCGACCACCACTCCCCCGCCAATAATGCTGGCCTTCCCACAACCCTTTCCTTCGCTACCGCTTTCGTCTCCTCGTTCACAGCAACCTCCTTATCTCCTCCAATACCCTTGCCGGCATGATCATCCCCTCTTCTGTGAGGTTATGGCGAAAGGTTACATCTGCCAAGTGAACCTTAGCCTTTCCTTCAACCCCCATCCTGACATCCTCGACCATCAGCCCCAGGCTGTCCTCAACCACCAGGAACCTGCACCCCTGAGCCGCTTTGTCCCGCAGCACCTGGTATGGGAACGGCCAGAGGGTTATCAGCCGCAACAGCCCCGCCTTGAGCCCCTCGGCTCGGGCCATGTCTACCGCCTCCGCAGAGACCCTGGCACAATATCCATAGGCAACAAGAAGGAGCTCAGCGTTCTCTGTCTTATACTCCTCGTACCTCAGCTCAGACTCCATCGCTTGGTATTTCTCCCTCAAGGCGCAGAGGTAAGGTACATAGCTCTCGCCCTCTATAGGATTGAAGCTACTACCATGCGCGCGATACTTCCCGTCTTTGTGCCTGCCTTCACCGGTCACTGCCCAGTCCTTCTCTGGAAGCGGGTCAAAGTCCAGGGTCTTGAGCTCCAGGGGCTCGACCACGTGACCAATGAGACCATCGGTCAACACTACCACCGGGTTACGGTACTTGTCAGCCAGGTAGAAAGCGAGCTGCATCAGGTCGTGGGTCTCCTGAACCGAGGCCGGAGCCAGAACGATGTTCTTGTACCCCCCGCCGCCTCCACTCTTAGTGACGCTGTTGTAGTCCATCTGAGCATGTTCGACCCTCTGCACCCCGGGCCCTACCCTCTGCACCAGGACTACCACACAGGGAAGACGGCCGGCAACGAGACTAGACATGCCCTCCTGCATCAGCCCCCAGCCTGGGCTTGAGGTTGAGGTCATGACTCGGACCCCGGTGGCAGCAGCCCCAAAGAGCATGTTTATCGTCGCGGTCTCGCACTGAGATTGGACGAAGACCCCGCCCCTTTTGGGCATCTCCCGCGCAAGAAGCTCTATGATCTCATTCTGGGGTGTTATCGGGTAGCCGAAAAAGCACCGACAGCCAGCGCTCAGCGCCCCCCAGCCCACAGCCTCATTGCCTCCAACAAGAATCCTGTCCCCCATTAATACACCCCCTCATCACTTGATTTGGTTAAGTCATCCCAGGTATGGCCACAGAGTTCTATTAGCACCTCTTCACAATGGCCTCACCATGTTACTTCAGTCTCTAAAGCTTTGTCAATCGCTCGTTAGAATATGTTGGGGCTCATGGGGCAATCGTGGAGAGCTGCTTAGCTAGTGTTGCTAGGGTTGCGCTGATGTGGTAGAATCGTGAGCGTTTTTGAGAGCTAAGGGACCCCGCTCGCATAGGGATGGAAAGGAGAGTGGCCCACCCCCAGCAGGCGGGGTTGGCTGGGAGCCAGGCCCAGCTCTAGTTGTTATTATAGCAGACTACAGCCCCTAATCAAGGCTGAGACTTACCTTGATAGCTTCATCTACTTCGACCATTTTCTGCTTGGTCAATTCCCCAACCTTATCCCCTAAGCGTGTTTTATCTATCGTCATTATTGTTGCTAGGTCAATGCTACAGTCTTTTGGCAACCCGCTTTCTTTCTTTGTGACAGGAACAATAAAGGGATATGGCTTCTTTTGTGCTGTGCTACAAGCAGCTACAATCGTGGTAGGGCTATGCTTATTCCCAATGTCATTCTGAATAATCAGGGCTGGTCTTTTGCCTGTCTGCTCACTACCTCTACCGGGGTCCCAATTTACCCAGTAGATTTCCCCACGCCTTATTTCGTTCGGCATAAAAACACTATTCCCACTCAGGCAGAACTTCGTGTGCCAAGCTTACAGCTACATCGGCAAATCGCCGATGTTCCTTTGCCATTACCTTATAACCCTCTTCCATTTGTTCGCGCAGGCGTCTATCGGCAAACTCCCGCAGGCATGAGGAAATCACCTTGCTGCGACTCACCCTCATTTCGCTTGCGAGTTTATCAGCAAATAGAATTAGGTCTCGCGGCAAACTGATAGTTAGTTTAGCGACTTGGGTGGTCATAACTGCTCTCCTTATCGAATCTTAGGATGATTCGTTCTCACCATATTATACTACCTTTTTCTACGGATTGTCAAGCCGTAGAACAGAGATTTTGGTGTTTTCAAATTGACCCACTACCGGCAGACCTGTAATCGGGGTTTGGCTGCCCCTACACTTGCCACAAGTGCTATAATATGTTGGGGCAAGGGTACGGCAGTGGCGAAAGGAGCTACCAATGGTAATAGCAATCGTAGGTGGAATTTTGGCGTTGGTTCCCATAATCGTTGCCTATATCCTCGGAATAGTGGCTGTAGTTAGCGAGGCAATTATCGTAGGTGGGGTTTTGGCGTTCGCTGGCGCAATCTTTGCCTATATCTTCCCAATGTCCATATTGTGGCCATTGGTGGCTTGACAATCTTCCACGCCCCCTGCCGAGAAGGACCTACCCTCGAAGCAATCTGCCGATAGGATAGCCCGCTCTCTCGCAACTGAAGTATTTCACTTCGCTTGATGATTCAACCATTCTTAGTCTATCCAGATGCATCAGCTTGGGGTAAACGATTCTCAGGAGAATTCCTTTAGCTACGAAACGCTATGCTATTTGGCTTCACAGAGAGTTTCGCACATTGCTATACCTCTATTCAAATTGACCCACTACCGGGCTTTCGAGAAGCTTGACAAACTTAACGAAAAGTGTTAAAAGTCTTACAGTCCGTTGGTGAAAAGCCCCTCAAGAGGGACTTACCCGACTATTTAGGTTGATTTCTAAGGCCTTGGCAGTCCGTTAGTCCATGCGGACTGACACGGGGTGTGCAGATAGAGCAGGAGGTGAAATATGAGAATAGTTGACAAGTTGCTTGGGAAAGAGGTGGAAATGAAATGAAAAAGATGAGCATCATGGCAATATTGATCCTCGTGAGCATTGCACCATTAGCTATGATCGGTTGCGGGGGGGAGACACAAACGTCGGCCTCAGACGAGCCCGCTGGACCGGAGATGAACACGTTTTCAAAGTACGGCTTCTCCTTCGAGTATCCCCAAGACTACCTTGTTTGGCAGGATGGGCTGTTGGAGGACGACGCCAATGCGAACTCAGGCATGGTTCAGGTTGTGCCCGAAGAAAGGGGATTTCCTCTTTACGCAGTGAGTTGGGTGAAGACATGGCAATGGGGGTTGGAAGGCGGATTGGAAGCTGGTTTCGCGGGAATTGAGAACTGGGAAGGAATCGAAAGCGTTGAGAAGGGCGAGCTCGTAGAGACAACGAAACTGGGACACCAAATGCTTTATGAAACGGGACACCACATGCTTTATCAATACTACACTGCTACCACCAAGACACAAGGCGAAACCATATATGGAATAGTAGCGGCCTTTTATTGCGATAATACCCAAAAAGCGTTCGGATTGATAACGATGCAGAAGTCCACTGCCGAGGTTTCCAGCCAGGAAGCCATTGATAACTTCAGAGACTTCTTGGACTATTTTGCTTGCCACTGATATGCAGCAGCATTGAAGCTCCAGCTAGCCAATTCTGCACATTCCAAGCTCAAGACATTTCTTGGTTAGCTCGCGCCAGCCCTGCAGGCATGCTGCGTCTTGATCTTACCTCTTGACCGCTGAATGTCCATTTCATGTATGGCGTCTAGGCTCCAACGCTTGGTGTAGTCATCAAGCTAAGCCCGGCGGAACGCGACTAGACAGGCGATTCCAACAGCAAAGCGAACCACCACAGCCAAAAGGGGGAATAAAATACCCCCTAATGTAGTACCTAAAGGTGATTGTAATGCCCCCTTGAGTGAAGGCAGAATGTTTGCTGAGGGTATTGAGGGGGTGACAGTTATGTTTGACAATGATCCTGAATCCTGCCCCAAGCTGTACGAATGCCCCAAGATCAGGATGACACCAATGATCAGAGCGCTTCTTCGCTGCACTGCCGATGAGGCTATGAAGTCTATCTGTGCCAATTGTGATGAGAGGCAAGAGGCTCAAGCGGTTAGGAAAAGAGAAAAGGCATCATTCGAGAAGGAGAGCTGATATGGATACCCCAAAGACTTCTGTACCGTTCACGCTGCCAACAGTTCAACACACTCCGTTAGCTACCGATGACGTCTCCTTCTACCCGAGCCACGGCTTGGTGCCGGGAAAGGTTTCCTATACATTCGGCACCTCTCATTTGCGCAAGACCAACCAACCGTCCTGGCAAAGAATAACAGTATTTTGCCTTTGATGGGATAAACATTAGGACTGCCGCAGAAAGGGCATAGGGGTCGCCGCTTTGACTCCTTAAGGTCAGCATAATACTCATCTTCCCTTTTAGGCATCGCTCACCCCGTAGCCATGAACCGGCACATGCTTAGCCAACTATGATGTCATCCAGAAGTCGTTTTGGAACGTGGTGTATACCCTCGCTATCGTGCCAGTACCTGACATCTCCAGCAGGCTCGAGGGTCTCTATTACCACCGTTTCCCTGGGCTTGCCAAGAGCCAGGACAAGAAGAATCTCATAGAGGTCCGGTATTTCCAGAGCCTTGCGCAGTCCCCGTTGGTCTACTGCGCCGACGATGCAGCCCCCCAGGCCCCTCTCTGTCGCCCCCAGAAGCATGCTTTGAGCCGCTATTCCATGGTCACAACGCATTGGATGGCTTATCTGCGTGTCCTCGAGAATGATTATATACGCTGATGGCCTTTCCCCTTCTCCCGGACCAGGCCAGTCTTTGAGATAACTAGCCCAGGCAAGGTGTGAGAATATCAAAGCATTCTTTTGAGGGTTGCAAGAAAGGATGTATCTTAGGGGTTGCATATTGGCTGCTGACGCAGAGAGTCTCGCCAAGTCGACAAGCTCCCTCAGCGTCTCAAGATCGACAGCAACTTCCTGATGGAACCGACGATAGCTCCTGTTCTTTACTATTAAATCTCTTATCATGCTAGTCTCCCTGTATGATTGCCGAAGATATTTCGCACACTACAAAAGGGCCTTTCAGGGATGTGGGGAACCTCTCGCAAGCCAATCCTGGATAGGGACTTCCTCCTCCACATCCCTACCGGAAAACAAGCATTGCTGGGGACTTACTTCAGACTTCTGGTGGTAGTATAAATATCACAGAGGGATATCGCAAGTGCATGGCTTTGTCTAACACTCCACGGATGGCGGAGGTGAGGGAAATCTCGCTGATATTGAAGCTGAGCCAACTGAGACGGAGGCGACGCTCACGCAGTGACGGCCATCTAAGCAAAGGAAGTACCTGATGCCGAAGAGAGACGTTCACGGTTTTGTTGGGCTAGCTCGGGGCTATCTCCGATACCCGACCTTCCACAATTCTATAGCCTAAACGCCCTTTTCGTATCGTCCCTTTACTATCTTTCTCAAGCTAAAATAGTTGTCCACCAACTCCTCCAATTCCCGCTCCATGTGTTTTTTGTCCTGTACGCCCTCGAGGATTCTGGACGCCACAGGGATTGTCAACACGGCGGCAATCAGATCTCTGGTCTTGTCGTCTATCATGATTCCTCCCTCTCTGTTGGCTATACACATTTTACCAGTTTTCTAGCGAGTTTGAGATAGAGACGCACGTTTTTGGGGCGTAGCATCCGAAAAGTGGGAGGATTAGTCAAGATAATGATGTTTTGATGAACGCGGACAACCATTTTGCCATTACCACAAGGGAGATCGGATAAGTAGCTATCAATCCCCTCTGGAGTTAGTGGATACCTTTATTAGCTTTTTCAACGTCATGTGGTAAAATGCTAAGGTGTTTAGAGATGTACCGCTTGGTCGTGATGCAATGAAGCTCTCTACCCACTCGGTGAGTTGTGAACTTTTTTGTGAACTGTCCACGAAACCAGGGGAAGACTTCACGAGTGACGTAGCTTTGGGGGGAAGTGTCGGAAATGGCAGACGAGCATGACTTAGGATCATGTGCCTACGGGCGTGGGGGTTCGAATCCCCCCTTCCCCACTCATGGTTTTCATCCGGTCTCCGAGGCTTTGCAGTTGCTAAACTATCCCGGTTCGTGGAGCAGGGTGTCTCCCTCCCAATAACCTGCCGCCGAAGGGCTCGTCAAGATTACACTGGTTTTCGTGTGTAGCAATCCATTTCTTGATCACAGGTCGAATTCTGCCAAAATTCACGTGTGCCCTTTCAGCCGCAAGACTCCATTCTCTGCCTAGTTGTTCGTGCCACCTCTCCGGTTGAAGAAGCCGCAAGATTTCATTTCGAGCTTGCAAAACCGCCTCATCATCAAGAGACCTTAGCTCTTCGACACATGTTCGCCAGTGCTGTATCAGCCCTTTCATTCCGCCTTTTTCAGTGATTTCCCCATCGCTGCAATCAATCCTGTATTCAATCCTTCTTATGAAATTCGGTATGATTTCGTAGCATGCTACCCCTCCCAGATGCAGCCAAACAAAAGTTCCCTCACGCCTTATGAGAATTTTTCTCCATTTTCGAAGGAAAGTATCGATTATTTCTTCAGCCGTGCAGAGCCTCGGTTGTTCAGTCGGCCATCTTATCAGGGGCAAGACCCTGGGTAGCAGGTCATACCATGAAGCGGGTATCCTAACAGGCAAGGGCATAACAGTCAACGCGTTTATTTCCCTTACAATCTCTTTTTCGCTCACCTTGAATCACCCCCCTTCTGTATTCTAGGTTCTGGAGATCTCGAGACTGTCGGGCCCATACTTAAGGTAATTTCCCAAAGGGAATCCGATTCAGATGGCTGTCACTATCTCAAAGCTGATGGTCCTCCTGCATATCTTTAGCCGGGATCAGCATTGCAGAGGTTTTGGTCGCAGCGTTCTTTATTCATTATACATAACTTATCATCACATCGCCAGCAAATATCGCAATAGCTGGTGATTTCACCCGCTGAGACCTGTCCCAGAGTTAACAAATACGCCTGTCTTCCGCAGAAGGCAAGAAACCAAAGAGTAAAGCTAGCTAATGTGCTCTGAATAGAACGGATTGGAAGTACGCTCAAATCGATGCTATTTACGCTGCATGCGAGAAAGAACGTCTTGGACTGTAATACCCTCAAAGGAAGCGCCGTCGGTTTCTCTTGGAATCTTGCCGGTGGGGCAAACGCCAAAACACTCCCGGCAATCCATGCATACCCCGGTCGAGACTACTTCATCAATAAATGCTATACGCCTGTTTACGCCCCTCCCAACAAATGTTATGGCGTTGGCCCCTTTGACCTCTGCGCAGTAGCGAGCACATAGTCCACAGAGTATACACTGGGTTGCTTCGGATTTGAACCTCGGCTTCTCTACGCCATACTGGCTTGCGAGCTCCGACAGAACCGGGGCAGAGGCGAGCATTAGCTCCAGGAGCATTTTGCGCATCTTGGTAACCTTAGGGGAATCTGTCTTTACGACTAGCCCGTCTTCCACGTTGTACACGCAAGAAGTGACCAGCCTCGTCTTTGCGTTCTTTGATATTTCCACAGTGCAAAACCTGCACGCCCCATAAGGAGCCAGTTTCTCATGGTAACAAAGAGTCGGGATATGAATTCCAGCACCACGGGCTGCTTCGAGGATTGTCATTCCCTCCTCAGCCCTAACATCTTTACCGTCGATATTCAAGCGCACTTTCTTCATTCCTGCTTCCCTTTCTTGCGCACCACCTCAGTACCCAAGGGTGGTGCTGCCGGTACCGGCTCGCCAGAGATTTTCACCACGGCGGAGAAGCGTGTTGGACAGACCTCGAAGCAAGTATTGCATTTGGTGCACTTGTCCTGATCGATAATATGGACAAGGTTCTTGCCGCCACTGATCGCTTCCACCGGGCAGTCTCTGAGACAGATTCCACAAGCTGTGCACTTGTTTGGATCGACATAGTACGAGACAAGAGCTTTACAGACGCCGGCAGGGCAGCGTTTCTGCTCAATATGCGCGTCATACTCATCCCGGAAGTACCTGACGGTGCTCAGCACCGGATTAGGCGCGGTTTGCCCCAGAGCACACAAGGAGACGTCCTGGACCACCTCAGATAGCTCCTCTAAGAGCTGTATGTCGTCGGCCTCGCCTTCCCCCTCGCAAATTCCATCCAGTATCTTGACCATTTGCTCAAGACCCGCGCGGCATGGTATGCACTTGCCGCAGGACTCATCGGCAAGGAAGTTGAGGAAATACCTGGCTACATCTACCATACAGTCGTCTTCGTCCGTTACAATCATGCCCCCTGAGCCCATCATTGAACCTGCCTCTGTAAGCTCGTCGAAATCCACAGGAATATCAAGATGGCTTTCCGGGAGACACCCTCCAGAGGGGCCGCCTGTCTGAACCGCTTTGAATTTCCTCCCCTTACGAATCCCACCACCTATGTTGTAGATAATCTCTCTCAGAGTCATACCCATAGGCACTTCCACCAGCCCGGTATTATTAACCTTGCCCACGAGAGAGAATATCTTTGTTCCCTTGCTGCTATCGGTTCCGATGCTTGTAAACCAATCTGCGCCTCTATTGATTATCAGAGGCACATTTGCCCAAGTCTCCACATTGTTTAGATTACTAGGCCTTTCCCATACACCGCTCACCGCGGTACGGATGTACTTTGGCCTCGGCTCGCCGACTATTCCCTCAATGGCAGTCATCAAGGCGCTGGACTCACCGGATACGAAAGCCCCGGCACCTCGATGTACAGTAACATCGAAATCGAAGCGGGAGCCAAGCATGTTTTTCCCCAGAAGACCATATTCACGCGCCTGACCCAGGGCCAGCGAAAGATTGCTCACCGCAAGAGGATATTCCTGACGCACATAAACAAACCCTTCATGGGAGCCAATGGCATAGGCGCCAATTATGAGCCCCTCCAATACGCTGTGAGGATTACCCTCAAGCAAGCTCCTGTCCATAAAGGCACCCGGGTCACCTTCATCTGCATTGACAATGACATATTTAATATCTCCTGGAGCGTTGCGAGTTGTCTCCCACTTCACCCCGGCAGGGAACCCCCCGCCACCCCTACCCCTCAGGTTGGCACGCTTTACCGTTTCCAGCACTTCCTCAGGGCTCATCTCAAAAAGAACCTTAGCTAGGGCAAAATAACCCCCGAGTGCAATGTAATCGTCGATATTCTTTGGATCAATAAGTCTGTTATTGCCGAATACAATCCGTCTCTGGTGTTTGTAGAAGGGTATCTCGCCCTCATGCGCTATCCTTTCCCCGCCAGCATCTTTGTACAGCAAACGTTCAACTAGCTCCCCATCCATCAAGACCTTGGAGACAACCTCGGGAACATCCCCTGGCTTTACCCCAAGATAGCAGATCTCCGCCGGGAAGATGACAACGATAGGGCCTCTCTCACAAAAGCCATGGCAGCCAGTCCGCCGAACATCCACCTTACTTTTGAGGCCATTCCTTGAGAGTTCGCTAACAATGGCCTGGTAAACCTTATCGGAGGCAAGGGCATGGCAGCCCGTACCCGAGCAAACAGTAATGCAGGGCTTGTTTGGGTCTCTCTTCGACAATATCTGCGATCTCTTCTTCTCTAGATCGGCAGGCGACCTCAGCCGAGCCATGATCACTTCCTTTCGCTGGCTAATTGTAGGAATTGATAATCCTCTCGACTTCCTTCGGGGCTGGATTGCCATGGTAATCGCCGTCAACCACTATCACCGGTCCTAAAGCGCAGCAACCAAGACAGTTTACCGTTTCCAAGGTGAATTTCTGGTCTGGGCTGGTTTCCCCAGGGTTGATGTGCAGTGCGCTCGTCACCCTGTCCAGAAGACGAGGTGCGCCGCGAACGTGACAAGCAGTACCCGTGCATACGGACACCTGATGACGGCCTTTGGGAGTCAAACTGAAGGCTTTATAGAAGGTTGCAATTCTGTAGGCCCGACTTATGGGAACGCCGAGCTTCTTGCAAACCGACATCAAGACATCCCTGGGAAGCCAGTGGTTTTCCCGTTGAATCTCCAGAAGTATCTGAATCAAGGCGCCTCTGTCGGCTTCATGTTTTTCTATGATTCTGTCCGTATCGCTTGCTTCCTCAGCAACCTGTCCAATTAGCTCCACCATGTGAGAGACCTGACTCGCTGGTATTCCTAGCTTATCGCTGACGAGAGTCAAGACGCTCTCTGGGAGCCCACCATCATTGCGCTCGCTACCCATAATTGTTTTAGTAGGGGTGGCTTTGCCACCCCTACTCTTTTCCTTAGCAGATGATTTCTCACTAGATCGAGTCTTTGCCTTGCCCCTCGCCATCTCGTTCTCCTTACCTAGTTCTGTGAATTAGTTTAATTTATTTCGACTTCGAATTCAAGGCAGCATCGGGTCCCGGATACCCAACCCGTTGGATACAGTGAATCCATGTGTTAGAATACTGTAGCCTTCTATTTCCTGGTTTGCTGACACTGTAAAAGGAGAAAGCTATGTCTCAGGTGTTCTTCTTCAGCTACGCCAAGGCTACCAATCCTTTGAAAGGCTTGCAACGCCTCATCGCCAAATCGACATTTGAAGAGATGATACCAAGGGATAAGTCCGTTGCCATAAAGCTGCATATGGGAGAGCTAGGAAACATAAGATACATAAGGCCTGTTTTCGTACGCAAAGTAGTTGACATTGTCAGGAGCAGAGGGGGCAAACCCTTTCTATTTGATACTGTTGTTTCTTACCCGGGGGAGAGAGAAACTAAGGAGAAGTACCTGGTTACAGCTGCCAAGAATGGTTTTGTTGAGTCTAGTGTGGATGCGCCTGTGGTGATAACAGACGATGAGGATGACCTACAAACGATACCACTCAGAAACCGAATTGACGACTGTCAGCTAAGGGAGGCAAAAGTCCCTTCCGTACTGTTACAGTCAGCTTGCATGATGGTCCTATCGCACGTAAAAGGCCACGACCTCTCAGGTTTCGGTGGTGCTATAAAGAATCTCGGGATGGGCTGCGTATCTACGGAAACCAAGCGCGCACAGCACTCAGTGAACATGCCTCAATTCAATGAAGAGAGCGACTGCGACGGCTGTGGCGAGTGCACTGACGCATGCCCTACAGGCGCAATAGAGCTGGTGAACGGAAAGCCGGTGAGAGCAGTAGCGGAATGCATATCCTGTGGCACCTGTTTCCGCAGCTGCCCCTCGAACTGTTGGGTTTGGCCTCCGGGATCAAAAGAAAAGCTTCAAGTCTGCCTGGCACATTCAGCCAGTGCGGTACTGTCACCCTATCAGGGGAAGCCCGCTTTTGTGAATTTCATCCAGGATGTCGTCCCCCATTGTGACTGCATTGCAGCGTCAGGAAGTCCCGTAGTTCAAGATGTCGGCATCACATTCTCATTCGATCCAGTGGCCATTGATAAGGCATCGCTCGACTTAATAGATCGGGCTCCCATTATCCCCGGTTCCACTTCAGCCAGGCCGCCTGACCTCCTGGGTAAGATGCACCAGACAAATAGCTTGATACAGCTGGAAGCGGCCGAGAAACTAAAGATGGGCACCTTGACCTACGATCTAGTTTCAGTGTAGCTAGATATGGTATCTTTGGACTGCCAGGGGGAGCGGAAGTAGCGTTGCCACTCCTGTGGCAACGAATTCTTCGTCGTGACAGGAGTCGCGACGCTACAAAGGGTGAGAACTAGTGCCGGAAAGATTGGGCTTTCCTAATAGATTATCTCCTCATCTATCAGTCGCCCTATTTCGTTGCTGGACATCCCTAAAAGTTCACCGAGGACATACTCGTTATGCTCGCCAATCAACGGCGATGACCTGGTAACTCTGGCCGGTGTTTCCGACAGTCGCCATGGGGGTCCCAGGACAACCTGGTTCCCCATAACCGGGTGCTCCATTTCCACAGCCAAATTCCGTTCCTTGAAGTGAGCATCGCTGAGAATTTCCTCGTTGCTAAGCGAAGGCATGGCGGCAACCCCAGCCTTTTGCAAGATCTCAGTCACTTCGTAATGGGTGTAATTAATCGTCCACTCTCCAACTAGCCTATCGAGTTCTTCCTGGTTCTTCCAGCGGCTATAGGCATCGGAGAATCGCTCATCCCTAGTCCACTCAGGATTCCCTAGGGCCTCACAGAAAGCCAGCCACTCCTCTTCTGTGGAGACCGCAATGCTAACCCACTTGTCATCACCATGGCAACGATAGCAATTGTGCGGTGCCATGACCCTGTCCTGGTTTCCCTTCCGGGATTGTACCCTGCCGTTCATGATGTAATCCATAAGCGCATCGCCGGTGAAAACGGCAAGGCTCTCCACGGAGGACAGGTCTATGTGCTGCCCTTGGCCGGTGTGCTGCCGATGGCACAACGCAGCTACAACAGCGAAGGCGCCGGTGGTAGCACTCATGAGGTCGGTTGAGCCGGTCATTGGGTTCGGTGGACTGTCGCTGTAACCTGTTAGGTGTGCCAGCCCGCTGTAACATGCGAAGCTAGGAGCATAGCCTCCGTAGGTTCGCATAGGGCCCTCAGCTCCATAGGAGGAGGAGGAGAGCATGATGATGTCAGGCTTGACCTCTTTCAGTACCTCGTAGCCCAGCCCCAACCTATCCATAGAGCCGGGGCGCATGTTCTGGGTCACTACGTCGCTAATCTGAATTATCCTTTTCGCCAGCTCGACCGCTTTGGGCTGTTTCAGATTGAGCCGCACTGATAGCTTGTTGAGGTTCATATTGTTGAAAACTGGAGAGCTATTCACTCCTCCGAACGCATGCGCTCCTATAGTCAAGGTCATTGTTCGAGATGGGTCGGTACGAGCCATGCTCTCGATCTTGATGACCTCTGCACCCAGAAATGCTAGCAAGCAAGTGGCATAGGACCCTGCCCACAACCAGCAGAAATCAGCCACTCTCACTCCTTCTAGGGCAAACTTGTTCATTCGCGAAACATCGCTTTCTATATGATCCCGGACCCTTTCATCCTCACCAGATCCTGTCTGTTGTAACCCAGCCGCCCGCAATAGACAAACTCGTTATGCTGGCCGAGGAGAGGTGCCGCACGCTCCGCCCTCCAAGGAGTCTTGGAGAACTTATAGGGCATTGTGGGATACCTCAGCTTGCCAGCTTCAGCGTGATCGAGCTCGGCAAAAAAGCCTCGATGCTCCAGTTGAGGAGACTTCACCACCTCCTCTGCGGTATTCACAGGAGAGGCCGATATAGACTCGGCCTGGAGTTGGTGAAAGAGCTCTTCTTTCTCATATTGTTGTAGCCATTCCCCCACGCGTGGATTTATCTCATCACCATATATGTGACGCTCCAGCCAGGTATTGAACCTCTCATCCTGGGCCCATGATGGATTTCCCATGTACTCTACAAGGTCCCCCCATTCGCGATCAGTTAGCACCGATACCATAATATAGCCGTCGCGGCATTTCATCGGTGTCGGCATTAGGACGGGCCAACGGAACCGGGTCCGTCTTATCCCAATATTGGCGAACATAGCTATGTCTAACCCGACCATGGTCATCATCACATCCTGCTTCGAGACATCTATATGTTGCCCCACTCCAGTCGCCACCATCCTATACACTGCCGCCAATGTCGCCAGAGAAGCACTTAGGCCGCAAATGCAGTCCCCTACCAGGCCGCCTCCTCTAACCGGTTCCCGGCTAGGGTCAGGCGACTGCATCGGCAGCAGGTAGCCTTCTCCACCACCATGGACGGAGTTGAGCTCGTAGGCTTTGTAGTCACGATAAGGGCCTGTCTGCCCAAAAGGGGTGATAGATGTCATGACCAAGCGTGGATTGATCTCCTTGAGGTCTTTATAGGTCAATCCCAGTTCTTCCATGACCGCCGGAGGGTTGTCTTCGACAAGAATATCCGTTTGCTCAATCAGCCGTCTCAGAATGATTCGGCCCGTGCTCATCCCTACGTTCAGTGTGCAACCTAATTTGTTGGTGTTGAGATATAGATAGAGTCCACTACGTTCTGGATGGGGGATATCCTCCAAAAAAGGACCTCTCCTTCTTGCCTCATCCCCAACGCCAGGGGGCTCGATCTTTATCACCTCGGCACCGAGGTCAGCTAATAGCTTGGTGCAATATGGCCCGGCTACGAGGTTACATAACTCAAGGACTTTTAGGTGGCCTAGGCCTTGCTCAGTCACAACCCTACTCTCTGCTCCAAGGCAAAATTTCGCGAGAACCAACAAGACTTGGCTCTCGCTAATCTGCCAACTAGCCATTGCGGCATATGCTCATTTTAGCATATTCCATACACTCTAGACAAGCGATACCCGTAGCTGAGAGCTGTGACTGACCACTACGTATGAATGCCCCTACGCCTAACTCTCTCATCTGCGAAGCTAGCCGATTGCAGCGCCAAGGCTCTGGTTACCCTGCCACTGAATGACTTCGCTGGACCATACCTCGTCTATCGCTGCCTCCAGAGTTGCCTGTCGGGGTTCACGAACGTTCACCGATGATCTCAAAGTGCGATCATCGATTGCTCTCAGGAATTGGCACTGTTTGCAGAAGGAGAGCAAAGTGTAGCGTTCGCCCCCGTAAACCACGTAGTCCAATTGCCCGACATAAGGCTCCAAACGCTCCCGCACACGGCTACAAACACGCTCGAAAAAATTCTCCACTTGCTTTTCACGGCCTCGCTCAAACCTCCGCTGAGAAGCCCCGCCCTTCTTGTGGCGCGAGTGAATATGACCTGTTCCTACTTTGCTGGATAACAGTTGCTCTCCCCGAAACACGCCTATGGCATAGGCACCCAAACGCAGCAGTATCAGTGCAACAATGAATTCTCGCTGGAGCAGTGAACGCAGAGGTTCTACATCATAACCACTGGAGAATAGCTTTTCGGCGATGGGAAACGGCGGCAGCACCAAGTACTTCCCTTGCTCGCCCCAGAAAAGGACCGCGCCAGTTGTTGAACGGGAAAACAGCTTGGAAACATCCGTCAAAACCTCTTCTCCAACTGAGGCAATGTCAAGCATTTTCTCGATTTCAGGCACAGGCACGCCGGGCGGCACGTACAAAGATAGCGCCGAACCGGAGGCAGCTTCCAACTGATCAAGCAGGCGAAGCAGCTTCAGCCTGTTGATCTTGCGGCGACTCGAGCCTAACATAAACTTGATCCCGCTATTGATGATCCTAAGCCTCTGGTGATTCCTCACACCCTGATGTCTACAGCTTCACCACGGTCACTCCATCACCGCCTTCCCCACGTTCCCCAGGACGGAAGGACTTGACCAGAGGGTGGGAAGCGAGCATATCTCGCACAATCTGGCGAACGGTACCGGTTCCGTAACCGTGAATAATTCGAACCTGGCTGAAATGCGCGAGGTACGCATCGTTGAGATACCGGTCCAGCTCGGGAGCAACTTCGTCGGCTCGCTTTCCACGTAGATTAAGTTCCAGAGAGGTCGCTCTTGTGCTCAGTTTCTGTCTCACCGCGGGTGGTTCGGGGAGCACCTTCCCCGCAGGCGGCTTCAACTTCTCGGCATCATCCAAATTCATCCTGAGTCTAGTATGCCCAACCTGAACATCGATCTGGCCATCTTCCTCTCTTACTGAGAGAACAGTCCCCCACATACCTACATCCGTTAGCCACACCTTGTCGCCTACGCCGATTTTGCTAGCCTGACCTGATTCACCGGTCAGATCCCTGCGTCTGGTCTTGATCTTCGAACTCAGGCTCCTTAGTTGCTCGCGCACCGTCGCTAATGCCTCCTCGGCTCGCTCTATGTTTTCCTGTGACTTCGCCTTCCTCAGTTCTGATGCCGCGCGGCGGACTTCTTTTTGCAATTGAGCCGTCTCCTCAGCGAGCTTATCCCTCTCCTCGCGAAGCATGTTCTGCTCTTGCTCTTGCAACCTCTGCACTGCATTTTCCCAATGATTCCTCAGGCCTTCTGCTGTCTCCTTCTCCTTTTCCAACCCGTCACGCAGATTTTCGATTCTGCGTTTTTCGCTCATCAAGTCTGCCAGCAGCATCTCGATATCCTGGGCACCCTTTGCCATCATCTCCTTGGCCGAATCAACTATGTCAGGGGATAGACCCAACTGCGAAGCTATAGCCAAGGCATTACTTCCCCCAGGGATGCCCATCGTCAGATGATATGTCGGTGTTAGGGTAACGGGATCAAAATCCAGTGAAGCATTTCGCAGTCCGGTAGTTGTGTGTGCGAAGACCTTGACCTCGCTGTAATGCGTGGTGGCCACAACCATGGTTCCTCTTGATAGGAAATGAAGCAAGATAGCTCGCGCCAGGGCAGCTCCTTCGTTGGGATCTGTGCTGGTACCCAGTTCATCCAGAAGCACCAAGCCCTTTTTAGTGGAAGATCGGATGATGCGAACAATATTGCCCATGTGCCAGCTGAAAGTGGAAAGGGTTTGCTCAATGCTTTGTTCATCCCCGATATCAGCGAAGACACCGTCGAAGATGGGGATACAGCTTTCCTCCGAAGCAGGGATAGGCATGCCCGCCTGAGCCATCAAAGTCAGAAGTCCGATCGTCTTGATAGCTACGGTCTTTCCTCCGGTATTTGGCCCGGTGATAAGGAGAATTGAATAGTCGCTCCCTATCTCTACCGACAAAGGTACAGCCTTACCTGTGAGTAGCGGGTGCCTGGCATTGACGAGTCTAAGCACGCCCGCTTCTGAATCGCCTTCATCTTGGCTACTACCACATGCGGGTTCAATCGCAGGCTCAGTGGCATTTGCTTTCTCCGCATACCTGGCCTTCGCTAACTCCAGATCCAACTCTGCAATTAGGCTCACGTTCTGCGATATAGCCGCTTCGTCTGCCCCCATTCTGGCACTGAGAGACTGAAGAATTCTCTCCACTTCGAGTTTTTCTTCAATTGTAAGCTGGCGCAGATCATTGCCCAGCTCTACTGTTGACCAGGGCTCGACGAATACTGTAGCTCCTGTGTTGGAGATATCGTGAACAATGCCCTTAAGCTCCCTTCGAAATTCAGCCCGTATAGGGATAACATATCGGCCTTCCCTTTCAGCTATGAACGCCTCTTGAACGCATCTCCTGCCTCTGGGCGACTTGATTATCGCTTCCAAGCGATTGAGCAGCTGCTGTTGTGTCTCTTTCAACTGACGTCTGAGGTTGGCCAGCTTTGTCGAGGCAGAGTCAAGCAGTTCACCCGTTGCGGATATGCTTCGGCTGATCTCGTTCTCTAGAGAGGGCAGTTCAACAATCTGCTCTGCAATACTCCACAGCAGGGGAAGTTGCTTCTCAAGCCCTTGAAGATTGGTGCGCACATGCCGTCCGGCAGCCAAAGTCACCTGAATATCGAGAAGGTTTTGTGGTTCAAGAACCCCGCCCCTAGCTGCCATCTGGACATCCTCTCGAACATCAAGAGCCCCTTGAATCGAAAAGTCTGGGTCTAATGAAAGGAGACGGCGTGCTTCGGCTGACTGCCTCAACAACCGGGAGATCAGGGCTGGGTTCGACGATGGCTGCAGGTTTAAGGCCAGATGCCGACTTGTCGAGAACGAGGTAAAGCCAGCGAGTATCTCTCTGGCTTTGGGGAACTCCAACATCTCCAGGCTTTTTTCGTCCACCGCTTCTACTTCTGTAAATGGAGGTTATCGTCGGAATGTGTGAATTCCACTGCCTCTTGCTCCTTATCTTAAGTCAATCACGCCCGCTTGTCGACTACGCTGATGCCTCAAGCACAGCATCACGCCTTTCTGCTCCCAAGGACGGGGACTTGAAACTGGACTGAAGCGTGCTGCGTTGCGAATATCGAGGCCTACTTTGACAAGAGAGGCAAAGACCCGTTATAATTGGTGTGTGAGAATGAGAATCAAACGCAACCATGGCCTGGCGATAAAAGACCGTCCGGTTACGGCGCAGCGACAGCTACTCCTCGACATCCTGCGCGAGGCCAGCAGTCACCTCGATGCCAAGGAGCTCTACCAGCGAGCAATTGAAAGAGATCGCCATATCAGCCTGGCTACGGTCTACCGCAACCTGCGCCTGTTCAAGGAACTAGGGCTGGTAGATGAGATACGCCTTGATGAGATACACTGTTGCTACGAGATAAAGCCCTCGACTGAACACTACCACCTGCTGTGCACTTCCTGTGGGAGTGTCATCGAGTTTAAGAGCTCTCTGATCGCCAAGCTAGTGGCTGAGGTAGAGCACAACTGCGACTTCCAGGCCAACAGAGCTGTATTGCACCTAGAGGGATATTGCCAGAAATGCAAAAAAAGGAGCTCTCTGTGAGGTATCAGGATTAGAGAATATGACCAAAGAGCCAGAAGCGATCCGACAGGAAACAAGAAAGGTTCTCAAGAGATTCAGCAAGCAAAGGGGAAACCTGGTGCCCATTTTGCAACAGGTTCAAGCCCAGCTAGGATATATTCCCCTTGAAGCGATGATCGAAGTCGCTGAGTTTCTGAGGATACCTGAGATGGACGTCTACAGCGTGGTCACCTTCTACAACCAGTTTCGCCTCAATCCTCCGGGCAAGCACTCAGTTAGGGTGTGTCTCGGAACCGCCTGCCACATGAAGGGCGGCTACATCGTCCTCGACGCCTGGAAGAGAAGGCTGGCCATAGACCGGGGAGAGACCACCCCAGACCGCGAGTTTGACCTGGATACCGTAGCCTGCGTAGGCTGCTGCACTATGGCGCCGGTGACTGTCGTTGACAACGAGGCAGAGGGCAAAACCAGCCCCACCAGGGTAGACGGCATCCTGCTCTCTTATCAACTTGAGAAGGATAAGGAAGGTAAAGAGGCAAAGTGAAGACAGCTGGTATGCCAGGTACAGATTCAGCCTTTCAGCAGATAAAGAGCCATGCTCTTTCACATTGGCAGGAGCTTTATGATGGCACAAAGCCAGTCATCATGGTGGGCACAGCTACCTGCGGCAGGGCGGCCGGTGCCCTGGAAGTCCTCCAGGCAACTAGAGATGAGCTGGCCCAGGACCACCTGGATGCCCGCGTGGTCGAGGTGGGTTGTATAGGACACTGCTATGCAGAGCCATTGGTAATCATAAGCAAGCCCGGTCACCCTACTATGGCTTATGGTTACGTCACTCCGGAGATAGCCAGGCGTTTGGTGAAAGACTATGTTATCGGTGAGGATATCTCCCTGGAATTTAGCCTGGGTGCTCTTGAAGAGAGCGATCTCATTCCATCTATCTATGACCTTCCTCGTTTTGCCTACGAGAAGCACATCATCCTGGAGAACTGCGGCCATATCGACCCCGAAGACATTGATCACTACATTGCCAAGGGCGGCTATGAATCTTTGGCGAAGGCGCTCCAGCTGCAACCCCAGGAGATTCTGGAGGAGGTCAAGCGATCAGGCTTGCGAGGCAGGGGTGGGGCAGGTTTCCCTACATGGCAGAAGTGGGAGGTCTGTGGCAACTCCCGGGGCAGACCCAAGTACGTCATATGCAATGCCGATGAGGGTGACCCAGGAGCCTTCATGGACAGGGCCATCCTGGAGAGCGACCCGCACTCTGTGATAGAGGGTATGGTAATCGCCGCATATGGGGTCGGCGCACGCCACGGCTACATATACGTTCGTGCAGAGTACCCATTGGCAGTGCACAGGGTAAGGATCGCGCTGCGACAGGCGCATCGCCTGGGACTGCTGGGCAAGAACATACTGGGAAGCGATTTCAACTTTGATGTCAAGCTTTTCCAGGGCTCCGGAGCCTTTGTCTGTGGCGAGGAAACGGCCCTCATCGCTTCACTTGAGGGTAGCCAGGGCCTCCCCCGACATCGACCACCGTTCCCGGCTGTCAGCGGCCTTAATGGGAAGCCAACGCTCATCAACAATGTAAAGACCCTGGCCTATGTGCCGCGCATAATGGCGAACGATGCTGCGTGGTTTTCAAGCATCGGCACCGAGGAAAGCAAGGGCACAGCCGTTTTCGCCTTGGCGGGCAAGGTGGTCAACACCGGCTTAACAGAGGTGCCAATGGGAACCACGTTGAGACAGATCATCTTCGAGGTCGGCGGTGGCATCCCCAATGGCAAACGCTTCAAGGCGGTGCAGATCGGGGGCCCATCGGGCGGCTGTTTGCCAGAGTCGGCTCTGGATCTGCCTGTAGACTTTGACTCCTTGAGAGAGGTTGGAGCCATGATGGGCTCTGGGGGGATGGTGGTGCTGGACGAGGATGACTGCGTAGTGGAGATAGCCCGCTATTTCCTGGAGTTTACCCAGCGGGAGTCCTGTGGCAAGTGCACCTTCTGCCGCCTGGGGACGAAACAAATGCTGGAAATCCTCAATGATATTGCCAAAGGACAGGGAAGAATTGAAGATATTGATATTCTGATGACACTTGCCGAAGACATAAAAGCAGGTTCTCTCTGCGGCCTGGGGCAGACGGCACCCAACCCGGTACTGACCACCCTGCGCTATTTCAGAGACGAGTACCAGGTTCACATCAAGGAAGGCCGCTGCCCGGCACTGATGTGCCGGGACCTGATTGCCTATTACATCATCCCGGAGAAGTGCGAGCGTACCTGCGATGCCTGTGTCGGCAGCTGTACGGTGGAGGCAATATCCAGCCACAAGAGGAAGAGATACAAGATTATCGACCAGGAGAAGTGTGTCAAGTGCGGCACCTGCCTGGCTGCCTGCCCGCCGCAGTACAATGCGATAGTGAAGATGTCACCTCCCAGTGAGGTGCCGGATTGATGAAGAACGTATCAGTAACTATCGATGGCAATGAAATCACTGCCCGTGAGGGAGAGAAACTACTCTGGGTAGCCCTGGATAATGGTATCTATATCCCCAACCTGTGCGCTTTACGGGAGAACCCGGAGCTGTTTGCCGGCTGTCGCCTGTGCTTTGTTGAGGTGGAGGGTAACAAGCGAGCGGTTGCTGCCTGTACCGTGCCAGTAACCGGGGGGATGGTGGTAAGCACCCGAGGGGAAAACGCCTTAAGGCTGGCCCGAAG
>JAUXAX010000064.1 GCA_030619685.1 Dehalococcoidia bacterium
ATAAAGGAAGCTATCCCGTAAAACCGTAAAGGAAGCTATCCCGTAAAACCGTAAAGGAAGCTATCCCATCAAACCGTAAAGGAAGCTATCCCGTAAAACCATAAAGGAAGCTATCCCGTAAAACCATAAAGGAAGCTATCCCGTAAAACCGTAAAGGAAGCTATCCCGTAAAACCATAAAGGAAGCTATCCCGTAAAACCATACTATAACCCCCAAAATAGTGGCCTTTTGGGGGGCCGGGTTTAAGAAGGACTTTTGTATGCGAGTGTCAATAATATCCAGATGAAACCATGCAAATAGCAAAATTCTTGCAATATAGGGCTGAACAAATCTTAGCCGCATTCAAAAAATAATTTTGTTAGTTATGGTTATTTGGTATCTACCAAAAGACTACGATCATAGTCTCCTTGATAGATCCAAAACACTTTTGCTTCAGCATTCTGGATATATCGACAAACCGCATACACACTAGATCGAATACCGCAAGCGCTCTGCACTTACCATGATGTAGATTTCGAAGTTTTCTGGGTAATCTGGTGCTTGGCGGTTACTATGCAGAAATAGGGGACTATCCCTTTGCGCCGATCTTGCGCAGCATGAATTCACGGTAGTCGTGCTTCGTTAGTTTGACCCCCAGGGCAATAGCCATCTCGTTGATCTGAAACCACTCTCGAATAATCTCATCCACTCGTGTCTTGGCCTCGCTTGACAGCGGCACAGCCTTTGCTCTGGTCCCAGCCAGGATAAGCCTATCTACGTCGTCGTCAGGCACCCTGCCTTTCGGCCATCGTCTTGCCATATAGCTCCTCTCCATTTATATAATAGTATATAAAATGAATCTATCGCTCAGCCGATCTGTATCGGGCCTCCTATGACTATTGGTTCTCGAACCACGCTAATTATGCGCAAAGTCGGAATTTGTGGGCAGGTGAGGTTCTAGCTCTCCGCCCTTGCGCCACAATCTCTCGTACCACTGCCTGTGCTCATCACCAGCTACTTTCCGATATTTTGCCGTGGTGTTGAAGCTGGCATGCCCCAGATGCTCCTGGAGTAGCCTGAGCCCATCGCCGGAATCATCCAGCTTCACTGCATGGACAGCGAAGGCATCCCTCAGCCTGTGGGGACTCACACCCCACCTCCTCCCCGTCTCCGGGTTCACCAGATCTGGTAGGCCAGCCCTCTCAGCGCATTGCCTTACCACCTGCCATGCTCGATGCCGGTTAATGCCAAAGATCAGCACTTTACCTTCTCGAGAGACCAGCCTGCCCCTACAGATGTGATCCCGGAGCATATCCAGGGTGCCATTATCGATGGGCAAGGTTCTCACCCGGCGGCGCTGCTGCTCACAGCTCACGGCCTCGTCCACCTTCGTGCCGCAGTTGGGGCAAAAGCTATGGCTCCTGCCCAGCCTGGCTTTGCAACGAGGGCAAGCCAGCTTTAGGCGAGTCTTCAAGTGCTGAATGGTCACAGTCCACTGTTGGAAGTCAATGTCCTGCACTGTCAGGGAGAGGGCCTCCGATATGCGACAGCCCAGGCGGGAAAGTAACCTGATGAGCAGGCGGTCACGAGGGTTGGCGGCCGCCTTCTCCATCAGCTCTGCCTCTTCCACCTCAAGATATGTCTTCATAGTCGCTTGGCTATTGCATCCTGTGTCGGCCAAAGGAAATCAGGTCTTCGGAAACCAGCCCCACCAGGTCTCACGCCCACATTTGGTGCACCGGATGTGCAGAGCGACGAAACCCGATGCACCGCAATTGTAGGTAAAACGATGGCCGAGGCCCACAGCAGGAGTAGCGTTGAGGCGGTCTTCCACATCCTCTAAGTGTGAGCCTAATGCCTCCAAGGCCTTCACCCGGGTCTCGAGTCCTCGGATTTCGCTCTCCACAGACACCAGCTTCTGCTGAATTGGTGCCATCTCCGCGGGCGATGTTAGTGATGGTTCAGCTTGCCTCTTCGCGTTTGACCTGCCCTTTGCGATCTTCGGGCCAGAGGCGGTTTTCTTCTCCCTCAATTGCCTGCGGACCCTAGTGACAAGGGATTTGGAAAATCCCAGTTCCACAAGCTCCATAGGTTTCCGCCCTGCCTCAGCAGGTACTCAACATGGTCTGTCACTTTCACGCCTCACCTCACCCGATGATTTGAGAGGTCGTATATGGAATTCCCCCGTTTGGCCTTTTGGTCGCCCCAGCCCAAATACCTAGTGTCAAAATAGTGTTAGAAAGCCTCTGATGGCTACTCTTGTCGGCACCCTGACTCAGTGTGGGCCTTGATGACCCGCCGAATGGTACTCCAGTCTACTGATATGCCCTCATGCTTCAGCTCACGGGCCACAGCCCGGTATCCCAGCCCCTGCCGGTAAAAGAGCAACACCTTCGGTATCAGGTGCTCGGGGATCGCCCTTGGGCGTCCAGGCTTTCTCTGCACCGCTTCGAGCTTCATTCTGTTTCTCCATTGCCTCCGAATAGGAATGGGGTCGAGTATGTCAGATAGGCTGGGAGGGACCTCGGTTACGGCGGGCCCCTTATCCTCCTTCGTCCGACAGACAACCTCGCCTTGCGTAGCATCGGTTCCAGTTCGTTGCAGCTCTACCCATTGCCGTAGCGCATCAACTGGTACCCTGATGCTGCGCCCAATGCGTATTGAAGGCAGTTGACCGGCGGCGAGCATCTCATATATACGAGTCCGGCCGATGGCTAACACCTCAGCGGCTTCAGCAGGCTTCAACAGAATTTTTTCCATATCGTACCCCCAGATACTTGACAAGACGCTTTGATACCGCTACTATAAGGCATAAGAGCTAAAGTAGCAAGGATTAAGTGGTTATACAATGACGGATTAAAAGGATAAGGGAGGCTGAGATGTCGAAGGGACCAAAAATATCTCCAACGTTGAAGCGACTCGTGGTTCAAGAGGCGTTGAGGGATCGTAACAGGCCGAGAATGGTACTTGTAGCAGAACTAAGGAACCTGATCGAACTCATGGGAGAGCAGATGCCGGCGGAAGAAACGCTAGCCAAGCTAATATCGTGGGCCCGAAACCACGCCCCGCGCCCAGAGGATGCTCCTTGGACAGTTGGTGCCTCACGTGAGCATGGTATTTCGCATGACACCATGCCAGCGGTCTTGCATGTATGGAAGCTCTGCCTAATGATGGGAGAGCCTTTCACTATTCGGGAGGCCAAGTGGGTAGCTCAGTTGCAGACGGTTGTTACGAACATAGTTAATCTAAAGCGCTGGAGTCAGTCGTATGCCATTCGTGAACGAGCTTGCGAAGCACTGGGCGAACCTTTGCAGACCTCCGACCTTGATGAGCGATTGGCAATGGGGGTCCAGGAATTTGCAGTCGCAGGCTATCTCGGCAAGTTGAAGTCGAGTACGCGCCGTCGGGAACCATTTCGGCAATGCGGTGAACCAGTACAGTGGGAAAATTCTACAGCAGATGAGGTAGTGCGGATTGCTGAGGGCACCGAAGGCGCTAAGCTGCCACCCGTGAGCCGCTCTGGTCTCTCCGAGGAAGGCAAGTGGCTCTACGCCCACTGGCTACTGCATTTACGGAACGGCCCCAAGTGGGTGGATCTAGTGACAGAGCATCAGCTATCGATCATACAAGAACTGCGGCAGTTTGTTCTAGCCCGTACATATACCAAGGGGAAGGTTGAAATCAGCGGGGTAGGAACGTCGCCTCGCCCCGCAGCAATCGTACATAACGGAGATGAGCCACCGGAGGGTTTTGCCATTGTCATTCCCTCAGGACTTCTGAGAGAAGTTGGTTATGATGTCTAGGGCTGCAGTGAGCACGAAGTCGTGATAGCGAAACGAATAGAAAGGAGAGAAATGAGAGGACACCTAGTTAAGAGAAGCAAGGGTAGCTGGACTATCGTACTGAGTCTAGGCCGTGACCCGCAGACGGGGAAGACGAAACAGCAATGGCAGAGCGTCAAAGGAACGAAGGCACAGGCAGAGAAAGTCCTGGCCGATCTGCTGCACCGGCTTGACACAGGGGGCCTTGTCAAGCCCAGTAAGCTAACAGTAGGGACGTTCCTGCACCAATGGCTCAAAGACTACGCTGAGGTAAACACCAGCCCCAGAACTTACGAGCGGTATGAAGAGATCGTGCGGGTTCACCTTACCCCAGCTTTAGGCGTAACCCCGTTACTATCCCTCCAACCCCAGCATATACAGGCTTACTACAGCCAAGCACTCAATTCAGGGCGTAGGGACGGCAAGGGAGGGTTGTCGGCATTGACGGTATACAAACATCATAGAGTCCTCTTTGAAGCCTTGAAGTATGCCGTAAAACATGGTATGCTGACTCGTAATGTCGCAGAAGCCGTTGACGCTCCACGGGCAGAGCATAAGGAAATGACGATCATAGGAGTAGACGGCGTGAACAGCCTCCTTGAGGCAGCCAAAGGGACATCCTACTACTCCCTGTTCTACACAGCTATCTACACTGGTCTACGCCGAAGCGAGTTACTAGGGTTACGCTGGCAGCACGTAGACCTCGATATGGCTACCCTCTCGGTAGTGGAAACGCTGCACCAGCGCAGGGATGGTGGGTATTTCACCAAGCAGCCCAAAAGTAAGAAGGGGCGACGCTCCGTAGCCATGTCACCGGCTCTGTCGGTCATGCTACGGACCCACAAGGAGGAGCAGGAAGCCTTCTGTGAGGAGATCGGCACACAGATACAGGCAACAGACCTGGTATTCTCTCACCCAGACGGCAGTCCCATCCGACCAGGCAGCGTCACCAGGGCATTTAAGGAACTCAGCAAAGCAGTCGGATTAAACGGACTTCGCTTCCACGACCTGCGACACACACACGCAACGCTCATGCTACAGCAGGGGATTCATCCCAAGATAGTGAGTGAAAGGCTAGGGCATAGCAGCATCGGCATTACGCTGGATACTTACAGCCATGTCTTGCCAGGGCTGCAAGAGGCAGCAGCCAAGCGTTTTGAGGAGGGATTGACCAACGGGTCGCCACGAGTCCTAAACGGGCTGTTTTCGACAAAGGATTAGCAAAGGATTAGCAAAATGGATTTTGCGCAGTTGGAAACCCGTGATTTTGAAGCTAGGGAGAGGTGTCCGAGTGGTGTATGGTGCCGCTCTCGAAAAGCGGTGTTGCTTTTTGGCAACCGTGGGTTCGAATCCCACCCTCTCCGTGGAGAGGTGCTAGAGTGGACGATCAGGCGCGCCTGGAGAGCGCGTGGCCGGTTTCCCGGCCCGTGGGTTCGAATCCCACCCTCTCCGCTTTTTCAACCCTGAGGCACTGATCTACAGAAGAGAGCTAATGAAGCTTTGGAGACTTAAATATCTGGGAATTCTGGGGGGTCTAGGTTTCTTAGGTTTGGTCAATGGCTGGCTTTCTCTTCTCGCTCTTCTCTCATTATTCCTCCTACTTGGTCGACTAGAACCTAAAGGTTGAAAAAAAATGCCGGCAATCGCTATTATCGGGGCGCAATGGGGAGATGAGGGGAAGGGGAAGATAGTAGACCTTCTCGCTGAGAAGGTGAATGTTGTTGTAAGGTTCTCCGGGGGAAACAACGCAGGTCACACCGTGGTAAACCCACTCGGTGAGTTCCGGATGCACCTGATCCCCTCGGGCATCTTCCATCCAGACGTGATCTGTGTCATCGGCAATGGAGTGGTCATCGACCCCGCTGCGTTTTTGGACGAGGTCGAAACCCTCAAGCAACATAATATTAGCACGGGCAACCTCTTCGTTAGCGATCGAGCCCACCTGATCATGCCCTATCACATCCTCCTCGACGGTTTGGAGGAAGAGGCGCGAGGCAGCGGAGCGATAGGTACTACCCGCAAAGGTATTGGCCCCGCCTTTGCAGACAAGACATCGCGTATGGGGATCCGTATCTGCGACCTGCTCAATAAGGAGACCTTTCGGAGACGGCTTAGCTTCGTGCTGGAGTACAAGAACAGCATCCTGACCAAGCTATATGGTGCCGCCCCTCTTTCCCTTGACGAGCTATACCAAGACTACTGCCAGTACGGAGAGCGCCTGGCTCCTTATGTCCGCGAAACAGACGTGACATTAGAAGAGGCGTTGGAGAGAGGCGAATGGGTTTTGCTCGAGGGAGCACAAGGCACCATGCTCGACCTCGACTTCGGCACCTATCCCTACGTCACCTCGGCGGTAGCAGGCGGCGTATCCTTGGGAGTGGGGATGAGCCCGGCAAATATCAAAGAAGTCGTCGGGGTGTTAAAGGCATACACCACAAGGGTAGGAAGTGGCCCCATGCCCACTGAACTTCATGATGAGTGCGGAGACCAAATGAGAGAACGGGGTCACGAGTATGGTACCACTACAGGGCGTCCTCGCAGGTGTGGTTGGTTTGACGCCGTTGTCGCCCGCTACGCTGCCGAGGTCAACGGCTTCACCTCCACTGCCATCACCAAATTCGACATCCTCGACGATTTCTCCTCTCTCAGAATCTGCACCGCTTACGAAGTAGACGGCATTATCTACAATCGCCCCCCGGCTAACTCGGCCCTGCTTGAGAAGTGCCAGCCAGTTTACGAAGAGTTGACTGGCTGGGAATGCCCCACCAGCGGCATTCGCCGCTTCGAAGAACTCCCCTCCCAGGCTCAGGCCTATGTGAGAAGGATAGAGGAGCTAGTCGGGTGCTCGGCCAGCATCATCTCTGTTGGCGCCGCGCGTGAACAAACAATAATGGTCAGACCTATCCCGTGATTTCAGACAAGCATGAGACAGTCCCCTTTCCCTGCCTCAAGTAGGACACAAACCGAAGCTAGAGAACGCTGCTTCTTTCTGTTATAATAAATTGCTTAGGCGGCAAGAGCATCGAGGAGGTAAGAGAGAGTGGCAGTGACAGAGAAGCCAGAAGTAACCTTTGGCAAGATAACCGAAGAAGGACTGGCCAACATGAGGGCCAAGTTCGGCGTGCCCTACTACCCGATCAGGCAAAACGAGGTCGCTACGAAGGATGCCATAAGGCAGTTCTGCAACGGTATAGGTGACGAAAACCCCCTCTTTCGTGAACCTGAATATGCAACGAGAACCAAGTGGGGATACATAATCGCGCCGCCGATGTTCCTCTATGCCGTGGCATGCCCCCAAGGAATGGAGGGGCTGCCCGGGGTGCACGCTTTCTACTGCGGCTGCAACTGGGAGTGGTTCGAGACCCTACATGTCAACGATGACCTTACCGTAGTTGACGTGCCCCTCGACCTCGTAGAGAAGCAGGGCAAGATGGGTGGACGCCAGTTCCTGCAAATTGGCAGGACGATATACTACAACCAAAGTGGCAAGGTTGTAGGCACTCAGAAAAGGGAGACCATGAGGGTCGAGAGAGGGGCCGCTAAGGAAAAGGGTAAGTACGCCGAGATCAAGAAATACAGGTACACCAGAGAGGAACTGAAAAGAATCGATGACGCCTACGAGGCAGAGGAGATCCGAGGGGCGACCCCGCGGTTATGGGAAGATGTCAACGTCGGCGATGAGTTAACGCCTGTTGTAAAGGGCCCGCTCGGCCAGACAGACATGGTGGAGTTCTGGGTAGGGATAGGCGGCGGCCAGGGCGCTCACCGAATACGCCACAAGTACATGAAGCGGCATCCAATGTGGGGAGTCAAAGACCCTGAAACGGGTACAATTGAACCGATGGCTGATGTCCACTACGAATCCTCCAAGTCCGATGCGATAGGAGTACCTATAGCGTACGACCTGGGCATGCAGCGGTTCTCATGGGCAGGTCACTTGATGACCAACTGGATGGGAGACGAAGGGTTCCTGAAGAAGCTCAGCGGCCGGTGCATCCTCTTCAACATGTTCGGGGATACGCAATTCATCGGCGGTACCGTTGTGAAGAAATACCAGGAGGGCGACGAGTACCTGGTAGATGTCGAAATCAAGACCCTGAACCAGCGAGGAGAGGAGACAATGCCCGGTAAGGCCACTGTTTCCCTGCCCTCGAAAGTAAGGTGGGTCTAGGAAAGGGTGAACCTATGTGTTCACCCTTGATCCTAATCTGGGCACACACATGGGTCTGCCCCTACAGCAAACACATGGGTCTGCCCCTACAGTGAACGGTTACGTCGCTTCAGTAGCGTCTCCCTGCGGGAGGCGCTACTACTTTGTCCCAGACAATCTCGCTCAGCTCAAACACAGGCCCGTCTTTGCACACTAATCTCTGGCCGTGCTTGGTTTCAACGGTGCAGCTAAGGCAAGCGCCCACCCCGCACCCCAACACCGCCTCCAGGAGGACCTGGGTCGGCTTGTCGCCTAGCTGGCCACTCATCCCGGCTATTTTTCGATACATGGGGAGCGGCCCGCAGGCGAAAACCTGGTCCGCCTCAGGGATAAAGTCGAGTGCAAGATCGGTGACCATACCCCCCCTCCCCCTAGAACCATCCTCGGTAGTTACAGAAGTCTTGACGCCAGATGGAAGCAGCCGGTCGGGGTAGATTCGATCTGCATTTCTATCCCCAATAAGTAGCATCACCGACCTGCCAGTGGTGACAGCCTGCTCGGCCAGAGCTACCAATGGAGCGATGCCAATACCCCCGGCGACCAGGAGAAGGTTACGCGACGAGGGATAAACCTCAAAACCATTGCCCAGCGGCCCAAACAGGTCCACGGAATCCCCCTCCCTGCGCTGTGCGAGCCATTCTGTGCCCCGCCCCACCACCGCGAAAAGAAAGGCCACCCTATTGTCTATAGATATCCGATGAACGCTCAGAGGCCGCCTTAGCGGCATGTCCTGCCCCTCTCCACAGCGCACCATGACGTACTGCCCCGGACGAGCCAGAGCGGCGATTTCAGGCGCTTGCGCCCAGAGGAGATAGACTCCTGACCATAACTCGCTAATGGTGACTATATCGGCATTTACTCGCTTCACTTGCCTTAATCAATCTCCAGTATCCCGCCAAAGCTCCGTGTCATTGCGCGCGGAGCGAAGCAATAAGAATGCCGCCGGTATGCCAAGCCGTCTTCAAGCACCAGGATCGCTTTTTTCTTCGCTCTCGTTTCAGCCATCTAACTTGAATCAATCTATTCTGCACACGGGCCCAATGAGATATCTGCATGGTATTCCTGAAGGCTCTTGACCTCGCTGTGTCCTTTGCGGTGGGCAGCAATCCCCTTGGCTGCCGAGACTGCTGCCGTGGTCGTGGTGATGTAGGGCACCTTGTATTTGATCGCCGCTTTTCGAATGTAGGAATCGTCTTCGACACTCAGCTTGCCGCTGGGCGTGTTCACGACGAGTTGAATCTCCCCGTTCTTTACGGCGTCAGTGATATTGGGACGGCCTTCGTGCTCCTTCAGAATCAACTCTGAATTGATACCATGACCAGCAAGATATTCGCGGGTTCCCACCGTGGCCTTGATGGCAAACCCAAGCGCGGAGAAATGCTGCGCCGCTTCCAGTCCACCGGCCCGGTCGCGCGGGGAGACAGTGATGAGGACAGTGCCGTCCAAGGGCAGACGCTGCTTGGCCGCTTCCTGTGCCTTGTAGAAGGCAAGTCCCGGGTTGTCGGCCATACCTAGCACCTCTCCCGTCGAGCGCATCTCGGGGCCGAGCACAGGGTCTACCTCGGGGAACATGTCAAACGGGAATACCGCCTCTTTGACACCGAAATGCGGGATGGGCCTGCGCCGCAGGTCCAGGTCGGTTAACTTTTTCCCCAGCATCACCTGGGTGGCTAGGCGCGCCATTGGGATGTTGCAGACCTTGCTTACCAAGGGCACCGTGCGGCTCGCCCGCGGGTTTGCTTCCAGGACGTGCACAGTGTCGTTATGAATGGCATACTGGATGTTCATCAGTCCCACAACATTGAGTTCCACCGCGATCTTCCGTGTATATTCATCAATGGTATCTATATGTTTTTGGGGAATGCTGACGGGTGGTATCACGCAGGCGGAGTCACCGGAGTGAATGCCAGCGAGTTCGATGTGCTCCATAACTGCTGGCACGAAGGCGTCAGTGCCGTCTGCGATGGCATCAGCCTCGGCTTCTATGGCGTTCTCCAGGAATTTATCGATCAGAATAGGCCGCTCGGGAGAGATTTCCACAGCGGCTTCGACATATTCCCGCAACATTTCCTCGTCGTGTACCACCTCCATCGCGCGTCCACCAAGAACATAGGATGGGCGGACTATCAGGGGGTAGCCGATCTCGCTGGCAATGGCGAGGGCCTCGTCCATGTTGCTGGCCATACCAGAATCCGGCTCGGGAATATCCAGGTCCCTCATGACCTTTCGGAACCTGTCGCGGTCTTCGGCAAGGTCGATGGTCTCAGGGCTGGTGCCGAGAATCTTGACCCCCGCGGCCTCGAGTTCGGCAGCGATATTGAGAGGCGTCTGGCCTCCGAACTGGCAGATGATGCCCTCCGGCTTCTCCTTCTCGTAGATGGCCAGGACGTCTTCGACAGTCAGCGGCTCAAAGTACAGTTTGTTTGAAGTATCGTAGTCGGTGGATACAGTCTCTGGGTTGCAGTTGACCATGATCGACTCAATCCCCTCATCGCGCAGGGCGAGGGCCGCGTGTACACAGCAGTAGTCGAATTCAATCCCCTGGCCAATCCGGTTGGGGCCGCCTCCCAAGACCATGACCTTGCGGGCGTTGCTAACTCCCACCTTGTCTGGAGCGTTGTAGGTGGAGAAGTAGTAGGCAGCATTCTCCACACCACTCACTGGCACCGGTTCCCATCCCTCGACGACGCCGAGGGCGGTACGCCTGGCTCGGATTTCAGCTTCCGGCACTCTGAGAATCTGAGAGAGATACTTGTCGGCGAAACCGTCCTTTTTGGCTTGTACGAGGAGGTCATCTGGCGGCAGCGAGCCTTTGTGTTTCAGCAGCTTCTGCTCCAACTCCACCAATTCCTTCATTTGTTCTATGAACCAGGGCTTGATATATGTACGCTGGTAAAGCTCGTCGATGTCGGCTCCCTTGCGCAGCGCTTCGTACATGATGAACTGCCGCTCGCTGGAGGGCTCGCGGAGCATATCCATCAGTTCCTCCAGTGGTCTGTTGTGAAAGTCCTTGGCGAAGCCCAAGCCGTAGCGACCGTTTTCCAGTGACCGGATAGCCTTTTGAAAGGCTTCCTTGTAATTCTTCCCGATGCTCATGACTTCGCCGACAGCGCGCATCTGGGTGCCGAGCCTGTCCTCCACTCCCCTGAACTTCTCAAACGCCCAGCGGGAGAATTTGACGACCACGTAATCGCCGCAGGGCGTATACTTCTCCAATGTCCCTTCCCGCCAGTAGGGTATCTCGTCCATCGTTAGGCCCCCTGCTAGCATGGAGGACACCATCGCGATGGGGAATCCCGTTGCCTTTGATGCCAGCGCGGATGAACGCGAGGTGCGTGGGTTGATCTCGATCACCACCACCCGCCCGGTCTCGGGGTCGTGGGCAAATTGAATGTTGGTGCCACCAATGACCTCGATGGCATCGACAATGTCGTAGGAATATTTCTGGAGGCGTTCCTGCAGTTTGGGATCGATGGTCAACATAGGTGCGGTGCAGTAGGAATCACCGGTGTGCACGCCCATGGCGTCGACGTTCTCGATGAAACAGACGGTGATCTTCTGGCTCTTGGCGTCCCGCACGACTTCCAGTTCCAACTCCTCCCATCCGAGGACGGACTCCTCCACCAGCACCTGGCCAACCAGACTGGCAGACAGGCCGCGACTCCCCACCGTGCGCAGTTCTTCCAAGTTGTAGACCAGCCCACCTCCGGTGCCGCCCATGGTGTAGGCGGGACGAAGCACAACTGGATATCCAAGCCTCTCAGCAATTGGTTCCATTTCCTCGACGCTGCGGGCGATCTCGCTTCTTGGCATCTCGAGACCGATGCGACTCATGGTGTCCTTGAAGACCTGGCGATCCTCGCCGCGCTCGATGGCATCGATGTTTACGCCGATTACCTTAACGCCGTACTTCTCCAGCACTCCGGTTTTGGCCAACTCCGAGGAGAGATTCAGCGCTGACTGTCCGCCGAGGTTTGGGAGCAAAGCGTCGGGGCGTTCCTTCTCGATGATCTTGGTCATGGTCTCGAGGTTGAGCGGCTCGATGTAGGTCACGTCTGCCGTGCCGGGATCGGTCATAATCGTGGCGGGATTTGAATTGACGAGCACGATCTCATACCCCAGTTTTCTCAGCGCCTTGCAAGCCTGTGTGCCGGAATAGTCAAACTCGCAGGCCTGGCCGATGATGATGGGGCCGGAACCAATGATCATTACCTTGTTGATATCAGTGCGCTTGGGCATATATGTTCCCCTCCTCTATTTTTATGCAACTGTAGTTACCTTGTATTCCTCAGAAAAATAGAGACGATGACTTGACCACTCATAGTCGTCTGGTGAGAGAACCAAGCCAGCGCTCACAGGGTTATTATGGATATAGTCAAGCTTCTCAAGAAGCTTTTCCTCACTAAAGATATTGAAGTCATAAAAGCCAGGCTGCCACAACCTAAAAGGCCCTGGGGTAGGCTGGCCGACGTCGGCCAGCCTACCCACATATTCAAT
>JAUXAX010000080.1 GCA_030619685.1 Dehalococcoidia bacterium
GGCCTCCTGATCGCCCAGGGCAATTCCGCCGATAACGCAGGCCTGCCGGGGTAGGTCAGTCTTCCTACCACAGGATGATCGGCCTCTGCCCAGAATCCCCTCTCCTGGAACTGGGGCTCATTAAGCAAGTCCTCGGTAGTATTGATCGGGGCGCTGAAGACGCGTTCCGCCTGGCAAGCTTCAACGATTTCTCTCCTGGTGCGCTCCATGACCCAGGGATACCAGATGGTGCTGAAGAACTCCTCCCTGCGTTCCACGTCGAATTGATTCATCCCGCCATATGTCTCCATAAGGGGCACCTTGAGCACTCCTTCGATCCGATTCAGGAACATGAATCCGCCGGCTACATCGACGTAGCCATCGCTGCAGGGAAAGATTCCATAGGGGTACTGCAGTAGCCCCGCGATATCCATTCTGGGCGTCAATTCCTTATTGTACTCATAGGCCAGGAGCTCGCTCATCCTTCTATCGATAGCGGCCATTTGGGTCTCCATCAGAGAGATATCCACATGCTGACCAATCCCCTGCGCCCTGGCTGCATAGAGGGCTATCATGCTGGCTGTCGCTGCCATGTTACCTCCCTGGTACTGGATTACATTCATACCCTTCTTGACGGGCTCGCAATCACCTACCCCGGTAGTACACATAGCACCACCCATCCCATAGATGATAAGCTCCGAGGCCTTGAAGTCCCGATAGGGCCCTGTCTGGCCGAAGTTGGAGATTGACGTCATCACCAATTTGGGATTGATCTTCTCTAACGTCTCGTAATCCAATCCCAGGCTGGGCATGACATGAGGGCTGAAGTTCTCTACAAGGATATCGACATCCTTCACCAACTCCTTGAGTATTCTCTTTCCTGTCTCACCCCTTAGATTGAGGGTGATGCTTCTCTTGTTGGTGTTCAGGTGTAAGAAGAGCCCGCTTTTCTCCGGGTGGGGGTCATCGTTAAAGAACGGGCCCATTCTCCTCGCTGGATCCCCCTCACCAGGCTTTTCGACCTTGATCACATCAGCGCCGTAGTCTGCGAAGAACTTGGTACAACTGGGCCCCGAGATGTACCAGGTCAGATCGAGTATTCGGACGTCGGATAATGGTTGCTCCACCATAACTCCCCTTTCTTTGAGGGCCAGCTATATTATGAGCCCTCCTTGTTCCAGCTCCTGTGCAATCTCTTGAAGCCCGAGTTCCTCCAGCTTCATCCTTGTCTGAAGCCCGGTGGCAACATCCCACCCTCTGAGCTGATAGTATTCGTCCTTCATCCTTTCGAACTCCACCCTGTCTACCACCATCCCAATCCTCGAAGTTATCTCGCCGTCCTTGCCCGGAGCCTCAGCATTCGGGTTCATTGCGTGACCTTTGAGAGGGGTAGTGAAGAAAGCCTCCGGAATCTGATCGCTTTCCCTCCCCTTGTGGCCCTCCCTGACATGTATCGCCCTCTGCAGGTTGAATACCCTTTCACCCATACGGTAGAGCCCCTCCTCGTCCACCTCTTCCCCGGTAATCGCGGAAAGTATCTTGCTTTCGACGGAGGGGTCACCTACATGGTCTCCTGAGAGCGTGTGCGTGACTGGCCAAGTGAAGTCGCAAAGGATCAGGCTTTCTTTGGCATACTCGCGATCCTGGATTTTAGTTGCTGCCAGAGCCTTCCCATCGTAGGTGGAGAAATCCGCCGCCAGTTCGCTTCCCCAGAACCTCGCGGCGATTCTACGAAATATATCGCTGGAGAGATAGGCGCCCTCAAACTTGCTGGCCCAGTTCAACCACCCAAACAGCACTAGTCCCATTTCGTGCAGCTGGTTTACGGCCTGCCTGGGTTCCATGGCATATAGCAGGCCGTGCACCGGGAATGTACGGGGGCAATACGTCAGCAGATGGCCCGCTTTCGACACATAGTCGGCAATTAGCTCCTCTGCCCCTTGGCCCACTATATCGGCCGCTCGTTCGATCCCCTGAGCTAGCACGTCTCCAAAGCCATCGCGGAGCGACATCTTGGTTACCAGGGCTTCCATGTACTCCCAGCTCCCCACCTTGGACAGGGGTATACCGGTTCCTTCGTCGGTCAGAATACCTGCGTGTCTGCACCTTGAGAGCCACTTCATCATCGATTCAATGGCAAGTGCGTCAACACCGTATTCATCGCACAGCCTGTTGACATAAAATGTCACTTCGTTCTGTTCCCCGTAGTATTTCAGGGCTCGGTCGAGGTAGAATAGCGAAGACCCGCACAGGGATTTTCCCCTTGTCTTGCCGTCTCTCGATTCTACGATAATCCTGCCGTCGAAGCCCGCGCAGCCCAGGCAGAGGTCTTTCTTTACCCTCTGGCCCGCTACTACTTCGATGTGCGTCTCCGGTTTCGCCATAAGCTCAGTCCACCCCGGGCCCTTCCACATAAGCTGGCGGATATGTTCCTTGATTTCCTTCAGTTTCTCCGGGTTAGCTGCGGTTACTTTTCCTTTCCCCCTCACTGCGATAGCCTTCAGCTTCTTGGCACCCATGACCGCTCCGAAGCCACTGGAACCGCTGGCGTCGTTGTCGGCGAGCAGGATGGCATAGGAGATGAGGTTCTCACCTGCAGGGCCGCAGGCTACCACCGCAACCGTGCTTCCCAGTTCCTCCTTCAGGATTTCGCGTACTTCGACCGTGCTTTTGCCCCAGAGCGCGGAAGCGTCTCTTATCTCGACAACATCATCCTGGATGAATAGATACACCGGTTTGTCTGATCTGCCTTGAACAACCAACCCGTCGTAGCCGGCGAACTTGAGCTGTCCTCCCCACCTTCCGCCGAGGTTGCAATATGAGAACTCCTCGGGAGTCATGGCAGGGGCCTTGCCGCAGACTGTCCATCGGGAACCAGACAGTCCGCTGAACCCTGCCATGGGGCCAGTGACAAATATCATTCGATTCTCGGGATCAAATGCATTGATATCCGTAGGCACCTCGTCCCAGTAAATCTTGGCGGCGATGCCTCTCCCCCCGAGGAACCTGTCGGCATAGGCCATTGTCGGTATTTGGGTTATGTTTCCCGAAGATAGATCTACCCTCAGGATTTTGCCCGCATATCCATATCGCTCAGTCACTTTGAGCTACCTCTCACCACGTAGAATCTTATTTGCATTGCTTCCTCTCCTACGCCTTTTCAACCTGCACCAGGCAAGTATTGGTGGTGAAGGCCCCGCCCGGCGAGCGGGCGTCTCGCGTGAGGACATTGGCACAGCCCCCGCGGTCGATCCCCTGCTCGTCCGGGTCATACCAGGCACCCTCAGGTACATCGACGACCCCTGGCATGATCCTCTGGGTCACCTGGGCTGGGATGATCGTCTCTCCTCTATCGTTGAACACTCTGACCGTATCCCCGTCCTTGATCCCCCTTGCCTGGGCATCCCGGGCATTGATTTTCACTGCCTGGGGCTCGAGTTCCCTGAGCCAGGGTATGTTGTCGAACTGGCTGTGAGCCCTCCGCTTGAAGTGGGTGGTGATTAGCTGGAGCGGATACTTCTCGGCAAGGGGATCGTTGAGGCATTCCCAGGTCTCGATGTACTTGGGGATGGGGGGAATCAGAGGATTCTCCATATCGGTGATCTGCTGGCTGTAGATCTCGATCTTCCCTGAGGGTGTGGGGAAGGGATTGTTTGCCGGGTCCTCGATCTCCTTCTTGAAGGGGACGGTGGGTTCCAAGTAGAACTTCTCAACCCCTGTCTCCTTGAAGCGCTCGTAGTCTGTAACGGCGGGTCTCATGATCTGCTCGAGCCATTCCTCTTCGGTCTTGTCGTTGAAGTCGGCTATGCCCAGCTTCTCGGCAAGGCCGGTGCAGATGTCAAGGTGAGACTTGGACTCGCCCAGAGGCTCGATAACCTTTCTCTGATAGGCTAGATGGGGACCGGCACCCCACACGGCGTCGCTGCGCTCAAAGAAGGTGCATGTAGGTAGCACTACATCGGCGAACCTGGCGGTGGGGGTCATGAACTGCTCCTGGACAGCGATGAACTCTAGCGATTTCAAGGCCTTGACCGCCTTGTTCACATTGGGGTACTGATTGAGGTAGTTGGTGTTGACAGTGTAGACCATCTTGTAGTCGCTATAGTAGCCGCCAGCCTTACCCTTGAGGATTGCATCCATCACCTCAGAGTTGTGGAGCCGGGCAAGGAGGCCAGGGCCCTTGGAGATCGCAGTTGGCAGAGCATCCCGGCGCCTCGGGGAGCTGGCATCGACAGGGTTGCCGCCGGTTCTCATAGCCGGCCCCATGGGGAATGGTGTCTCGCCGCGCTGGGTAATCTCCGACCCTGCGCTGCCGCCGTGAATGCCGATGTTGCCGGTCATTGCCGCCAGGACGAAAGCCGCGCGGTGATACTGCTCTCCATAGGCTGTGCGCCCTGGGGCCTTGCTGGGGAGCAATGCCGCTGGCTTGGTGGTAGCGTACTCCCGGGCGAGTTCGGCGATGGCCTGAGCGGGGATGCTGGTTATACGCTCGGCCCAGGCTGGGGTTTTGGGCACCCCATCCTCCTCGCCCAGAACATATTCTTTGAAGCGGTCGAACCCCACGGTGTAGGTGTCGAGGAATCTCTGGTCGCAGAGGGTCTCAGTGATCATCACGTGGGCCATGGCAATCATAGCTGCGGCGTCGGTTCCTGGTCTGATGGGTATCCAGCGGTCGGCAACCAGGGCGGCGGTGTCGGTGAACCTGGGGTCAACCACAATGAACTTGGTTCCCGCCTCCTTGGCTCGAGCGAGAGCGTAGCTGGTGCCGCAGCCGTCGATGATGTTGACGGAGTTCGTCCCCCAGAGGACTACGAGCTTGGAGTTTACGAGATCGCGGTGGTCATTGCCAGCGGGATAGCCATAAGTGGCCTGACAGGCGAACATCCATCCCTCATTGGAGGCGATGCCCCACATCAGGGTGCAGCCCCCAGCGAGGCTGAAAACCCGCACCGCAGTCCTCAAGTTGTGTACCTGGCCCATGTCGCCGCCGGTGGTCAGGTATATGACCGCTGCCGGGCCGTAGGTCTCCTTGACCCGCTTGTATTCGCTGGCCACCTTCTCCAGAGCCTCGTCCCAGGATATCCGTTCGAAATTCCCCTCCCCACGCTCCCCGACTCTCTTCAGCGGGTAGAGAATCCGGTCCGGGGCATAGACCCTCTGCCGGTAAGCACGGCACCTGAGGCAATTTCTAAGCTGGGGCTCCTCTCCGTCATCGGTCTCCATGCGCACGATCACTCCGTCCTTGACATGAGCTTTGAGCAGACAGGCTCCACCGCAGTTCATATCAGCACCGATATAGTATGCCCTTTCGGCACTTGCCATATTTCCTCCTCCGAAGGAACTATTGCTCTTGCCGGGCAATCCTGACGATATGTTCACTGCCTGTGCATATTACCAGCAACTGCTAGGCGTCTGAGCAAAGGTCGAAAACAGGGTGTAAAGGCTAGTCCTCCTCCTCTCCTCCCGTAGTGATCACTGGAGGCTTAAGGTAGGCCAATCTTCGGCAGGTAGCTGACCCGGTGCAGAGACAACTATGCAATAGTCCGACCTGTGGCTCGTATTGGGATACGATGCAGGGAATTGTGTGTTGAGTGCTGTTGAGCGCATGACGGCGACGGCTCTGCGCTCTTCGAGAAGAAAGCTCCGATATGGCATTCTGGCTGGGCGTTAATGTAACCGGGGTGAAAGCGGCCCTCCTCTCAACTTGCCACTTCGTGCCCCCTAACTCAGGAAAGCGCAGTGTCCGTCCCAGTAGTCCTCCCTTTCCACAACTACGGCTGTTCCTTGCCCCATCCCGCCGCATATGGATGCCAGACCGTATCTAGAACCTCGACGATTCATCTCATGGGCCAGTGTCCCCACCATCCGGATCCCACTGGCTCCCACTGCATGGCCAATGCAGCAGGCACCACCATTTACGTTCACTCTCTCCGGGTCTATCCCGAATTCCTTTATCAAAGCCAAAGGCACTACTGCGAAGGCCTCGTTTGTCTCCCAGAGGTCTATATCATTTGCAGACAGCCCTGCCCTCTCCAAAGCCTTTTTCGATGCCAAATATGCACTGTACCCCATGATTCCGGGGTCGCATCCCGCCACGGCGGTAGATCTTACCGTAACCATCGGCTTCAATCCCAACTCCCTGGCTTTCTCCTTGGACATGAACATTGCCACCGCACCACCATCGCTCTCTTTAGATGAACTTGCGGCGTTAACCTTTCCATCTGGCTTATAGACAGGTGGCAGAGTGCGTATCTTCTCGATGGTTGAGTCAGGCCTCACATCTTGATCGTAATCGACGAGCGCTACTGTTCCATCGGGCAGCTTACCCTCCACAGGGACTATCTCGTGCTTGAACTTGCCCTCTCTCTGGGCGTCAGCAGCCCTCAGGTTGCTTCTCAGGGCCCACTGGTCCATCTCCTCTCTGGAGATATCAAGCTTGTCAGCAAGGTATTCGGCGGTGATGCCCATACCCAGCATGGCAGCTGGATCAACCCTGGCAGCCATTTTTGGATTTGGATTACCACGCGCACCGAATTCCTTGGCAAGCTCGAGCAGGTCTGTATCAGGCGTGATCACAGGGTTAGGGAAATGGGATAGGCTTTCTATGCCGCCGGCGATAACAACAGCTGCCGCGCCTGTTTGAATGGCCCATACCGCAATCTGTGCACCTGACAAACTCGAGCCGCACGCTCGATCGACGGTTAAGCCCGGGACCTCGAAGGGGAAACCAGCCGCCAGGGTAATACTTCTGGCAGCTTGTGCCTGTTCCCCGAGTTGGGTTGGCGTTCCTATGATGATATCGTCAACTGAGGCGGGGTCTACCTTTGTTCGTTTCATCAATTCCTCGACCGCGATGATTCCCAGGTCGTCGGAACGAACATCCGTAAAGAACCCTGGCCTCTTCTTGCTTGCCCTGCCAAAAGGCGTCCGTACAAAATCCACCATTACCGCTTCTCTTATCTCTGCCATTCCCGTTCCCTCCCCAATTCCTTCTGTTTTTGCGTTCCCCAGACTTGCGGCTCTCCCGGTAGCTTCAGCGCCCCGAGCAGTTCCTTAACCATTTCCGCTCAGAGTGTTGCTCAAGCGCTCCTGAACAGCTATTGCTCCGTTTATTATGCTGTCGATTAGTTCCTTCACCGTAGGGATGTCACGGATCATACCCACCACCTGACCGCAAGGCAACAAGGAGTTGTCCACATCTCCTGCTGACATCGCTTCCCGACTCTTCTCTCCAGCAACCAGTGGCAGCAAATCCTCTAGGGTAGCTCCTTTCTCTTCTAACTCTTGGACCTTCGAAACAAGCTCGGTGCGCAGGACTCTAATTGGATCACCGATTGTACCCAGAACGAGTGTGGATTCTGTGGACATTACATCTACGAGTCTGCTCTTCAGGTTGAGGTGAAGTAGGCACTCACGACTGGCCAAGAATCTTGTCCCCATCAGCACTCCCTCCGCCCCAAGTGCCAACGCAGCAACA
>JAUXAX010000020.1 GCA_030619685.1 Dehalococcoidia bacterium
TTTCTACGCTCCAACAAATTCAGCAATAGCGATCTGGTCAAGGAATGTGAGAAGGTGGGATTGGAGGTCATCGTCTCGCCTATCGCGGAGTGGTTCAAGTACGTAACACATAGGAATATCGAGGATGGCATCAGGGACAGGGACTTGAAGAGGATTATTACCGGCAATATAAGAAAGCTCCTGTTAGGTCGGGACGAGCACTCAGTAGCAGCCAATTTTGACGAGTTGGTTGAAGGCAAGGACCCTACAACAAAGGAGCTGCTGGAGTTAGCAGGGAAATACCTCTCCCCGAAATGTGGGGGCGAAGCAATTCTTAGTATAGGCGCAGGGGTGGAGTGGCTGGGGGACCCGAGATTTGCCGGCGTGATTTCAGTGATGCCGCATGGCTGTATGCCTGGAGGAACTGTAGCTGCCATGTCGGAGAAGCTCAGCGAAAAGTATGGGAAGCCGTGGATTAGCCTCACTTACGATGGCATATTGGAGACTAACAATCAGGCAAAGATCAGCAACTTTGCTGAGGTCATAAGATTCTGCAGTAGAGATAGGCCTCAGGCAACACAGTAGAGTCTTCCGTTAAAATCCCTCTCTCTTGAAGCTTATTATTACCCACAAATATCATCCCCCTAAATCCCCCTTCCCCCCTTTACAAAAGGGGGGAGAGATAGGGAATGGTAAGCTTAGCTGGAGAGGGGCTCGATACGGCCCTGGTCTACTCTGAATAACACCGCCTCTTTCAGGAAATCGGGTTCGAAGTGATCGAGGCTTGTTGTGGTCATTAGCACCTGTTGATACCTGGCAACAGAGCGAAGCAGGTGACGCCGCCGCTGGACATCCAGTTCAGAGAGAACATCATCTAAGAGCAGTATCGGATGCTCCCCAGTCTTGCTCAGCATAAACTCGGCCTCAGCAAGTTTGAGCGAGAGTGCAATAGTCCTTTGCTGACCCCGAGAGCCGAAAACTCCTAAATCTATCTCATTGGTCAAGAAACGAAGATCGTCACGGTGCGGTCCCACTAGCGATATCCCCTGAGCAAGCTCTTTGTCTCGTGCTGCGTGTAGTGACCGGGCAAACATCTCAGCAATCTCCTCGATCCGGGAATCTCCCTTTCCTTTCTCCTTATCGATGCTTCTGAGGTAGGCTAATCTTAACCTTTCTTGATCGCTGCTGAGTTCGTCATGGATGACTTGTGCTAAATGTCCCAGCGCGGCAACCATATGATCTCGCTGGACCGTTAGATAAGCCCCGGTTTGCACCAGTTCTTGATCCCAGAAGGAGAGCTCATCAGGGCTTGCCTGGTTCTCAGCTATCTGACGCAGAAGGCGGTTGCGCTGCCAGAGGACTCGGTGGTATCGCTGCAACTGGCGCAGGTAGTGGGGATCAATTTGGGAGTTTGTAATGTCAAGATAGCGGCGGCGCAATGCCGGCTCACCCCCAATGATGTTGATGTCCTGGACGCTGAACAGCACGACGTTGATTTGGCCGATAAGGTCAACGGCGCGGCGCACTACGCCGTTCACTCGAATACGCTTGTGGATAGGTGGAGCCTTGGGCGCACTCTGCCAGGGAGAGAAAGAGTCCTCGGCTTCGCTCAAGGCGGCGGGCTTGCCCCTGAGGGCAATCTCCAGGCTAAGATTTCTCTCGGCCTTCTGAACCTCGGCCGCAAGGCGACAGACGGGAAGCTCCTCTCTCAAGGCAGACCAGTTAATAAGCTCCCTCTCGTTGGTGGCGCGAGGTGATCTGCTGGTCGCCAGAAGGTAAATTGCCTCCAGGAGGTTGCTCTTGCCCTGAGCATTATCACCCTGGAGCACCATTATACTTGGTGGAAGTTCGAGCTCGAGGCTAGCATAGTTACGGAAGTTAGTCAGGCTCAAACGGGTGATATGCAAACGTCTTCTCCTGCTTGTGGCAGATGGGCATGCAGCCACTCAGAGAAATTTGACCCTTACTAACTCTACCCCGAATATGCAAAAGGTGCAATATCTCACCCGAGTCGTCTAAGAACCCTGCCATTCCCTCACCCATCAACGCATGTGTTGCTGCTCCCGAATTACCTGCTCGTTGACACTGGATATGTGTTGGATTAAGCTATCCCTACCGAAGGGTTTGGGATAAGGCGGTGGCAGGAAACGTGGTCGTTGTACCGGAGGAGATAGGAGTCAGGGCTAAACAGGCCCTGGATAGGATGCTAGGTATAGCCTAACCCCGCCAGGTGGATTGATGAGAGAATATGACTACATAATCGTTGGCAGTGGAATAGCTGGGCTTTATGATGCTCTGCTGGCCCAGGAGTTGGGCAGCGTTCTTATCCTCACCAAAGGTAGCATTGACGAATGCAACACCAAGCATGCTCAAGGTGGTATCGCCGCGGCCATCAGCAGTCTTGACTCCCCTGAGCTTCACTTCCGGGATACGATGGCTGCGGGCGCTGGCCTATGTGACCCAGAGGCGGTGCACATTCTCACCGAGGAAGGTGCTGACCGTATTGCTGACCTGGTTAAGTTCGGAGTTCCCTTCGACACGGTCGAGGGCGAGATCGCTCTCGCCATGGAGGCTGCTCATAGTGTTCCCCGCATTCTGCATGCCGGTGGGGATGCCACTGGAGAACGTATTGAGGTCACCTTGAGCAACGCCGCACGTTTGTCGAGGAATATTACCATTCTGGAGCACTGCCTTGCGACTGACATTGTTGTCCGCGATGGCGGTGTATACGGAGTCGCTGCCTTGGACTTAGGGTCTGGGTCTGTAGAGGAATTTGGCTGTCGTTTCCTCATCGTGGCTACTGGCGGAATGGGACGGTTGTTTAAGATTAGCACCAATCCCGACATCGCAACCGGCGATGGAATAGCTTTGGCTTATAAGGCTGGTGCCGAGGTCGCAGACATGGAGTTCTTTCAGTTCCATCCCACAGCTCTGCGTTTGCCCGGTGTGCCGTTGTTTCTCATCTCTGAGGCTGTGAGGGGTGAAGGAGGGGTCTTGCGCAACGCCAGTGGGGAACACTTTATGCTTGAGTACGCGCCTGAAGGCGATTTGGCGCCCAGAGATATTGTCGCCCGCAGCATCGTTGCCGAGATGAAAAAGACTGGAACTGACCGCGTTTACCTGGATGTTACCCATCTGCCGGCGCGGATTGTCTCTGCTCGCTTCCCTCAGATCTACCGGTTTTGCCAGGATCATGGCCTGGATATCACCTCCGCGATGATTCCGGTGGTACCTGCTGCTCACTACATGATGGGTGGGGTAAGGACGAATTACTGGGGCGAAACTAACGTCGCCGGTCTGTTCGCCAGCGGCGAGGTGGCATGCACGGGGGTGCATGGGGCGAACCGTTTGGCCTCGAACTCTCTGCTGGAGGTATTGGTCTTCGGCAGGAGGATTGTGGAAAGGTTTAAGGGAGGAGCCAATACAAGCAGCATTGCTGAAAGGGAAGCCTTTGCTCTCAAAGAGCGAGACACTTTTACACGTAGCTTTCCCAGTCTGAGCTTGACTGCCCTGCAGTCACTGCTATGGGACAATGTAGGTATCGTGCGCTCGGGGGAGAGGCTGGAGGAGGCAGCTACCACCCTCGCTGCATGGGAGAAGGACCTTAAGACGCCTACAGACCGCCCATCATACGAGCTGGCTAACATGGTGCTGGTGGGACGGCTTATGGCTGAAGCGGCTCTGATGAGAGAGGAGAGCCGCGGGGCTCACTTCCGTTCCGATTTCCCTGAGTCCTCCGATGCCTGGCTCAAACATATCGTGTTCCGTAAGACTGCCTAGTCTACCAGGAGGAGAAAGGAACTGGAGGGTATTTTGTGGGGAAAACAGGTTGAGCAGATAGTTGACAGCGCCCTGGCCGAGGACCTGAGCTCGGGTGATGTTACTACTGAGGCGCTGATATCCCCAACTCAGGAGGGCAAGGCGTATCTGCATGGAAAAGGCGAAGGGGTTTTGGCTGGTATAGGCGTGGCCACGATGGTATTTCGCAGGGTGGATTCGGCGCTGAGGGTCAAAGAGCTGGTTGCCGACGGTAGCAGGGTGCATCCTGGGGACAGACTAGGTGTTATCGAGGGAAGGGTGGCAAGCATCCTCAAGGCAGAGCGGGCAGCCTTGAACTTCTTGCAGAGACTCAGCGGCATCGCTACTGAGACGGCAAAGTATGTGGAAGCTATCTCCGGGACGAAGGCGGTCATTACAGATACACGCAAGACCACACCGGGCTTGAGGATACTGGAGAAGTACGCAGTGCGGGTTGGCGGTGGACGCAGCCACCGCCAGAATCTGGGTGATGGCGTTCTGATCAAGGACAACCACCTGGTAGCCCTTCGCTCCCGTGGGGTGGGGTTGGGGGAGGCAATAAAAATGGCTCGGCAGCATGCTGCGCGTACCCTGAAAATCGAGGTCGAGGTTGAGTCTGTGGAGCAGGCCCAGGAAGCGCTCTCTGCGGGGGCGGACATAATTATGCTGGACAACATGAACCTGGAAGAAATGCGACAGGCGGTGCAACTGGCACAGGGACGGGCGTTGCTCGAGGCCTCGGGCGGAATCACCCTAGATAGCGTGCGCGCTGTTGCCGATACTGGAGTTGACCTTATATCTGTTGGCGCGCTTACCCATTCGGCCAAGGCGCTGGATATAAGTCTTGAGCTTGAGACAAGATGAACAGACTCAGGGCCTCTGCTGGAGCAGTATGGGAGATATTCAGAAATCGCCATATTAGCTTTGCCTGCCGCTTTGCTTTGGGGACTACCCTTATCGTATCCGGTGCCGGGAAGCTGCCTGAAAGGGCTGAATTTGTTAGTCAGTGTCAAGAGTATGATCTACTACCGGATGTCCTGGCCCGATTATACGGTACCGGACTTCCCTGGGTGGAGGTCATTGTCGGTTCCTTTTTGCTTCTGGGGCTGTTGTCACGATTTGCCGCGGGCATCGGCATCCTCACGGCTGTGAGTTGCATTGTTGCCAACAGCATCTTACTTTACCGTGGTCTGAACCTGGAATGTGGATGCTTCGGTGAGCTGGCTGTACTTCAAACCCGCGATGCACTTCTGATAGATCTTGGTCTTCTGATTATGGCTTTCCAGGTATTGGTTCATAAAGGCGAATTCTTAAGCTTGGATTCGATAATCTTCCGCAGGAAATCGTCAGAGGGTGCATCTGACTAGATACGAGATTCCTTTGGCTATGCCCCTTCATTCCTTCTTGTCGTGAAATGTCTGGTCGAAACTTCCGCTCCTGTATCCCTCCGGGTCCAGTGTCACATACTCGTATCCAAGCTCTTTGAGGCTTTGTGAGATCTGGCGCAAAGCACTAGCAAGGTTTTCCACTAGCTCGTCTATTTTGTCCTTATACAGTCTATTGTCGGCGTCGTTCAAGAGCTCAGTGCTCCTCTAAAATCTCCGCGGCTTTCCTCTTCACCAATTCCTCGATTTCTCTCCATGGCTTACCCGTTCGATCAGCTAGCCTCTCAACGTCGTCGTATTCCGGCTTTATTTGAATGACCTGGCCTTGTGTGCTTTTGGCGACTTTTACATTGATGACTTCCGTTACGTCTTCTACTATCACCTCGATAGGAATAGATTCCCGAGCTAGGATGCGTCTTTCGCATGGGTAAATTCTTACCCCCAGCGTGCCTGTCTCCTCCATCAAAATTCTGCACACACGCTCCAGGCTTGACCTGTCTACGATTATCTTGATGAGGTGCCCTGGCCTTCCTTTTTTGGTTAACGTTGGTATCGCGCTTGCGTCTCTGGCGCCCTCTTGCAGCAGCTTATGCATGGCGTACCCGATCGATTCACCGGTAGCGTCATCGAGGTTTGTCTCAATCACGTACATCTCTTCACTTAAGAGGCCGGAGTCATGGCGTTCCCCCAGCGTAACCCTCAGGACATTGGGCATCTCCACAAAATCCCTTGTTCCTGCGCCATAGCCCACGCTGGTCGGTTTCATGGGTGGATAGAACCTGACGGATTCGAGCGCTAGGGTAGTCAGGAGGGAGACCCCTGTAGGAGTAGCCAGCTCAGCTTCGACTGGCCCGCCGACTGTGAGGAATCTCTTGGAACGCAGTATTTCTAGCGTGGCTGGTGCCGGGGATGAAACCGTACCATGGGAGAAGTGGAGCAGACCGCCTCCAACAGCGACAGGGGTCGAATAGATGGTGGTATCAGTGAAGAGCCCTAGATCGTCTAGAGCGGTGGCGGCGCCGATTACATCGGCGAGGGTATCGGCGGATGCCGTTTCGTGTAGGTTAACTTCTTGTGTGCTTTGCCCATGAGCTACTGCCTCGGCGGAAACGAGGGTGTTGATTGAGTTTAAAGCAAACTGTCTGGCTTTCTCTGAAATCTGTAACTTTTGCAGGCATGTAGAAGCTGCCTCCAGGAGTTCGGCGGCTGTCCTTTGGGTAACTTCCTCTTGAACCGTAACATCGATTCTTTTGGCTCGAATTCCTCTTCTGACAGTGTCCGTCACTGTTATTTCGAGGTCATTGCACCCTCGCAAACAGTTGCGGGGCGTTCTCATTGCATCTATTACACTCGTAGCATTTGCTCCAAGGTCGAGCAAGGCGCCGACTATCATATCTCCTGATACTCCGGCCATTTGGGCGTCGATAACCAAGATGCGTTTGGTATTGTCTGGCATTTGGGTCCCTCTTTTATTCCTGGATTAAGCCTAGTATACTACTTGTACGTATGTTATGCACATTGCGTGCAACAGGAGGCTTCCTTTGTTGAGAGAAGTGCTTGAGAAGCTGGCAAGAGGCGAAATTTCGTTAGACGAAGCTGAGAAGGCTCTCAAGGCGTTGGCTGTGGAGGAGGTGGCTGATTTGGCACGGCTGGACGTAGGGCGAGAGATCAGACATGGTATCCCCGAAGTAGTCATTGCTGAGGGTAAAACCCCGGAGGCTGTGGCCGAGATAGCCTCAAAGATACTCGCCCAAAAGGGGCGAGTGATCATAAGTCGAGTCTCTGAGAAGCATCTTGAAGCCCTTGAGCCAGTTATGGCGGAGTGCGAATCTCCGCAGGAAAGAAGGACTGCTGGAACGGTGGTGATCAAAAGGAAGGATTTCTCATCGAGGGCTACCGGGGGAAGGGTGGGAATAATCACTGCTGGCACTTCTGATATTCCTATCGCCAAAGAAGCTGAAGTGATGGTATCCGAGATGGGGTGTGAGGTCACAACGGCTCATGATGTGGGAGCGGCAGGAGTTCACAGGCTGTTTCTTCCTCTGAAAGAGATGATCACAAAAGACGTCGATGTCATTGTTGTCGTTGCTGGCAGGGAGGGGGCATTGCCTACATTGCTGGCAGGCATGGTGGATGTTCCACTGATAGCGGTTCCAACTTCCTTTGGATACGGTTTGGGGGGGAGGGGAGTCGGTGCCCTGATGGCCATGTTGCAGTCTTGTTCTCTGGGATTGGCGGTTGTCAATATAGACGGGGGGATTCCTGCGGGGGCTGTAGCGGCCCTAATTGCCAATCGGGCCGCCAGATTCAGGGCAAGCGCTGAAGGGAAACGTTGCAAATAGGCGGGTTTGCGGTTTCAGTAAGGGCAGACCCATGTGTCTGCTCCGATTAGGGTCAAGGGCAAACACATAGGTTCGCCCCTAGCTAGTGCCTGGGCTTGAGCCGTTCCTCGCTATCGATGGAAATGGTGACGGGGCCGTCGTTATGGATCTCGACCAGCATATGTTGCTGGAAGCGGCCAGTCTTCACCTTTAGTCCGGCGCTACGCAGGAAGTGAGCGAATGCATCCACCAGAGGCTCGGCCTCCTCGGGTGGAGCAGCGTCAGTGAAGCTGGGACGGCGTCCCTTGCGAGTACTGGCGATGAGGGTAAACTGGCTGACTACCAATACCTCCCCAGAGATATCCAGTGTAGAGAGGTTGAACTTTCCTGACTCGTCGGGGAAAACACGTAGGTTGGCAGTCTTCTCTGCCAGATAGCGGGCATCAGCTTCCGAGTCACCCCTAGCCACCCCAACAAGCGCCACCAAACCCTGTTCGATAGCAGCGGCGACGTGGCCTTCGACACTAACCGAAGCTTGAGAGACTCGTTGGATAAGAGCTCTCAACCGCTTTCCTCAGGCTTAGTCTCCGCCTTTGTTTCTGATGTCGGCTTTGTATCCTCGTCTTTTGGGCCCGGGTTACCCCGCGACCGTCTGCCCTGATCAGTGGAGTAGAAGCCGCTTCCCTTAAAGAGAACGGGCACTGAATGGATCACGCGGCGTGCCCTACCCGTGCATTGAGGGCAGGTAGCCACTGGTTCTTCATCAAACCTCTGCCTTCGCTCGAATCTGGTGCTACAAAGACTGCACTCATATTCGTAAATAGGCAACTTGCACCTCACATGAAAAGCGCCTCTTGGTTGAGGTCGCCGTGTCTTGTCTGGTGGTATTAGCAGTCTTGGGCATAGAGTGCTAACCAGGAGTAATTTAGCATCTTAGCTTAGCTTTGTCAAGGGCAGACTCACCCTTGCCTTTTGTAACTGCCTATGGTAAACTCATCCAGTCGGCCGATGTCGGCAGCTAGTAGAGATTTTCCAGTCTGTGTTATGGTTCGTCAGACTGGGTAGACTGCAGAGGGTAAGGGTCTCTTAGAAATGGCAGAACATATCTCGATGAAATTGCTCCTAGAGGCTGGGGTGCACTTTGGGCACCAGGTAGCACGCTGGAATCCCAAGATGAGGTCTTTCATCTTTAGTCAGCGTAATGGTATCCACATTATTGATTTGGAACAAACCGTTGTTCTGCTTGATAAGGCCTGTGATTTTGTGCGGGAGGTGGCGGAGAGGGACGACGACATTATTTTCGTGGGTAGCAAAAAGCAGGCACAGGAGGCAATAGAGCAAGAGGCCAAGCGTTGCGAGGTTTTCTATGTCAATCAGCGCTGGCTGGGGGGAATGCTTACTAATTTCTCTACTATTCAGTCGCGTATCGACTACTTGGTCCGCTTGGAGGATCGGAAGGCAAGGGGCGAATTGGAGCGCTTGCCCAAGAAGGAAGCCTTGAAACTGGAAAAAGAGATGGTGCATCTCAACAGGCTACTTGGTGGCGTCAAAGAGATGACCAGGATTCCAGGGGCTTTGTTTATTGTCGACCCTACCAAGGAGAGGAATGCTGTTGCCGAGGCCAAGCGGGTTGGGGTGCCCATCGTTGCTATTGTGGACACCAATTGTGATCCTGATGAGATCGACTATCCTATTCCAGGCAATGATGATGCCATCCGGGCTGTGGCTCTCTTCTGTAGTGTTATCGCTGATGCTGTTTTGGAGGGCAAGCAAGCCCTTGGAGCGCTGGCCGAAAAGGAAGCGTTAGAAGCAGAAGAAGAGCTGCCACCTGACTATGAGGCTGTTTTCGAGCCCGAGGAGGTTCAGCCAACTTCTATTGAGAGCGAAGACTAGGGGTTAAATGCAGGTTTCTACTGAGGCGATTAAAGCACTAAGGGAGCAGACTAGCGCTGGAATAATGGAGTGCAAGCATGCCTTGCAAGAGACTGGTGGCGACTTCACTGCTGCTGCTTCTATATTGAGAGAGCGTGGCTACGCAATCGCCAAGAAGAAGGAGAATCGGTCTGCCAAGCAAGGGCTGGTAGAGTGTTATATTCACACCGGGGGGCGGATTGGGGCCTTGGTGGAGCTAAACTGTGAGAGCGATTTTGTGGCTCGTACTCCGGAGTTCAAGGAACTGGCCCATGACCTGGCGATGCAAGTGGTAGCTGCCTGCCCTCGCTATGTCAGTTCCAAGGATGTACCTGGGGGAGAAGAATCTGCCGATGAGGATTGCCTTCTGCTTCAGCCGTTCATAAAAGATCCAGGTAGGAAGGTTCAGGATGTTATTACTGAAGCAATAGCCAAGGTTAGGGAGAATATTAAGGTAAGAAGGTTTGTCCGATTTGAATTGGGGGCAGACGGACAAGATGAGTAGTCCGAGATATAAGCGTGTTCTGCTGAAGCTTAGTGGTGAGGCTTTCATGGGTGAGGCCGAGTTCGGCATTGATCCTGCAACTTTGGTGAATATCGCTAAGCAGCTGAAGCGCGTTGTGGACGATGGAGTTCAGGTTGCCATCGTTGTTGGTGGCGGGAATATCTGGAGGGGGGAGGATGCTGAGGGTAGGGGAATGGACCGAGCCACCGCTGATTACGCAGGCATGCTGGCCACCATAATTAATGCACTTGCCCTTCAGGATGCTCTGGAGAAGGAAGGGGTGGTCACGAGGAGCCAGAGTGCAATAGCAGTGCAGGCGGTCGCCGAGCCCTACATCCGGCGACGCGCTATCCGTCATTTGGAGAAGGGGCGAGCGGTTATCTTTGCCGCGGGGACGGGCAACCCCTATATGACCACTGATACTGCGGCGGCCTTGCGCGCGATAGAGACTAATGCTGATGTCTTGCTTATGGCCAAGAACAAGGTTGATGGGGTTTATGACTCGGATCCATTGACCAATGACAGGGCGAAAAAGTATGATCAGCTTAGCTACATAGATGCTCTGAAGATGAGGCTTGAGGTGATGGATTCCACTGCGCTGTCTCTATGCATGGATAATCATCTTCCCATAAGAGTTTTCGATCTCCAAGCCCCTAATAGCATTGAGCGAGTGATTGCCGGGGAACCCGTAGGCACACTTGTGCACAGTGGCGAATAACCGAGTGAGAAAGGCAACTCTCTCAATCACCTGAGAAGACAGTATACTGACAAGCGATTTGAGGCTTTTGGGTTGGTGTCACTCTCGTGAACGGGGGATTGGCGATGAGCGAAGACGATGTTCTGCTGGGTGCAGAGGGTAAGATGCGCAAGGCAGTAGAGGTTTTGAAAGAGGATTTGGCAGCCATTCGTACTGGAAGAGCCAGCCCTGGTCTCGTAAATCATATTCGAGTCGATTACCATGGAGTTCCTGTCCCGCTTAACCAGATTGCGGGCATCTCTATTCCTGATGCCAGGATGCTTGTGATTCAGCCTTGGGAAAGGGAGATTCTGCCAAGCATTGAGAAGGCTATCCTCAAATCGGACCTTGGTCTCAACCCGACAACCGATGGCAATGTGGTCAGGCTGGCTATTCCCCAGCTTACTGAGGAGCGGCGCAATCAGCTAGTCAAGATGGTGCGCAAAAGGGTGGAGGAGGGGAAGGTGTCGGTGCGCAATATGAGGCGAGAAGGACTTGAGAAGTTGCGGGAGCTTAAGGAAAACAAAGAGATGTCCGAGGACGAGCAGAAGCGGGCTTTGAGTCGATTGCAACAGGTCACCGATAGATTCATTGAGGACATCGACCAGATAGCGAAAGACAAGGAAGCTGAACTCCTGGAATTCTGACGCACTGAGGACGGCCGGTGGCACAGACAAAGACAGCGGCATTATCTGTGAAGACGATATTTCCTCTCCCAAGCCATGTCGCTATTATCATGGATGGGAACGGTAGATGGGCTGAGAAGCGTGGCCTGCCCCGGCTTCTTGGGCATCGTGCCGGCACTGACAATGTCCACCGGGTAGTAGAAAGCTTCGATCGGTATCAGGTGAAATACCTCACACTCTATGCTTTCTCCACAGAGAACTGGAGGCGGCCTGGGGTGGAGGTCAGTGGGTTGCTGCGTATTCTGGCCCAGATGATGGACCGCGAGACCCAAGCTCTGCATAAGAAGAACGTCAGGCTTAGTCATCTGGGAAGACTTGATGACTTGTCGCCGGAGCTGCAGGGTAAGGTTCATAAGGCGCTCGAGTTGACTAAGAATAATACGGGGATGACCTTGAGCATTGCTTTTGATTATGGTGGTCGCGCAGAGATCCTGGATGCGGTTCGCTGCATTATCGAGGATGGGGTCCCGTCTGAAGATATCACCGAATCGCTGTTCAGCAGTTATCTTTATAATCCGGATGTACCTGAGCCAGACCTGATTATCCGCACTGGCGGTGAGATGAGGGTGAGCAATTTCCTCATCTGGCAGGCAGCCTATAGTGAGTTCTACTCCACGCCCACCTTATGGCCGGACTTCGGTGAGAAAGACATTGAGAAGGCATTAGTTGCGTACAGCCGGCGAGAGAGACGCTTCGGTGGATTGAAAGCGGAAGGAGAGGCGAGAGAGGGCTGAGGCAACTGAGCCCTCGGTTTCTTATCGGCGAATGCTCCGGCAAAGAGTACTCAGTGCGCTATTCCTCATACCCATCCTCTTCGTTTCCATCTGGTTTGGCGACCCCTGGTTCTCCGTTGTAGTAGCTGTCGCTGCTCTTTTGGGAGTTGTTGAGTTCTATGGCATGTTTACCCAAAAGAGATGGCAGCTTCTGACCCTCTTTGGCACGCTATGGACGCTGTTCTTCATCTTCAACGCACATTATACGCATTCTTACGGCTCTGAGACTACACAGTTGCTGGTGACCTCAGCGCTGGTGACCTCGGCGGTGATCCTATCCTTGCTTTGTTCCCTTTTTCTGCGGTCCTCCGGAGATAAGGTGCTATTTGGCTGGGCATGGAGCCTGGCTGGTGTGCTCTATATGGGTTGGCTCCTGAGCCACTGGATTCTGCTGATGAACTCCGGTGAGTGGGTTGGCAGGGACTGGGTGCTGCTTGCACTCTTCTCCACTTTCGCGTTCGATACCACTGCCTATTTTGTCGGGCGCGCTTTTGGAAAGCACAAGATGGCACCGACCATATCTCCGGGAAAGACATGGGAGGGGGCGATTGGAGGGCTGGCGGGGGCAATAGCGGCTGTTATCATCCTGGCGCTCATCTTACATACCCCCCTGGATATCGGTTACGGGAAACTGGTCTTTATTGGCTTCGCGGTTGGCGTCTTTGCCCAGATTGGCGACCTCGCCGAGTCGATGTTGAAACGGAGCACCGGTTTGAAACAGTCAGGGGACCTTATCCCGGGGCATGGGGGTATCCTCGATCGCTTAGATAGCATTGTCTTCACTGGGGTTGTAGTGTACTATTGTCTGAGGTGGTTCATAGGGTGAGAAGGCTGGCAGTCCTCGGTTCCACGGGCTCGATAGGGCGTCAGACGCTGGAGATTGCTCGCGCTTTCCCCCAGAGACTAGAAGTAGTCGCCTTGGCATGTGGAAAGAACATCTCTTTGCTGAAGGAGCAGGTTGCAGAGTTTAAGCCAAGGTTAGTCTGCGCCGAGCTACTATCAGATGGCGACAATATGCCGGGAGCAAGCTATCTCTCACTGGAGGAGATAGCTTCTCATCCCGATGTCGACCTCGTGGTTGTAGCTACCTCAGGGAAAGCCGGTCTGGGCCCTACTTTGGCTGCAATTGGCGCTGGGAAGACAGTCGCTCTAGCCAATAAAGAGGTGCTGGTGATGGCAGGAGAGATCGTGACTGCAGAGGCTCAGCGGCATAATGTCGAGATCATGCCCATCGATAGCGAACACAGCGCCATCTGGCAGTGTCTGAGGGGGGAGGAGAAACAGGGGATTTCTAGGCTTATCCTGACTGCCTCCGGCGGCCCCTTCCGGTTGAGCTCTCCCGCACAGCTAGCCGCAGTTACCCCGGAAGAGGCACTGAATCACCCTACCTGGCAAATGGGAGCAAAGGTAACCATTGACTCCGCTACTCTGATGAACAAGGGCATGGAGGTTATCGAGGCACACTGGCTATTCGATATCCCCTTTTCTCAGATCGAGGTGGTGATCCATCCCCAGAGCCTAATCCACTCCGTAGTGGAGTTCATTGATGGTTCAGCAAAGGCACAGCTAAGCCTGCCAGACATGAGGTTGCCCATCCAATATGCGCTGGCGTATCCTGAGCGGTGGGAGGGCCCTTTTCGTCAACGGGTTGATTTCGGAGAGATAGGTCCACTTGACTTTGAGCCGGTGGATTTAGATAGGTTCCCTTGCCTGAGGCTGGCCATGGAGGCTGGTGAAAATGGAGGGACCTACCCTACAGTGCTCAGCGCTGCCGATGAGGTAGCGGTGGAACTCTTCTTGGCAAGAAGAATAGGCTTTCAAGATATCCCTGCTGTGGTGGCCAAGACCCTCGATCGCCACCAGGTGACAAGCCATCCTTCTATTGACGATATTCTGGCAGCGGATGCCTGGGCCAGGGAAACCGCCAAGGCTGGGTCTTGAGGTGGCGGAATGATCGTAGTAACCATAATAGTCTTCCTCCTTATCCTCGGCGTCCTAATCTTTGCCCATGAGATGGGGCATTTCGTTGCCGCCAGACTGGCGGGGATCAGGGTCGAGGAGTTTGGCATGGGCTTCCCTCCGAGGCTTTTTGCCTTCAGGCGCGGTGAGACCGTGTACTCGCTCAACCTTATTCCTCTGGGCGGGTTCTGCAAGCTCTTGGGTGAGGAGGATCCCAGCGAGCCCAGGAGCCTTGCCAGCAAGAGGCCCCTGACCAGATTGCTCGTTCTTGGCGCGGGCCCATTCATGAATGCGGTGCTTCCCATCGTGCTGCTGACCATAGCCTTCATGGTGCCGAGGCTGGTTGCTATCGAGGATATTTGGATAGAGGAGGTTGCCCCAGGCTCACCAGCGGAGATGGCAGGCATTGAGGCGGGGGATACTATCCTGAGCGTAAGCGGTCACTCTGTTCAAAATAGGAACGAGGTCATCTACTATACGCACTTAAGCTTAGGGGAGACAACCACTTTTCAGCTCGAGGACCCGGATGGCAATGAGAAGATAGCGACGCTTGTCCCCCGCTTAGACCCTCCTGAGGGGGAGGGGCCGGTGGGAATCAGATTCTCTGAGGAACCTGTGAATCTCCGCACCGAAAGTCAATCTTACCCCTTTTGGGAGGCAGTGCCCAAGAGTGCAACGACACTGTGGGAAACCTTTGAATTGATCAGGAACGAGGTTAGGAGCTGGTTTGCCAGGGGAACCGCACCTGAGGTCGGCGGCCCCGTTGCTATCTTCCAGCTCACAGGCGAGGCAAACGAGGCGGGGCCTTCTTACCTGCTGCATTTTGCGGCCTTCCTTAGCTTAAATTTGGCTATAATCAATATACTTCCACTGCCGGCGCTGGATGGTGGTAGGATCGTGTTTGTCCTTTTGGAAGTGGTGCGGCGGGGGAAACGCGTCTCGCCGAGGACGGAGGGGCTGGTTCATCTTGTCGGCTTTATGATGCTGATCGGCCTGATACTGGTCATAACCTACTTTGATATCCTGCGCGCGATCAGAGGGGAGAGTATTGTGCCATGATCAAGCGGCGGGCATCGAGGGTGGTAAGGGTTGGAAACGTGGAGATCGGCGGTGCTGGCCCCGTTGTGGTTCAATCGATGACCAAGACCGACACCCGCGATGTGGCTGCCACGGTCAACCAAATCCGTAGGCTTGAGGAGTGCAGCTGTGAGATTGTGAGGGTAGCAGTGCCCGATACGGATGCCGCCCAGGCCCTTGTTGACATAAAGAAGGCAGTATCCATTCCTATCATCGCTGACATCCATTTCGACTACCGCCTTGCCCTGGCAGCGCTGGATGCTGGCGTGGATGGGCTCAGGTTAAACCCGGGTAACATCAGCGACCCCAATCAGATCGCCACCGTCGTTCGTGCCGCCGGGGAAAGGGAGGTCCCTATACGGGTCGGTGTCAATGCCGGAAGCTTGCCCAGGTCATCAGCCCCGGAGGCTTCGATAGTGGAGCGCATGGTTGATGCTGCACTCGATGAAGTTCGCCTGCTGGAGAGCCTGGACTTCGACCTGATCAAGGTATCGGTGAAGGCTTTCGATGTCCCCACCACCGTTGAGGCGTATCAGGCGATTGCCCAGAGGATTCCGTATCCGTTGCATCTGGGTATCACCGAGGCCGGGCTCCCCCGGGCGGGAGCGATCCGTAGCGCAGTAGGACTGGGAGTCTTGCTCCACGAGGGCATTGGGGATACTGTCAGGGTGTCATTGACTACTGCCGATGCCTGTCAGGAGGTGGCGTGCGCCTACGAGATACTGAAATCGCTGAAGCTCAGGGAGCGAGGGCCTGTGCTTGTTAGCTGTCCCTCCTGTGGACGCGCTGAGAGCGATATCGTGAAACTGGCTGAGGATGTTGAGGAGAGGCTGCAGAAGGTCGAGAAAACGATTAAGGTGGCTGTGATGGGGTGTGTAGTAAACGGCCCCGGCGAGGCCAAAGACGCCGACGTGGGCATCGCCTGTGGCAAAGGGCGGGGGATTATCTTCAGAAAAGGGGAGAAGGTACGGACGGTGGATGAGGCTGACTTTTTAGACGCTCTTATGGCGGAGGTCGAGGTTCTGTGAACGATATGGGGTGAGCATGGACACAGAGGTTGTGCTAGGGCGAAAAAAGGCATTGATGGCGGAGGTGGAAGGAATCTAAGAAGGGCACAGGAGTTGGCAGTTGTGTAGCAGAACTATTTTAGGATGAAGCAAGAGAAAGAGGGGGTTTAGTTTACGTGCGCCTATCTAAGCTTTTCGGTAAAACACTGCGGGAGGTGCCTGCGGAGGCGGAAACAGCGAGCCACCAGCTTTTGCTCAGGGCGGGAATGATACAGCAGGTGGCAGCGGGGGTCTATTCCTATCTCCCTCTGGCGTGGCGGGTGCTGCGCAAGATGGAGCAGATAATCCGCGAGGAGATGGATGCCGCCGGTGGGCAGGAGCTGAGTATGCCCGTCCTCCAGCCCTTGGAGATGTGGGAGGAGAGCGGGCGTGACCTCGCTTTCGGTAAGGGGCTGTTTACCCTGCAGGACCGCAGGGAGCGTAAGCTCGTGCTCGCTCCTACCCACGAGGAGGTGATTACTGATCTCGCCCGGCGCAACGTAAGAAGCTACCGAGACCTCCCATTGATGCTTTACCAGATTCAGACCAAGTTCCGCGACGAGCCCCGTCCCCGTGGCGGGCTGGTGAGGGTCCGTGAGTTCACTATGAAGGACCTCTATAGCTTCGATGCTGACGATGAGGCGCTTGATCTCAGCTACCGGAAAATGATTCAGGCCTACACGAATACCTATGCCCGCTGCGGTCTTGAAACCGTGGTAGTCGAAGCCGATAGCGGCGCTATCGGTGGCAAGGACTCTCACGAGTTCATGGTGATCGCCGGAACTGGAGAGGACGAGATTATCTACTGTAGTGGCTGCGACTATGCTGCCAATGCGGAGAAGGCAGCGAGTGCCAAGTCGAGGTTGGAGGAGGAACCGCTTCTGCCTCTGGAGGAGGTGGCTACCCCTGGAGCCAAGACCATCGAGGAGGTAGCTAACTTCCTCGGTGTGTCCAAGAACCGCACTCTGAAGGCTGTTTTCTACTCGGCAGATGGCGAGCTGGTCTTTGTGACAATAAGGGGTGACCTCGAAGTAAACGAGGTCAAGCTGAACAACGCGCTCAAGTGCTCTGAGCTGAGGCTGGCGAACGACGATGAGGTGCAGGGTGCAGGACTGGTGGCGGGATCGGCATCGGCGGTGGGACTGAGCGGAGTCAAGGTCATCGCCGATGATTCTATAACCTTGGGGCAAAACTTCGTTGTCGGCGCCAACAAGGTGGATACACATCTCAGGAACGCTAATTACCCTCGCGACTTTGAGGTGGATCTGATGGCCGATATCGCCCTGGTGGAAGCAGGACATCGGTGTGCTAAGTGCGGCGGCGAGCTGCGGTCAATGCGCGGTATTGAGGTAGGTCACATCTTCAAGCTGGGGGCCGTCTTTAGCCAGAGGCAGGGGGCGTTCTACCTTGACTGGGATGGCAATCAGAAACCGCTGGTGATGGGTTGCTATGGGATTGGCATCGGCCGGCTCCTGGCGGCGGCTATCGAGCAGAACCACGACGAAAAGGGTATCATCTGGCCTGTCCCCATAGCGCCTTACCATATTTATCTTTGCGGCCTGGGCATGGATGATCCAGAGGTGGTCTCGGCTGCGGAGAAGCTCTACGCTGAGCTTGAAGGGAAGGGGTTTGAGGTGCTCTTCGACGATCGCATCGAATCGGCGGGGGTCAAGTTCAACGATGCTGACCTGCTGGGAGTGCCTGTACGAGTCGTTGTGAGCCCGCGCACCTTAAAGTCAAATGGCGTTGAACTTAAACTGCGCAGAGAAAAGGAACCCGAGCTTGTGTCGACGGGAGAAGTCTCAAGCAAGCTTCAGTCTCTGCTGAAATGACACGATTCTCAGCGTCTTGGCTCGAGTACGATGCTTGACAAATGAGGCGGCTGGTGGTATCATTCACACACGGAGCCGGAAGGTGCCGAGTCTAACCGGAGGAGGTGCTTCATGAGGCTTCACGGACTGTACGGAGTATGGCAGGTTGACAAGTGAGGCCCTGCCGAGAGGCAGGGCGGGCCGATCTTGGGCTCGGCTCAGAAGAGTATGAGGGAGGCCAGTCTTATAAATAAGAGGCCCCATTCGGTGGTGAACATCGAAAGGAGCTGAGTTCGAGAAAAAACCAAATAGAGAGAATCAACCAGTGGAGGGCGCTTCAGAAAGCGCCCTCCACCTTATTCATGGGGGATCGGTTTGGCCGGGGGTGAAGCCTCTGCTCCATAACCTCCTTCCGTACACTTGGGTTGAAGTGGCAGATTGTTTATGGCTGGGAGTATAGCATTGGAGTAGGACAGGGGTTAAGGCTGGAATGCCTTGACAACTCGGTTGAAATAGGATAAAAGGTACAACACCGGCACCAAAGCGGCTCAAGAGAATCAGCACGGAATCCCTAATAATCTGTGTGCCTCTTTTTGCTCTGCTCCCGTTGAGGGGCAGACCTGCGTAGCAGCCAGGGGTGCCATCAGACGAGAAACGGCATCTGACCTGCTCAACTAATAGTACATCCGGAAAGGGTGCTCGCTCAGTCACCTACGTTTGCTCCTAGCTTGCAGAGTTGCGAGCAATAGTCTATTAGGATAGAGGAAGGAAGGAAAGGAGGAACAGCAGACGTGCTTTACCTGCATGAGAACACCTACCCGTTTACAGGCGTGATGGATGAATATGTGAAAGTCATGGCCACCGACTTGATTCCCGGCTTGAGCCGACACATGACAGTAATGGGCGTTTTCAGGGTGGCCTTTCGACACCGCGAAACCTTCTTTTTATCCGAGCTGCCAAGGGGCGTAGAAACCTTTGAAGGTTTGTCCAATTTTGTTATGCATGAGCGCGACGGATTGTCGTGGCACCGCGAAGGGTTCAGGTACCGCGACGAGTGGTTTGACAGCATGCTCGAGGGACTTCCCTTCTCGCCTACGGCAGCGATAATAAGAGAGCGCCAAGAGAAGGGGGATTTCACCGGCAACACGCTGTATTATCGCTTAGTTCATAGTGTTTTGCCTGGAAAAACGGATGAGTTCCTCGATGCCTTTGAGAAGGAGCTTGTGCCCATATCGGAGAGCCGAGGAATGAAACTGGCGGGTTGCTACCGCTGGTTTGGCGCGTGCGGGGAGTCCGGCGAGATCATAAGCTTTTGGTCGCTGAAGAACTGGGCGCACTGGGGCCAGGTACGGGAGGCACATCTCAAGGACCCGGAGTCTCGGCGGTGGATGGAGAAAGCGTCGAGCTTGTGTGCGGAGTGGAGCTATAAGTTCTTGATCCCCGTACCTTACTCTGTGCTTCACTAGGGCCAGGACGAAGCGACGGCGGGAATCTCAGCGATCAGGAGGGATGTACCATGCTTTACCTGTATGAGAGCATAACGATTGTTTCACGGTTTCAGGAGGAGTTCTGGAAGGTGATGGGCGCTGACTATGTGCCTGATGCGGAGCGGAACGGGCTGCGCCTGGTCGGGATGTTCATGGTGGGCATCCATTATAACGAGAATCTGGCGCTCTGGGAGGTGGATGACTGGGCAACTCTTGACCGGATACAGGAGTTTCACGACAAGGACCCCCTGGCTAAAGTCTGGGAGCGGGAGGCTGTTGACTACCGAACTGACTGGGTGGGCAAAGTGCTGGAGCCCGCGCCCTTCTCGCCTACCCTGGCCCAGATCAAGCAGGGAGATTACAGATCCACCATATACCTGCACACTCTGGCGCGGGTTCTACCCGGCAAGGTTGACGAGTATATAGATGCCATTCGCAAGGAGCTCATGCCCATGGCACAAACCTGGGGCATGAAGATGGTGGGATGTTACCACGCGGTGGCGGGGACTGCCAGCAGCGGTGAGGTCATCAACATCTGGACAGCGGGCAATATGCATAGCGATTGGGTCAAGATTCGCGAGGCATCTTTGAATGACCCAGCGTATAAGGACTGGGAGGCCAAGGCAGGGAAATGGCGTCCCAAGGTGGTCTATAGATTCCTCTACGGCCTGGTCCCCTACTCGCCTTTGCGCACTCCATTTCTGCCGGACGAAGTAGCGTCGGAAGAGGTGAGAACGGTGGCCATGCCTGAGGTGGAATGGGGAAAAGAATAGGCTAAAGGCGATCAATTCAGTAACCTTTCAAGGAGGGAAAAGCATGCCCGAAGAACTGCCGCAGGAGATGAAGGAGTCGATTGATGAGTTTTACCTTGAGACGAGTCCGGAGATAAAGGACTTGATCCACAGCACCTGGCTGTACAAAATCGTCGAGGCAGCCTACGCAGGGATCTGCGAACTCCCGTCTGAGCACAGGGACCATGTCCTGATGAGAATATCCAAGGCCTGCAGTGACCTGGCCAAGCTGGTCCTACCCTCCGGGCCGGGTATGGACTGGGAAGAGTACAAGAAGCAAATGGGAGAGTTGCAGCCTCCCTTTGGCCCGAGGAAGATCACCCAGGTCGGTGACATCGTCTTCTGGACATATGTCCCGCCCAAAGACAAGGACGGTCGCCCAATATGCCAGTGTCCCCTTGTCAGGTACGGCATGATGGAGGGAAGACCTGAGCTATGCGCCTGCTCAGCAAACAGCGTGGCAAGCTACATAGAGGAATCCACTGGAGTAGAGGTGGAGACGGTGGAGATGTTAGGCAGCCCCCTGATAAGTGGTGAGGACAAGTGTCGCTATCTAGTACACCTGAAGCCCTCCGCTTTTGCTACACCGAAACATGAGACCTAGGGCTGCAGGTTTGATCCCCTCCTATGGGGGGGAGGGAGTTAGAGAGAGGGGGAATTCACCCGCATCCTTAAACCTCCAGCAGTCACCACAGGGGGTACTTAGACAATACAGACAGAAGGAGGATGGAACGATGGCGCTGATCAATGGAGCTGAGGCGCTGGTGCGTTATCTTATCGAAGAAGGAGTACGCTATGTGTTCGGCGTTCCTGGCGATCAGTGCAATCCAATCACTGACGCTATCTACCGTCTGGGGCGCGAGAGTGGACTGAAGTTCGTCACCGCCCGCCACGAGCAGGCAGCGGCACATATGGCCGATGCCTGGGCGCGGGTGACAGGCGAGCCCGGAGTGTGCCTGGGCACGGTAGGACCGGGGGTAGCCGACCTGGTGCCCGGCGTCTACGCGGCCTGGGCCGACTCAGTACCCATGGTCGTCCTGGGAGCGCAGAACCAGACCTGGCGCTGCTACCCTGAGCACGGCTCCATGCAGGCTCTGGACCAGATTTCCCTGATGGCCCCCATCACCAAATGGCGGGCTCTAGTGAACGATGTGAGGCGGATGCCCCATCTCGTGCAACTGGCGTTCAGCGCAGCCACATCCGGCCGTCCGGCCCCGGTGTACCTCGACCTGCCCTCCAACGTGGTTTGCGATAAGCTGGATACCGATGAGTACCCTATCCTGCCGCCGCAGCGCTATCGGGCCACCATACCTCCAGTGGCCGACGCGCACCTCATTGAGCAGGCGGCGGAGATGCTGGCGAATGCCCAGTGGCCGCTCATTCATACTGGTGGGGGAGTGCTGTGGTCCGGGGCCTGGGCGGAGGTGGTGGAGCTGGCGGAGTATCTCTCGGCCGCGGTGACCACAAGCCTCGGCGCACGGGGAGCCATCCCCGAGGACCATCCCCTGTGCCTGATCCCTTCCGCCTTCGGCGCACTGAAGGCCCAGGCTGCGGCTGATGTGGTGCTCCTGGTAGGCGGTCGCTTGGGGGATATAGACTTTTGGGGAAGACCTCCGATATGGGGTGAAGTGGACAAGCAGCGTTTCATACAGGTTGACATAGAGCCACAGAACATTGGCCTGAACCGGCCAGTGGACCTGGCCCTGTTAGGGGATGCTAAGAGCACCCTGAGCGCCTTACTTGAAGCGGTCAAGTTGCGGACAGCGCCCAAGGCGGAGAACCCCCAGTTCAACGATGCCCGGCAGGATCAGGCGGCCTGGGTCAGTGGCTGGGAGGAAGGCGCCCGTTCTGACAAGGCGCCCATTCACCCACTGCGCCTAATGCGCGAGGTGCGCGAGTTCTTCCCTCGCCAGGCCATCTGTGCTGTGGACGGGGGCAACACGCCGGTTTGGGCCTTTTACCAGAACCGCATCTATGAGCCTCGTTCTTTCCTCTGGGCTGCCGATTCAGGACATCTGGGGTCAGGTGTGCCCTATGCTGTAGGGGCCAAGCTGGCCCGTCCCGACACCCCCGTCTACTGCATCACCGGCGACGGTTCCTTCGGTTTCAACGCTATGGAGATGGAAACTGCGCGGCGAGAGAATGCACCTATCGTAGTCATCATCGCCAACGATTGCTGTTGGGGAATGATCAAAGGTGGGCAGAAGCTGGTCTACGGGGGGCGCTACTGCGGCGTGGATTTCACCGACGTCCGCTATGACAAGCTGGCTGAGGCCCTGGGCTGCTACGGTGAGCTGGTCACGGAGCCCGCCCAGATTCGGCCTGCTCTGCAGCGAGCGGTGGACTCTGGGCTGCCGGCGGTGCTGGATGTGATTGTGGATGCCGAAGTGCACATGGTGCCGCCGGATTTGGTAGTGCTGGACAGCGTGTGGATGGAAGGGTGTGACACGGGAGGTGGGTCGTAAAGGCAGCCGCATTCCGCGGGCCAGTGGCATGAAGACGGACTCGAAATGAAGGCCCTGCAATTCTCTGTTACAGTTCCACAATTCGCTGCATTGAAGGTCCTGGGGAGCATAAGCAGACGGTTCTACTACCAGGGTCCCCTCGCCACAATACGGCTTGTTGACATCCCGGAGCCAACACTGCCCTCCCCTGACTGGGTGAAGATGAGGACACTCATCTGTGGGTTCTGTGGCAGCGATGTTAACCTCATTCTCTTGAGGGATTCCCCAACGGCAACCCCTTTTACCTCGTTCCCCTGCACGCTGGGCCATGAGCTTTGCGGTGAGATCATAGAAGTTGGAAGCAATGTCAATGGAATAGAGACGGGGGATGTGGTTACAGTTGCCCCGAACTTGAGTTGCTCCACAAGGGGGATTGAACCTGAGTGTAGGAGCTGTCAGATGGGTAGGCCGGCCAACTGCGAAAACTACGCTGAGGGCGTTCTTTCTCCAGGTATGCTCGCGGGTTTATGCCGCGACATTGGGGGGGGCTTTGCACCCTATGTTGTGGCGCACAAAGATCAGGTCTACCGATTACCTGAGGAAGTGTCTCCCAAAGAAGGCGCCATGATAGAACCGTTTGCTTGCGCTCTCCAGGCGGTGTTGGATAATATGCCTGGCCGGGAAGATCAGGTGCTTGTCATCGGCGGTGGCGTGATAGGCAGCCTTATCGTTCAATCAATACGTGCCTTTGACATAGACTGTTCTGTCACGGTGTCGGAGCCCTCGCTATTCCACGCGGAGCTGACATCCAAAGTAGGGGCGGATCATCTGATTACAGATGGTGACGTCCTGCATTGTACAGAAGACATCACCGGCGCCAAGGCATACAAGCCGATGTTGGGTAAGGACATCCTTATGGGTGGGTTCTCAAAGACCTTTGATATTGTAGGTAGCACCGAAACGATCAACACCAGCATGAGGGCGCTGAGAACAGGGGGGGTATTGAGTGTGGTGGGGATTGGCAAGGACGTAAAGCTCGATCTCACGCCCCTTTGGCTGAAGCTCCAGACCATAAAGGGCGTCTATTGCTACGGCTATACTGATGTGAATAATGAGAGAAAACACATCTTTGAGATAGCCATTGACTTTATAAAGCAAGAAAAGGTTGATTTTGAGTCTATGGTGACCCATATGTTCTCCATCGAAGACTACAAGGAGATGATTGAGGTCAACCTGAACAAGCCGAAGCACAAGGCAGTGAAGACAGTGGTTTCCTTCGACTCGAACTGCAAGAGGAGAAAGACAAGCCGGCAGTTCATTTCCTGAGTGTCAGTATGATTCGTATCGCGGCTGCTTCGTTTGGTCTATGTTGAGGAGGATGGGTATTGTTGGCCTGTTTCTTCGCAACTGCGACTTCGTATACTTGGGGCAGGTTTTCAAGCATATCAATGAGTGGGGTAGGACTCCGCAAAAAGAGTTTGATTATTATACCTTTGCCTGCTGAGCCTGACACATCCAAGACACTTATCTGGCGAGTCCCTGTCAACTGTCTATGCAGCTTCAGCATGTTGCTCATAGCTACCGGGGGTGGGATCGCCACTTCCACAACGCCACGGTAGAGCGCAGGGCCTTCCTTTTCGTCTCCTTCTTCTTCACCAAGCGAAGTCTCGCCTTGCAGTTCTCCACCTACTGTGCCTGCTGGTCCGTGTACAACAGCTTCAGTCCTGGATGGTTGGGGGGCTTTGCTTTCTCCTTCCCTTGAGCTGGTTGTCGTTTTTTCAATGTCCTTTGGGCTTGAAAGGAATTCCCCAAGGACTCTCCTAGTGATCTCTCTTATCTCACTTTCTGCTATTCTTTTGCTTGCTGGTAGCAGTTGCCCTGCTTCTCGCCTGACAGGCGCCGCCTCTTGTTCAGCCACCGATAACTTCTCTTGTGCTAGCTTTTCAGCCCTTGGCTGCGCCTCAGCTTTCTCCTCTGCCGCTCTGAGCATATCCTGAGCGAGCTGTTCAGATGCTACGATTCTGTCAAGAGAACTCCTTTCAGCTTCAGCGATGATTCTCTCCGCCTGCGCTCTGGCTTGCCCCTCCGCCTGCGCTCTGGCCTTCTCTTCCGCCTCGGCGATGATTCTCTCCACCTCTGCTTTGGTTTGCCCCTCCGCCTGCGCTCTGGCCTTCTCTTCCGCCTCGGCGATGATCTTCCCTGCCTGCGCCTCAGCTTTCTCTTCCGCCTCGGCGATGATCTTCTCTGCCTGCGCCCTGGCTTTCTCCTCTGCCGCTTTGAGCATATCCTGAGCGAGCTGTTCAGATGCTGCGATTCTGTCGCGAGAACTCTTTTCAGCTTCAGCGATGATTCTCTTCGCCTCTGCTTTGGTTTGCTCCACCGCCTGGGTAATAATCTCCTCAGCTTTCCGGTCTGCCTCTTCTCTTGTTTCTATCTTGATACTCTCTGCCTGTTTGCTAGCCTCGATTACAGCATTTTCCGCAAGCCTCTTGAGCGAATCAACGTGTTCCAGTTTCCTAGAGAGTTCGCTATTCTGCTCGATGAGTCTGCTGATGAAAGCGAACACTTCGGCTTCGTCCAGGCCCTTCCTGACGATGCGGAATTGTCGCCCCCAAATCTCCTTTACCTTACTATCTCTTCTTAACATAATAGCCGTGCCCTTGTTTTCCCTACTCAGTGCCCTCAAGGTCTAAGGTTGAAAGCATTTCCTCATAAATCCTTCCAAACTTCGCTTTTATCTCGCTTTCTGCCAACTCCCTGCTTCTTGCCATCAACTGCTCAGCTACTTGTTGGGAAGTCACCGCTTCCCTCTCTGCCTTCTCCCTGATTTCTTTTGCCTTTTCCTCCGCTTTGCTGAGGACATTCCTTCCTTGCTCCTCAGCAGTTGCTCTTAGCGTTCCTGCCAATTCCTTGGCTTCTTGCCTTGCTTCGGAGACTATCCTCGTCGCTTCCTTCTTTGCAGGGGCCTTGATTTCCTCCGCTTCCGCTTCTGCTGATTTGATGATGTCTTGAGCCAGCTGTTCTGCTGTTGATACTTCTTCTCGAGTGGTCTCTTCCGCCTCGGCGATGATCTTCCCTGCCTGCGCCCTGGCTTTCTCCTCTGCCGCTTTGAGCATATCCTGAGCGAGCTGTTCAGATGCCGCGATTCTGTCGCGAGAACTCTTTTCAGCTTCAGCGATGATTCTCTTCGCCTCTGCTTTGGTTTGCTCCACCGCCTGGGTAATAATCCCCTCAGCTTTCCGGTCTGCCTCTTCCCTTGTTTCCATCTTGATACTCTCTGCCTGTTTGCCCGCTTCGATTACGGTGTTCTCAGCAAGTCTTATCAGGGAATCGAGGTGTTCCAGTTTCCTAGCGTACTCGTTGTTTTGATTGATCAGGCCGCCAACAAAGGAGAATACGTCTCTTTCATCTAGCCCGCTCTTGACTATTCTGAATTTCCGTCCCCAAATCTCTTTTATCTTACCATCCTTGGCTTGCATAGTCTCCTCATCCCTTCGCGTCATGTGTAATCGCTTCAGCCCATCGCTTCTTGCCGAATCTCCTTAGCGTTTGTCATACAAGTGATGAGAGTAAAAAACATCCTGCCGCGAATTGCGCGCTGATGTCTGGTAGTAATAAGGTATATACTACGAACGCTCTTGTCAAGAAATCGTACTCAACAAATCCTAACTTTTCCCACCCCTTTTTGCGAAAAACTCATTCGGGGCAGCTATGAGCAAAGCTGATGGAGGCATGATGCCCTTCACATCTCTGGAGGAGGTCTGGCATAAGAGGCAGTTGACGGTAAGAGAGCAAATCCATTAGCCTTGGTGTTCGCGAGAACTCTTTTTTAGCGCTTGTTCCTCCTCACGCAGCAGTTGTTTGAGGTCTTCCGATTCATAAGTCTTTGTCCCGACACTCTCCTCCTTCATATGCACAGCTTCGAGCCCAGCATTGACTATCATTTTGGCGCAAATCATACACGGCCCATAGATCTTGCGTGTTTCCCCAGTTTTCTCGCTATATTGCCCTTTGGTTCTCTCACTGTAGATATACATCACCCCACCTACTATCGGAACGCCGGTTCTCGCCGCATTTATTATGGCGTTTTGTTCTGCGTGTACACTCCTGCAGAGTTCATATCTTTCACCAGGTGGGATTCCCAGTTCTCTCCTGAGACACCTTCCGATATCAATGCAGTGCTCTGTGCCTCTCGGAGATCCCACGTAACCTGAGCTGACCTCCACGTCATCCTTGACAATAACTGCGCCTATCTTCCTTCTCAAACAGCTGCTTCTTTCGGCGGCGACTTTCGCCCTGTTCAGGTAATGTTCAAACTTGCCCGGTCTTTTCCAATTTGTGCTGGGAGACTTCATAGACCTCCTTCCTCAAGAACGCTCCAAAACGAGGAAGCTCGCAGTAGCTTGGATTATACTCGAATTGCATGGCGCTCCACAAGAGCCGGTAGACAGGGGGTCTGGCGCGGCAGTTGCCGCAGGAGGTTATCAAGGTTAATATAGTAGATCATGAATAACGCGGGCAATCCTCTTCTGGTAATTGTCGGCATGCCTGGTTCGGGCAAAACTTCTGTAGCGCGGCACCTCGAGGGGAAAGGCTGGCATGTCATACGCTTCGGAGAAATGACAATCCGCGAGGTGAAGTCACGGAATCTCCCCGTCAATGAGGCTAATGAAAGGGCTGTCCGGGAGGAAATGAGGGCAATACATGGTATGGACGCCTATGCCAAGCTGTGGCTGCCAAAGATCATGGAATCTCTCTCGGTCGGACCCACAGTGATTGATGGGCTATACTCCTGGGCCGAGTATAGATTCCTCAGACAGCATTTCGGGAATCAGATGAAGGTGGTGGCGATATTCACAACCCGCTCCCTGCGTTATGCCCGGTTGTCGCAGAGACCGGACCGACCGCTTTCGACTGAAGAAGCCGAACAGCGTGATTACGCTGAAATCGAAAACGTTGAGAAAGCGGGCCCAATCGCCATCGCAGACTACACCATAGCTAACGACGGTTCTGAGGAAGACTTACTTCTAGCAGTGGACAGGCTGCTGTCCACCGACATACTCAGTCAGTAGTCGGTATGGTGGGTGAAGTGGAAACTGAGCGCTGCTAGTGTTCGCTTGCGGGGTACGACAAGAATCACGCTGGGTAAGTAGATTTCATTGCCGCTTCGAGCCCTGCTTTGATCTTCTTCATAGCCATTACGGCATTGTCCGGAAAGCTGTCGGGCGGGTTTGCAGGCAAATCTGGACGTATCCTGGTTATACCGGCTCGACTCTCCAACACTGCGAGTAGTGTGTCGCGTACGACCCGCTCTTGCTCTCGATATCCAATCACGATCGTTGGAAGGGTCAACCGCGAAGCCATCTGCTGCAAGGCCGCAAACACTCTCCCCTCCTCAAAGGGCAGCACCCATCGGTCATCTGGGTTGGCGATATCGCCATGCAGTTTCCAAAGAGCATGCTCATTTGAGACGCCTTCTCCAGTGACGACCGGAATATCCTCGTTGTACAGTTGCCTGTAGCCTTTCTCGACTAGGTCATCCCAATTGAGGGATACTATATGGGTTATGTGCGTGACATGAAACAACTCAGCCAATATAAGATGCTGATCCGATGGTTCTTTGGGCGAAAGGGTGAACGCTACGTGGTTCTGAAATATTTGCCATCCTTCCGAAATACGTTCCCACGCTTTTCGCTCATGTGTCTGATACAGCTGCCTGGGGTTCGGAACAGCCAAATCGTATAGCGTGCTACAGGCTATCCCTTCCATTTCACGGAGCAATGGCGCATAGGAATCGTACGAAAAACCAGCTCCTATTACGGCTATGCTACCATTGCTCGTGAGTATATTTCTGCACAGGTCAAAATAATGCCTCGGTCGCTGAACCTTCAGAGTCTCTGCTAGCTCTTCAGCAGCCTTTCTAAGATCAGGTTGGGCAAAGTCGCAATAGTAATCGAGCAGTTCTTTGGAGATAGCTGCTTCAATCTTAGCCCGGATGTACTCTGACGTGTCGGCAAACTCTCTTAACCATCTGATAGCAGAAACCTCGGAGCCTGCCATAATATGCCCGCGGTTAAGGACGTTTACGAGAACTGAAAGAAGGTCATCAAGGGCAGTCGGGTCAGCTCTAGCAACTCGCATGAGGAACTGATGCTCATCCCCAAGGGGTACGAACCTCCCCATACCGTATCGAGCCGCTATGCTTGACACTCGCTGGAGTTCTGAGGGTGGTAAAGCCATGACTCAGCATCCTCTATTTACAATCCATGGTGGCCCATCTCACTCGCATACGGGCTAGTTCGATATCGACGTACCAGTCGTCCAACTGTTCCACGAGCATTCTAGCATGAGATACGGGCCCAATCAAGGATTGGATGGATCAGGATGCCATCGGGGTTGCCTATTTCATGGGGGACCAGTCGGCTGTGCGCAGCAGCTTGCTCTCCCAGCGGTCGCGGTACTTGAGCCCCTCAATCATCCACTCCCCCGGCTGCGCTGGAGGCTCGCCGAAGGTGATGATGAAGGAGAACAGCTCCCAGTTGTGGATCTTGGAGAGGAGAATCGCCTCATGGAAGCGGCCGGTCCCGGGGCAGGTGCGCCAGCCGGCTGTAATAGTAATAACAGGCGGTTGTACCGCGTCCATTTGTGGCGCCAACACTGTGTGCCAGGCGTCGATATACTCCTCCATCAACCCCGGGTAAGGCCAGCCCGTATCATGCAAATACACGGCTGGCACGCCATCGTCGACTGCAGTTCCTACCTCGTTGAAGTCCACCTCTTGAAGGGGTGACCTTGGGTTGGGCAGGAGTAGTTTAGCCACTACGTCCTTGCGGAACTGGCACACATCACGATTCCACTCCCTCCAGGCGGGGTCGTTCAGAGTGCGCTCGGCAATGGTACCCCACGCCTGCCAGTCCCGGATGGCTGTAATTGACACCGCCTGGTAGCTTATGCTCGTCCCGACGGCATGATGGAAAAACCAGAGTACCTTGGCCAAGCCGTCTCGCTCGATCAGCGGCTTCCATTGACTGCGCATAGCCTCTGAGAATTCTTCCTTCTTGCCACCAACGATCTCATGAATCTCATGTAGATAGATCATGGCTGACACCTCCAGTGCTACCAAATTCTAAATACTAAATTCTAAGCTCTAAACAATGTCAAATTTCAAAATTCAAATGTTGCGAACGTTTTGAATTTTGGCCATTTAGATTTTGAATTTGTTTAGGATTTCGAGTTTCGGGATTAGGATTTGTTCCTGGTTGCCAGTATCCGGCCCAATGGGCTTTCACCAGTCAAGAGCTCCTCGGCCTCGTGGATGATACTGTCTATCAACTCTTTGACTGTGACTATCTCTGTGATTGCTCCCACCGCCATCGAGCCACCCATCACAGGTAGCGGCTGTGACACAGAGTGTGGCTTTACATCGCCCACGAGTTGCCACACCTCCTGTTTTCGGGTCATCTCGTCCAGCCCCGGTGGTGGTGGCGCGAATATTCGGTCTCGCACATCGGGGTCGGAAGGGCTGGCATTTACCAGGGCCTGCTTATGACGTTGGGCGATGGGGCACTCTTTTGTGGCCATGAAAACGGTGCCCATGTATACTCCCTCTGCTCCCATAGCCAGTGCTGCCAGGAAAGTTCGGGCATCTGCAATCCCACCGGCAGCGATCACGGGAATCTTGAGCACCTTCGTTGCCATGCTGACACTGGTCAAGGTGCTCAGATGAACAGGGGATTTCTCGCCCTCGCCTTCGATTCCCACGATCACCACTGCATCCGCGCCGTGACGCTCGGCTGCCTGAGCATGCCTCAGGGTGCCTACTTTATGAATCCACGGTATCCCCGCCTCTTTGATGCGCTTTCCATGTTCCTGGGCATTGTAGGCAGAGGTGAATATCGCCGCTACCCTCTCCTCTATGGCCACCTCACGCAGCTCGTTGATATGGGGATGGCCTATAAGCGACAGGTTCACCCCAAAGGGCCGGTCCGTCATCGACCTGGCCTTGCGTATGTCCTTTTGCAGCTTCTCGGGGGTATTTAACGCGGTGGCGGTGATAATTCCAAAACCTCCTGCCTCAGAGACGGGGGCGGCCAGGGCGGACCTGCCAAAACCACCGAATGCGCCCTGGATGATGGGATACTTACAACCTAATAGCTCGGTGACCTTGGTTCTCCATTCCATGTCGCCATGCCTCCTCGTTTTGGCTAGCCTTCCAGCTACCAGCTTCTTGGCAGTCCCAGCCCCAGTGTGCAGATGAGGTTTCTCATGATCTCCGAAGTGCCTCCGGCCATGTTCAAGCCGGGGCACAACTGATATTCCTTTTCGAATCTGCCCTGCAGCGGCGCCCATCTGGACTCCTTCACCTGTCCGTAGAGTCCCATGATCTCGCTACCGGCATAGGTGAAGCGCTGCACCAGCTCAGTAGCCAGGACCTTTGCCGCTGCGGCCAGGGGGGCAGCCATTACCAGGCCACTTTTGATCTGGCTCCAGACTATGGAGTAAGAAAAGGCTCGCCCTGCTTCGATATCAATCGCTAGCTCTGCCAGTCGGTGTCGAATGACCGGGTTCTTGGCCAGGGCCTCGCCGCCCCGATTTGACTCTTTACAAAACTCAACCAGCTCCTCCAACTCTCGCCTTAGAAAGGAAAACAGTTCAATCATGGAGCGCTCGAAATTCGACGTCATTTGTGAAGCTATCCAACCCTGATTCTCCTCCCCTACCCTGTTGCGCGCCGGGACGCGAACATCGTCGAAAAAGACCTCGTTGAAAAGGTGCGAGCCTTCCAGGTTCAGAATGGGCCTCATAGTAATGCCGGGGGTCTTCATATCGACCAGGAAGAAGGAAAGCCCCCGGCTTCTCCTCTCCTCGGGGTTTGTCCTGGCGAGCATAAAGCCCCAGTCGGTGCGGTGGGCACCGCTGCTCCATGTCTTCTGACCGTTAACAATGTAATCGTCCCTGTCCCTTACGGCACGGGTGGCGAGGGAAGCCAGATCGGAGCCAGCGCTGGGCTCGCTCCACAGTTGAGTCCAGAGTACCTCCCCCCGCGCTATGGGAGGCAGGTGCTCCCTCTTTTGCTCATCGTTTGCGCTGACAAGGAGGGTGGGGGCCAGCAGGGCTATGCCCCAGTGATCGACCCCTGCCCCCCTGTGGTAGCCCATGACGTCATTGAAGATGAACTGCTCTATAAGGGACGCCTCCTGACCACCATATTCCCTGGGCCAGGGACGGGAGAGCCAGCCTTTTGCTGCCAGCCTCTTCGCCATCTGCTTGTGGAACTCAAAGCACGCGTCCACACCGAGCATGGCCTCCATGTATGTTCCCCATTCAGGTGGAGCGTTCTTCATCTCTTCCCTGAAGAAATCATCGAATTCCCTTCTTAACGCTTCCTCTTCTGCGGTAAATCGAAAATCCATTCCCGGCTCCTCTCTGGCTGCCGTCTTGCTCCCCTTCCATCTGTTCCCAAAACAAAGTTTAATCCGTTCACCCTGAGCCTGTCGAAGGGCCGTTCATGGTTCGACAAGTTCACCACGAACGGGGTCTAGCGTATCAACTTTCATCATTCGTTAATGGGCACCTGCTCGTGCGGGCCTACTCTATGATCATATCTTCAACTAGGGAGCGGAGAAGTCCCCAAGCTCATGTATCCTCTCGCCTATCTCGTTTACGGTCCACCTTCTACCTATATCAATGGACTTGGCAATGTGCCAGGGTTGGAACAACTCAAGTTTACCTCCCCTGATGGATATAACACGACCTGTTATGTTTTGGGCCTGGTCGCTGGCCAGGTAAACAACGAGTGGGGAGACATTCTCCGAGGCGAACTCATCGAACTCGCCCTCATCGGTGGGTGGAGGCCCGATGTTGATTTCCGTCATCCTCGTCCTGGCCATGGGGGCGATGGCATTGCAGGTCACCTTATACCTTTCCATTTCCATGGCCCATATTATGGTCAGTGCAGCAATGCCTGCCTTAGCCGCCCCATAATTAGTCTGCCCCACATTCCCCAGTAGACCGGAGTGGGAGGAGGTACTTATTATCCGCCCATTTTTCAATTTTCCTTCCTTACTCTGCTCCCTGAAGTAACTGCAAGCCCATCTGCCGCAGTTAAAGGTTCCCTTGAGATGGATGGCGACAACCGCATCCCAGTCCTCCTCAGACATATTGAAGGAGATCCTGTCTCTCACGAAACCCGCATTGTTGACCAGAATGTCGAGTTTGCCGAAGTTATCGACGGCACAATCTATGATCCTCTTAGCTCCCTGGAAATCAGCTACGCTCTCGTAGTTGGCCACCGCCTCTCCGCCTGCATCCTTAATCTCTTTGACTACGTTGTCGGCAGGGTCGGAGGATTTTCCTGTGCCGTCCAGTTCCGCTCCGAGGTCATTGACAACCACCTTCGCCCCTTCTTGAGCCAGTAACAAGGCATGGCTTCTTCCCAGACCTCTTCCTGCCCCTGTCACTACCGCGACCTTACCCTCCAGCACTCCCATCTTCCTCACCTCTTTCTCTATTCGGCCTTATACTTGCCTATCTCCAGGCCCGGCACAAGGTCCATGCCGATGTGTCCCTCTCTCTCCAGCTCCGCATACTCTTCATCGGAGACGCCGAGAATCTCCTTATACACATACTCATTGTGCTC
>JAUXAX010000088.1 GCA_030619685.1 Dehalococcoidia bacterium
CAGAAAATACTAATAGCGAAGAGAGGGCAATCATGGAAGTATTGGCTTCAGGCAAGGGAGTATATCGAATGCCAGACCCTGATGGCCACCGGGAATGGGTGCGAACCCACAAATCCCGAGAACCGAAAAACAAGGTTATGACGGAAAAGGAGGCCATCGAAAAATTCGTTAGCGATGGAGACTACCTGGGTTACGACCTCAATATAGCTAGAAGGGGGCCTACCGCTCTCTTTCACGAGATTGTTCGGCAGAGGAAGAAGGACCTCTGGGTTGCTGTCAGGTTCAGCTTCCTTGACCCCGCTCTTTTAATTGCCGGGGGGTGTGTCAGCCGGATTGACATCGGCTGGTTTTGGCATGGCGGAACCTGCTCCCGAGCTATCGAGGAGGGTAAGGTCAAGGCCACGGAGTGGAGCAATAGCGCCATAGTCTACCGTCAGTTGGCGGGTGCTATGGGCCTTCCTTTCCTCCCGCTGCGCTATCTGGGAGGCAGTGATGTCTTTGAGCATTCTGGGGCAAAGCTGGTCAAGGACCCCTTCACCGGTCAGGAGATCTGCCTGGTTCCAGCGCTTAACCTCGATGTTGCCCTCATTCACGTTTACCAATGCGATGAGTACGGCAATGCCCGTGTCTTTGGCGCTGGCCTTTCTCCCATGGAGACGTCTACCTGCGCTAAGAAGCTTATCATCTCCACTGAAGAAATCATAAGCAACGAAGAAATCAGACGGCAGCCTCAGCTAACCACCATTCCCTACTACCTTGTGGACGCTGTAGTGCACCTGCCTTTCGGGACCTACCCCGGGGCAGTACCTGGCATGTATGGAACTGACCCAGAGCACATGCAGGAATTGATAATCGCCGACCGAATGGGCACCATGGATGCCTACCTGGAGAAGTGGGTTTATGGCGTCGAGTCCCACGCCGATATGCTGGACAAGCTGGTGGGAGCCAAAAAGCTAATAGAGCTAATGAAAATGGAGACCATCAAGGAAGGATACCAAGCATGAGTGAAGAAATCAACTTCACACAAGCGGAACATATCATATGTGTTACCGCCAATTTGATTGAGGAGGACAAGGCATACTGGGTGGCTATCGGGGGGCCACCTCTTACGGCTATGCTGCTGGCAAGAAGGGTAAACGCCCCGAACGTATTCTACGTGGTTGAGGACGGGACCGTTTCCCCCCAGGTTCCAGAATACATTCCCTTTCTCTCCAGCGCCAGCGGTGCTGCCAGCTACAGGGCCGTCGCCTGGAAGGATATGAATACCATGGGCTTTCACTGCGCCCTGGGTTACTATGACTATGGTATCCTCGACTGCCTCCAGGTTGATATGTACGGGAATATCAACTCCAGCATTATCGGTGATGACTACGAACACCCAAAGCGGAGGTTTGGCGGTCCTGGGGGTGCTAATGAAATCGCCTCCATGTGCTGGAGGACTATTCTTATGGCCGAGATGGAGAAGCGAAAATATCCCAAGAGGGTCGACTTCATCTCATCCCCGGGCTATCTTGATGGCTCTCCCCGGGCCAGAGAGAGGGCAGGTCTCCCCGCAGGAACCGGCCCCTATCGAGTGGTATCAGATAAGGCTATCTTTGGCTTTGATGAGGAAACCAGGCGGATGAAGCTTCTGGCTCTCTGCCCTTGGGCTACACTTGACGATGTGCTGCAGAATATGGACTTCGAGCCCCTGGTGGCTGAGCCCTTGGAGACAGTGGCTCCGCCGACTGAGGAGCAACTGACGGTACTAAGAGCAAGGGTTGACCCCATGGGACGCGTTATTGATCAGGGCAAATGGATCACCTACAAGCCGGAGGATTAATCTACAGGCAGGAGAAAGAAGAGAAGGTTCATTGATGCCATCCGAGGGGGGAGTTTGTGTCCTAGCCGAGCAAAGGGGAGGTCAACTACAGGAGGTCTCCCTGGAACTAGTCTCCGAGGGGCGCAAGCTTGCTGATAAGCTTGGTGAGCAGCTCAGCGCTGTTGTTGTGGGAAGCGATATAGCCGAGCTGGCTCAGCCCCTGATACACCTTGGCGCCGACAAAGTATGGCTTCTGGATAGCCCATTGCTGGCTACTTATTGTCCTGAGTTCTACACGGATGCCTTGGCACACCTCATAGAGACCAACCGCCCCACTATAGTGCTTTCCGGCGATACCGCCATCGGTCAGGACCTGGCTCCCAGGCTGGCAGCAAGGTTGAAGACGGGATTGGTCACGGAGTGCACTGCCTTATCCCTAGACCAGGAAGGATTGGTAGTGCTGACCAAGCCCAGCTACGGGGGCAAGGCTTCGAGCATCGTTGTTTGCCCCAAGGCGAGACCCCAGATGGCCACGGTCAAGCCGGGAATCATGGATACAGGCACTCCCGACCCCTCGCTGACGGCGGAGGTGGTCAAGCTTACTCCCGAGTGCAGCGGCGAACTCAAGACCAAGGTGGTGGATTTCATAAAAGCCGACCCAAAGACAATCAGTCTTAGCGAGGCAGAGAGCATCGTTGCCGGTGGTGGCGGGACAGGTAGCACCGAGAACTGGCGATTGATTGAGGAGCTGGCTGAAGCCCTGGGAGCTTCGGTGGCAGCATCTCGCGTCGCTGTGGATGCAAGGTGGGCCGGCTCTGACCGACAGGTCGGCCAGACGGGGAAAACCGTCAACCCAAAGCTCTATATTGCCTGCGGCATATCGGGGGCGATTCAGCATACTATGGGCATGAAAGACGCCAAGATGATTATCGCCATCAATAAGGACCGAAACGCCCCGATATTCAAAATGGCGGACGTGAGCATAGTTGGTGACCTCATGGAGATAGTGCCTGCCATAATCCAGCGTCTCCGTGAGCTGACGAAGAGCAGCCAGGATTCGCAGGGGGTTGCATGAACATAGTCGTCTGCATAAAACGAGTCCCGGATACGGACGGTCCGGTCAGCATAGATACGAATACCAAGTCCATCGACGATAGGTATCTCGCCTATGTAGTCAATCCCTATGATGAAATTGCTGTGGAGGAGGCGGTTCAGCTCAAGGAGAGTTGTGGTTCTGGTCAGGTCACCGTGGTATCTATGGGTGATAGTTCTGCTGAGAAGGCTCTGAGGAGTTGCCTGGCTGTGGGTGCCGACAGGGCAGTGCTTCTATGCGACCCTGCCTTCAGCGGCCCCGATAGCTATATCACTGGGGCAATTCTAGCCAAGGCTATCAGCTTCCTGGATTACGACCTTATTCTCTGTGGTGTGCGTGCCATTGATACCAATGCCGGGCAGGTGGGAGCCGTAGTGGCAGAGTTGCTGGGCATCCCGTTAGTCTCAGCGGTGGCTAAAATCGAGGTTTCCACCGATTGCAGGAGAGTCACGGTGCAGAGAAAGCTTGAGAGGGGAGACAGGGAAGTTGTCGAAGCCGAGCTCCCCGCCCTGCTTACTATAGAGCTGGGGCACAAGCCAAGGTATCCAAGTTTACCTTCACGCCTGGCTGCCCAGAGAAAAGACATAGATTACTATGACGCTGCAGCGCTCGGTCTTCTTCCTGACGAGGTGGGCTCGGCAGGGTCAAAGACAACAGTGCTCAGCGTTTCACCACCCAAGCCAAAGGCCAGGAAGCTCTTTGCCCCTGACAGCAGTCTCTCTCCCGCGGAGCGAATGCGGCTCCTTATGTCAGGCGGAATCCAAGAAAAGGAAGGCAATTTCCTCGAGGGCGCTCCGAAAGAGGTCGCCTCAAAGTTGGTCGAGTTTCTCAATAGTGAAAGGCTTCTTCCCCTTTAAATCATTCGACCAATAAAAGCCCCATCGTTGACAGCCCAGAGCAGTTTTCTAACTCCCTTGCAATCTCCAATGGCGTAGAGCTCTTTGACTTGACCTTTGAGCGCATAGAAAAGGTCGTTATTTTCAACACCACCACAGGAAAGTACCACGGTGTCAATACCCTGGATTTCCCTCTTTTCATCGGTATAGATGTTGGCCACTGTAACCGTGTTGCCCGATATTTCCTTAAGTATCGTGCTCGGGGTGAGCTTGACTCCCGCCAGGTAAAGTCGCTGGTAGAGAACCACTCTGGTGACAGCCTCCATGTCCAGCCCTGAAGAGGGGTCGGGGGTAATCACTTCCACCGTCTTCCCCTGCTGGGCCAGGAACTCAGCGGTGCCCAGGCCCTCGATGCGACGCTGATAATCGACGATTAACACATTCTGCCCTACTTTAGCCTTGTCGGTAAGGACATCTCTCACATTATTCACAACATTTTCCTGCTCGATGCCTTTGAGGTTATGCGGGATGCGCGGCAGAGAGCCGGTAGCCACCACAACCACGTCCGGATTCTCCTTTTTCACGGTGTCCACAGTAACTTCAGTGTTGAGATGGACATCTACACCGAGCAGCGTCATCT
>JAUXAX010000072.1 GCA_030619685.1 Dehalococcoidia bacterium
TTCGTTTTTCGGCGTCAGCCCCCGTATTTCAACTACATCCGAAGAGACCTCCTCCAAATCCCGTCTCAGCGAATCCGACTTCCCACAACCGCTTACGATAATGGCTACAATTATGAGCATAAGCGCCAGGCTATAGAAAACCCTATTCATGCTGGCTACTCCCTTCCCTCCCGAAACAAGGATAGAGCAAAATAGACTCTTGTTCAAGCCAAATCATTGAGATTGAAAGAGACTGCTCTGTTGCTTTGTGGTATCATAGGCTTAGATGCAATTTTCCAGATTCAAAGATATTCCCCAGTCCATTCGCGGATACCCCCTAATCAAAGACAAAACATGGCGGAAGAGCAAACAAACCCGGAATCAACTCCGGAGATAGTTGGCCTGCGCTCACTGCCCAGACAGCAAGTAGTTATCACCCTGGGCGGTGTGATGCTGGCTATGTTTCTGGCCTCACTGGATCAGACGATCGTCGGCACCGCTATGCCGTGGATCAGCACCGATCTGAGCGGATTTGCTCACTACACCTGGGTGGCCACAGCCTACATAGTCGCCTCGACCGTTACCATGCCCATCACCGGTAAGCTGACCGATATGTACGGCCGCAAGTGGTTCTATGTTGCCGGACTAACAATCTTCGTAGTGGGCTCTGTTCTCTGCGGCCTCAGCCAAACGATGACACAGATCATTGTCTTCCGGGGACTGCAGGGTTTAGGCGCTGGGGTCATGATGGCCAACGCCTTCATCGTTATCGGCGACCTTTTCCCGCCCGCCGAACGCGGGAAGTATCAAGGCCTTATGACAGGGGTGTTTGGCCTCTCGGCTGTCATCGGGCCAACGCTGGGTGGATCCATAACCGATAACCTCTCATGGCACTGGGTCTTCTTCATCAATATTCCTCTCGGAATCCTGATCATTGGACTGTTCGTGTTCTTCTTCCCTAACTTCCGCCCCAGCGATGCGAAACCCAGGATTGACTACGCCGGCGTGGTCACACTGATACTTGCCGTAGTACCGGCAATGCTCGCTTTATCCTGGGCTGGGGTTGAATATCCCTGGGTCTCCGTCCCCATCCTCGGCATGTTCGCTTTCTCAGCAGCCATGGCCGCCCTTTTCGTGATAATCGAGGGTCGAAGCAAGGAGCCCATCATGCCCCTGTGGATCTTTAAGAACAGGATTGTGAGCGTGTCATCCATAGTAATCTTCACTACCGGCATCGGCATGTTCGGCGGCATCATCTTCGTCCCGCTTTTCTTCCAGGGGGTACTGGGGTTATCCGCCACCGCGAGCGGCAGCTTCTTGACGCCTATGATGCTAGGTGTAGTAGCGGGCGCGATTATCTCCGGTCAGGTCCTCTCTCGGGCAGGGGGGCACTACCGTCTCCAGGGTATGGTCGGCCTGGCAGTCATGGCTACAGGCATGGGACTACTCTCCACAATGACGGTTGAAACCAGCTACGCAACGGCCATATCTTACATAATCGTGATGGGCTTTGGACTGGGCATTTCGATGCCCCTCTACACCATAGCGGTTCAGAATGCAGTCCCTTATGCTGTCATGGGAGTAGCTACCTCTACTACTGCTTTCTTCCGTAATCTCGGCGGCGCGTTCGGACTGGCTATCTTCGGCTCGGTGATGAACAATCGTTTCGCCTCCGAACTTGTCAACGGAATCTCGCCCGCAGCCAAAGAAATCATCTCGCCGGAGCCGCTGGACTCCCTGGCACACAATCCCCAGGCACTGATCAATCCCGAGGCCCAAGCACAGTTGATGGGCTTTTTTGAACCTTTCGGGGAGGAGGGGGTAGCGCTCTTCGAGCATGTATTGGAGGTGCTGAAGCTGGCTCTCAATTCCGCCATCACACAGGTTTTCCTCATAGGTCTGGGCGTGGTCATCGTTGCCTGGGTAGTCAACCTCTTTCTTAAGGAAATCCCGCTCCGCAAGACACACGTCTAAGGCTGAAACCTGGCCATCCAGACATCTGAGCATCTAGGCTGTTTGATGGCTGGACGCCTGGGGCATGTCCAACACGGTACTAGCTGTGCAGACCGACTCCGTCAGCTGGAATCAGAGGTTCTGTGAGGTTTTAAATGGTTCCCTTGGTGCTGGGCACCTCGCCCCCCAGCCGCTCGTCAATCCTGGTGGCGGTATCCAGCGCCTTCCCCAGCGCCTTGAACAGCGCCTCAACCTTGTGATGGTCGTTGGCCCCGCTGAGAAGCCTGGCGTGGAGGTTCAACTTCGCTTCCGTAGCAAAGGTCTCCAGGAAGTGTCGTATCAGGTCAGTATCCAGGCCGCTTATATCCCTCCCCTCAAAGGGAGCCTCGATAGCGGCATAGCCTCTGCCGCTGATGTCAACCGCTACCATCGCCAGCGCCTCGTCCATGGGCACGACGGCATGCCCCATCCTGACGATGCCCTGCCTCTCTCCCAGCGCCTGGTCAAATGCCTGGCCCAGACAGATGGCGACGTCCTCCAGGGTATGATGCTGCCCAACCTTGAGATCGCCTTTAGCCTCAACCCCGATATCAAACAGGCCGTGCCGTGCTATCTGGCCTACGAGATGGTCGAGCATCCCTATGCTGGTGCTCGCCTGACATTTGCCCTTACCGTCTATCACAAGTTCCAGCCTGACCTTGGTCTCGCCAGTCTCGCGGCTGACGGTAGCTCTTCTCTCAGCGGCCATGTTACCCTCCTTCCAACTCAGCCAGCGCTTCGACCAGGGCATCGGTATGCTCCGGCTTGCCCACGCTTATGCGCAGCATGTTCCTCAGCAGCGGGGTATCGAAGTGCCTGATGAAGATGCCCTTCTTTTCCAGTCCCTGCTTTATCTCCCGGGCGTCGCCTCTGGCAACCCGGCAGAGGATGAAATTCGCTTCAGAAGGCAGCGGCACGAGCATCCCCTGCTCCTTCAGCATAGCGGAGAGCCGCTCCCGTTCGGCAATGATCGCCTTGACCCTGCCTCGAAGATAATCGATGTCCACCAGTGACTCCCTCACCGCGATCATCGCCGCTATGTTCACGTTGTACGGCATCTTGATCCTGCGGACGAGCTCAGCGATTTTGACGGGAAAGATGCCGTAGCCCGCTCGCAGCCCCCCCAGCCCCGCCCATTTGCTGAACGAGCGCAGGACTATGAGATTGGCGTACGCGGGAACCAGAGGGGCGAAGGTCTGCCCGCTGAACTCGTAATACGCCTCATCCACAACCACGACCACCCCGGTATTTACCAGCTCCAGGGTGACGTTGGGAAGGGTGACGTTGCCGGTGGGGTTGTTGGGGGAGGCGATGAAGATGACCTTGGTTCGCTCATCCATAGCCGATTTCACGGTGGCGATGTCCACCTCGTAGGCGTCGTCACGGGGCACAGCGACCGTTTTGCCCCCACATACCGCTGTGCTGAAAGGGTACATGCCGAAGGTGGGCACACAGTTGATCACTTTATCACCGGGCTCCAGGAAGACGCGCAAAACCAGGTCGATGAGCTCATCGCTGCCGCTGCCGACTACAATATGCTTCTGACCAACCCCTACATACCTCTCCAACGGCTCCTGCAACTCACTGTGCAGAGGGTCAGGATAGATATGATAGAAAGGGTACTCCGCCAGAGCATGGCCCACCCGAGGGGAGCAGCCATAGGGGTTTTCGTTGCCGTCCAGCTTTATCAGCTTCTCGATAGGAACGCCTGAGCGCTCGCTAAGGGCTTCCAACGGCGCAATAGGCTCGTAGGGCTCGATACCCGCTAGATCACCTCTAACAAGGTTCTCAGCGCCCTTGATAGGATCATAGGTCACTTTCCCGACTCCCCATGTTTATAATCCCCCTAAATCCCCCTTTTAGGTAAGGGGGACTTTTCCTTCCTGCTTCTTGAGGATGTTATCATCCACAGCGAGCAGGGTCATTTCCCACAGTCCCCCTGTTCCAGGTCTTCAAGCCTTCTCTCCACTGAGAGGGCATGGGCGCTCAACCCTTCCGCCCTGGCAATAGACGCCGACGCCGGCCCCAGCGCCTGCAATGCCTCGTCATCCAGGTCAACCAGTGTGGATAACTTGAGAAAGTCGAGTACGCTGAGTGGCGAGCTGAAGCGGGCGGTTCCTCCCGTGGGCATGACATGGCTCGGCCCTGCGGCGTAATCGCCGAGAGTCTCGGGCGTCTCAACGAATATGCCCCCCGCATGGCGAAACCGGTCAAGATAGGAGCGGGCATCTCTCATCGCGAGGCAGAGGTGCTCCGGCGCACATAGGTTCACCAGTTCAATAGCCTTATCAATGTCAGCCACAATGACTATAGCGCCGTTATTCTCCAGAGACTGCCGTGCAATGGCCTGTCGCTCCAGGTTGGTAAGCTGGCGCTCGACCTCCTCACTAACCTCATCTGCCAGACGAGGTGAGGTGGTGATAAGCACAGCAGTAGCCATCTCGTCGTGCTCTGCCTGGGCAAGAAGGTCGGCAGCGCAGAGAACAGGGCTTGCCGAATCATCAGCGAGGATAACGGTCTCGGTGGGGCCGTGCAGCCCGTCGATAGCCACCATTCCGTAGACCTGCTTCTTGGCCAGTGTGACGAAGATATTGCCCGGGCCGCAAATCTTATCCACCCTGGGAACAGATTCGGTGCCGTACGCCATAGCAGCAATGGCCTGAGCACCCCCCACCTTGAAAACCCGGTCCACACTGGCGATGCCCGCCGCTGCCAGCGTCGCCGCTGGGACCGTTCCATCTGGTGCAGGCGGGGTAGCGACGATCACCTCCTCGACCCCGGCAACCCTGGCTGGGATCACCGTCATTAGCACCGTTGACGGGTATGAAGCCTTCCCACCGGGAACGTAGATTCCGACACGCTCAAGAGGGCGAACGAGGAATCCCAGCCCACCCTCAACAAATTCCAGCCCAAGGCTTCGTTTCTGGACAATGTGAAAGCTGCGCACTCTCTCAGCAGCGAGCTCTAGAGCGCTCATCAGCTCTTTGCCCACCACGTTACGGGACTCAGCGATTTCCTCCTGTGTCACCTCGAGTTGGCTGAGCTCCACCCCATCGATCCTGCTACCGTAGTCGAAAAGGGCGCTGTCCCCCCTGGCACGCACCTCGCTGAGAATTCGGGCCACTGCCTCGTCGGGGGTCAGTTCCAGGGAGAACACCTCCCTTATCCTCTGCTTCACGGCAGGCGAGTCTGCCGCGAGCTCGATAGGAGAGCGTTCCAGCAGCAGAGACTTTGCAGCCTCCAGGTCAAGAACTATCCTCATCTCAGATACTCCTCAGCCACCCTTATCGAATCGGCCATAGACTGCTCACGGAATCGATGAAGCGGCTCCTCGGGAACTATCCTCAGAACCTGCTCCAGCTTGGCGTCGAAAGAAGCGAAAAAGGTCTCCTGTTCCTCAGGGGCGATTTGTTGCATCCAGATAAGGTGGTTTTCAGCGAAGCGGCGAAAGTCCTCCCAGTTCGATTTCCTGGTGGCAGCTATACAGACAAACTCACGCCACCGCTCCAAGCTGGGGTGATCAATAAAACTGACCGCTATCCCGGAGGTCGAACCAAGCAGGTCATCACGAATCATAGATAAGCTGCTGCTATTGAGCCGCTCCCGACGGTCGAGTTCGAATTGAAGCAACCGGTCTAAAAGATTGGCCGTAGGGTCCCCTCCGAGGGGCGACGATTTGCCGAAAAAAGGACGGTAAATCCGATAGATCCAGGCTTCATCGGTAACGAGGTGGGAAAGGTAACCGGCAACAAAAGACCTCGTTGCAGCACTCAGGTTCGCGTCCTCGACAAGCTCTGGATAGGCTTCAAACATGCGCTCTACCCCACTGGCGCCCTCCTCGCTGTCCAGAGGAAGAAAGTGCGTCTCCTCGCGCCCGCTGGCGATGAAAAAGCGGATATCCGGCGCCGTGGAGCCAAGATAGTAGCTCCCGCGGTTTTGATCCACAACCGGATGGCGCAACCTTGATATTGCTTGCTCTGCGATGCCCAAATGAAGACAAATAGGAGGCAACAGGCTCCTTTCTCAAGAACGGGGGTGGCCCTCTACGCCCCGGCGCATTGCTTCAACGAGGTGCGATATCTTCTCTCTCTTGTCCAGGCGCCGCATAGCTTCGGTATTTCCTATGAGACACCCCGAAGATTCAAACAGGGTATCAATGATCTTAAGGTTGTGCTTGGCAATCGTTGAGCCGGTCTGAGTGTTCTCGATGAGGACATCGGCATCCTCGGGCAGGAAAGCCTCGCTCGCCCCCCAGGTAGGGATGATCTTACATGGTGTCAGATGGTTGTCATGGGCATACTTATCGGCTATATTGACATACTCTGAAGCTACTCGCAGCACGGAGTCTCGTTTCAATTTCCTCAAGTCATCAGTGCTCGAAACCGGCATGTCCTGCGTGACAACAGCTACGATTCTGACCTTGCCAAAGCCAAGTTGAAGCAGTTCCTCAACTGGACTTGAAGGAAAGCGGAAGTGGTGATCCCGGAGCCAGTCGCTGCCGGTGATGGCCAGATCGAAGTTGCCATTGGCCACCTGAAGGGGCATGTCCTGTGGCCTGATCACCTTTACCATGATTCCATCGAGGCCAATCCGGGGCCTGGCAGTGGGCCTGTCGACATCATAACCATCGATTTTGAGTCCAGCCCTGTTCAGGAAATCGACGGTATGACGCTGCTGGTGGCCATCAGGCAGCGCTAGAGAAATCGCGGGCTCGCCAGTAACCGAAGGCTGCGCTCCTGCTTCGGCACCAACGCCCACAGCTTCCTCGACATCAACGTCTCCGATATCTGTACGAGAGAGCGCTGCCAAAAGCCGGCTTAAGTCTTTCTCACCCAGGCTATTCCTATTGGCGACCAGGCAAGCGCTGCTTTCGAGTATAGTCGCAACCGGGACCAGGCCCTGCTCTCGAAGTCGGTTCGACGAGGTTTCGGCGACTATCGCCAGCTCAGCGTTCTCCGGAGGGTAAACACCGGCCGCCCCCCACGCGGGGAATATCTGGAACCTCCTCAGCCGCTGCTTCAAGGCAAAAGACTCTGCCAGGTTGGGGTATTCGCTGACGATGCGCAGACTTTCAGAACGGCCTTTTAGAGCCTCCAGCGATTTGGCCTCAGATGTACTGGCGGCAACAGCATAAAGACTTCGCTTTCCATAGTCCAGGTCCCCAACCCTTACCACAGCATCGCTGTGGTACTTGGCCAGGAGCTCCTCCACCCAGTCGAGTCGGCAGATGCCCAGATCATAGTTCCCAATAGCTACCTGAATAGCGATGTCCTTCTCATGAAACACCTTGGTGAAGAGACTGGGAAAGTCTTTGCACCGTGGCCGATAGGAGCGGGAACCTTCACGGTACTCGCCAATGGCAAAGCCCGCTTCCTTTAGCAACGCCCCTGTGCTGTTTTGAAGTTGCCCTTTGGGCAAGGCCAGCTTTACTTGCACCCCGCCTCCTCAAGAAACCTTAGTAGCTCAGCGGGAGATGATTTCCGCTGCTTTTTGCCGCTGAGCTGATCGATCAATTCGATGCCCTCCCCACCGCGCATGTCAACTATCCAGCGGAAATCGCTGGTTTCCTTGTAGCCCAAATCGAACTCAGCGATATAACCTGCGCCTCGCAACAACCGAGCGACCTCGAGAGAATCTCTAAGCCCTTCATCCTCTTTCGCCCTGACCAGAATCCTTTCTCGCCGCGGCATCTCTTTTACCAAATCCATGAGCTCATCGATATAGAGAGCAAAGCCCGAGGCGCAGACGCTTCCTCCCCCAACCAAGGGGATCAGTTCGTCGTATCTACCCCCTCCACCCAACCTCCGCCCCGAGCTATAGAACCCAAAGATGATGCCAGTGTAATATTCGAAGCCTCTCCCCGAAGTGAAATCGATCCGATAGCCAAAGCCCAAATCGGTTAGCAAGCTGGCAATCCGAGCCAGTTCATCAAGGCTAGGCTCAAGAGCGGGCAGTGATGGAGCACAAACGCTCCTCAGGTTTTCCACGAAGCCGGGAGAGCTTCCCTTGATGCCAAACAGAAGTTGCAGCTGCTTCTCCAGTTCTGGATTTCCCCCCTTTATGTCAACCAGCACATTCACATTCCCGGAGAAGATCTGATCCAGCACCTCGGCCTCCTGCTCCCCACTCAATCCCAGTCCTTCGAGGAAAGTCTTTAGCAATCCGGCGTGGGCCAGCCGAATCTCCACAGGGTCGATCCCTAGCCTGCTAGTGGCTTCCAGCGCCAGCGAGAGCAACTCGACATCGCCTTCGGGTTTGCTTCCACCGATGAGCTCGGCACCGCACTGCCAGCGCTCCCTCGACTCCTTGCCTGTGCCCTCGAACGCGAACATATTCTCCACATAGAAGAGCTTGGCTATGGGGAGATTCTGGAGGTTCTCCACATAAAGTCGGGCGGCAGGAATGGTTCCGTCGGGTCTGAGCACCACCCGCTCCCCGCTCCAGCCATCCCAGTCGAGAAAGGAATAAACCCGTCCCAGCATATCGGGGGATAGCGTTCCCGCAGAGGTGAAGAGATGCAGATACTCCAGGACAGGTGTCCTGATCTCGTGATAGCCCCACCCGAGGCAGCAGTCTCTAAATTCCGCTTCTATCTGGCGAAATTTTGCCATGTCCTGGGGCAGTAGATCACGCATTCCCTTGCACCTCGGAACCTTCATCCTTTATCTCCCATCAAGCCAGTTCGGCACTATTCTACACTGATTAATGGGTCTGTTCAACGCTACTTGCGGTCGTCTGATCCCCCTCCCTCTAACTCCCGCCAGGCTTTGCCCTGAGGCTCAGCCCGAAGGGGGAGGGAGGATTGTGAATCCCTCTAAACTTGCTCTTCCCTGAGGGTACTAACTATGTACTGAATTTCTTGCATGGTCAAGCCGAAGCGGTGCAGCGTATGGCGGATGACCTCCAGTCCGGCCTCTAACTCTGGGCGCACCATCTCAGCGACTCCAAGACTCCGCAGTACCTCGGTATCCTCATCCCGGTGAACCCGAGCCACCACATCGAGTCTGGGATTGATCCTGCGGGCGTTCGCCACCGCCAGCTTGGCAGCTATGGGATCAGGAAAAGTGACCACCAAAACCCTTGCCCTCTCTAACTCCGCCCGAGCCAGAATCTCAGGATTGCTAGCATCCCCGTAGATGCAGGGAATACCCCTCTCCCGCGCCAACTCGATAACTCTTGGGTCTATGTCGATGATAAGGTAAGAGAAATTCCTCCGCTCAAGCACGTGCCCCAGGCTCTTGGCCATTCGGCCATAGCCACAGATCACCGCATGGCCGGAAAGCTGCCTCTCCTGCCCTGATGCGATTGGATCAAGCCGAGCAGCCAGAAAATTTGAGACTCTCGCCCCCTGGATTAGCCGGTGGTAGATTTTTGAGGTCAAGCCCATGCCAAAGGGCGTTAGCAATATAGTGATAACTGCGGCGGCCAGGGTCAAGGAATACAGATCGTTGGAGATGATGGCCATTTCGAGGGCGAGGGCAGCCAGGATAAAGCTGAACTCCCCTATCTGGAAGAGCCCGCTGCCTGCAAACAGACTGGTCTTGGCGCTGTAACCGAAGACCCAGGGGACGAGAGCCGTGATTAAGAACTTGCCCAGCACAATGGCCGCTACAACGGCGCCTACCTCTCCCGGGTTCTCTGCTATAAAGCCGGGATCGGCAAGCATCCCCAGAGAGACGAAGAAAAGGATGGCGAATATATCCCTCAGGGGTCTGATATCGGCCAGAGCCTGATGGGCATATTCAGATTGACTGAACAGCAGCCCAGCCAGGAAGGCACCCAGTGCTGCCGAAAGCCCGACGTAATCGGCGCCAAAGGCCGCCCCGAGGGAAAGGCATACTACTGTAAGTAGGAAAAGCTCCCGGGAGCGCCTCCCCGCTACCCTCCTCATAACGAGGGGAAGCACCCAATAGCCCAAGACAAATATCACCCCCAGAAACAGGACTGCCTTCAAGACAGCCCATCCCAAGGTGCCCCAAAGCGCCGTCCCCGTATCACCCAAAGAAGTGAGGATGACCATCATTGGAACCACGCTGAGGTCCTGTACCAGGAGAATGCCAATCATCACCCGCCCATGGGGGCTCCCCAACTCCCCACGCTCCATGAGGGTCTTCAGGAC
>JAUXAX010000060.1 GCA_030619685.1 Dehalococcoidia bacterium
CGGGGAAGTTATCTACAGTGCCGGAAACGAACCAGCCTTCGGCGTCCATTACGAAAAGGGAGCTCAGAGGCGTTGAAATCTCAACAATCTTGACCATGGTCTGTGTCTGGTTGACAACATCCATATTGCGAAACTCCTCCCTCTTGGCTATAATGGTCAGCTCATTGGCGAACCTCCTTAGATAGCGGTCCAGTTCCCAACCAATATTGCGGGCGACCTCTCTCTGGTGGACCTTTCTCATTACTTGCTGGTTTTGGATGAGCGGAAGAACGCAAAACAATTGTAACAGTAGCGACGCAAGCAGAACCAGTGTGAAGAGCGCCGTCAGTTTCACTCTCCAGCTCAGGCTACGCATATCTACTCCTCCTTCTGCTCACCTAGCTGCGTGGAATACCCCAACCGTCGTTTAGTTTTTTAGCAATCTGTTAGCGCACTTGCAACAATTCGTTTATGGGCTGCTCTTGTGTTTTATCAAAGTCCCTCATCCCCTACACCCCTGAAGTGGGGATGGCAAGATAGGTGACAGGAGTCCAATATTACTTCTGTATGCTTGTCACTATTCTATCGCAAGGCGTGCTGCCTGTCAATAATGCGGTCATTAGGCAATACTACTGGACACAATAAACTTATCTTGTGGGTCTCGGATAGGAATTGAGTACCTACTTCATAGCCGGAATTAGCTGTTTCTTCTCAAAGAGAGGTTGGGGAACTGTGCCGAAAGGCCTACCATAGTGTACAGAGGAAAAACATAGAATCAAGTCGGTACAGACCACAAAAGAAATTAATCTGAAGAGTTGACGATGAAGGCCTGAGGGCAACAGAAAGGAGGTGATTAGAGATGACCTATGAATCGCAAGTTCCAGCGGAGAAAGGGGGAGAAACGCGAGAAAGCAGTTCGCCACTTGACAAATCACCAGGGTAGCAGTACATTGAAAAAAAGGAATTGTTAGGAGGTGCAATTTGGGAGAACTTGGGCCTACTGTTCCCTATTATGTCACTGTGCTATTGTGGATGGCAAGAACTGCGTTCTTCGCTTTTGTATGTGTCTTTTTACTCTGGCTCGGCATCCGGGTTCTAGATGTGCTCACTCCCCATATTCACGAGCGACAAAAGATAGGAGAAAGTGCCATCTCGACTGGTCTATTTATAGGTGGTTTCCTCATCTGTATCGGACTGGTTATACATGGGGCATCGACACTTCCTATTTTGGTCGGCGCCTCACCAGTGCTAACTGTATTTAGCCCGATAAGGCTGGGGCTCCTGGTAGGGGGCTTCTTCCTGAGCTTGCTGGTAGGGATAGCCCTCTTCCATATCGTTGACTGGCTGACACCTAAGATACCATTCAGAAGGATAAGTGAGGAGCCTGTCGCCGTTGGCCTATACGTGTTCGGATATTTGCTCTTCTTTGGCCTGATAATGCATGCTGCTTTAACAACACCTCTGTGAGTTTGACCATGAGAAAAGTGACGGTCTTTCTAGTCGTACTTATGGTTGTATCGATGCAGGTCGTGCCTGTCGGTATCTGTTTTGCCTGGCCGTCCAGTGACTTCTACGAAGAAGCTGACAATATCTTTGACGACTGGCATGTGTGCAGAACTAACGCCTGTGGCGAGGATGGGTTTTTACAGATAAAGAAAACCAAGACCGGGGGCGAGTTTCGGCCGTTGATACCGTATGAGAGCCTTGGTAAGTACATTGATACAGCCTACAGATTGGGCGAGCAATTTGCTGACAAATACCCTGACCGTCACCAAAGGGCAGAGAGGATATTTAAGTACGTAAGAGACAGAGTGCAGTACACGCCTGATATTGACCAGTGGGATAGGAAGGAGTACGCCCAGAATGCTGACGAGGTAGCCAATATTATCCAGAAAGACGGGATTGCCTATGGCGACTGCGAGGAGTCTGCCATTCTTCTGGCAGTTATGTATCAAGGAGCTGGCTACCGCTCGGCAATTGTCGTCTGCCCTAACCACACAGCCGCCCTTCTCCATCTGCCTGACTACGAAAAGGCTAGTGAGCAATTCAGACTGGACGGTGAGCCGGGATGGATATGGCTTGAGGCCACCGGCAAAACCAACCCGTTCGGCTGGTTTCCCAAAGGACAGGTCGAAGAGCCTATCTTGGGACGTGAAATATTCCCTGACGAGCACATAGACCTTTGGCAGCCGCCCGATAAGGAGGAACTCCCACCGGCACCTACGCCGACGCCAACACCTCCACCGACGCCAACACCTCCACCACCTCCACCGACGCCCCCTCCAAGACCGATGCCTACACCAACGCCACCAGCAACTGGGGGTGGTCCCAATCCTGTCAGCATAATTTTGCCGGTCATTGTTGTTTTGGCACCAGTGGGGATCATTATCCTCTTGAGAAGGAGACGGTCAGCGTAGCGGGAGGTAAGTTCTACCCAAACCACTCACCCTCAATCATCAAGCGAAGCCATTCGCGGTGCTCGGATTCTAGAATCTGCTCACAACTCCACAAGTCGCGGAATATGGCTTCTGGGTCGTTTTCTTGACGCAGCCTTTCAGCTAAGCGACTCAGTACCACATGCTTTGCTCGAAACCGGCTGTTGTTCCGAGCGAATTCATAGGCTGTGCGTAGACTGCGGACTCCAGCCCCAACAACAGGAAAGGCTGCCGCCAACACAACGAAAAGCACAATGAAGTTGGACGTTGCAGCATTGGCCTGCAAATCATATGCTGACGTGGCGATGTTGTAAACAAAGTGACCTAATGCGGCCAAAACACTAAAGAAAAAAAACAAAGGCGGTAGAAACCACGTGTACCGATGCACATGTACATTACGAAGCGACCTACGGGCAAAGTAGTCCATCTGCACGCTTAGTCGCTTCTTTTGGTAATACTCTAAAAAATCTTGGATCATGTTTTTGCCGGTCTTGCTAGGCGGTAATGGAGTTGGTGCCTCAGGAACCTCAGCTTCATCGATCCATTGACGAAGTGCCTGCCGATTCAGCGCTCTAATGTTATCCACTTCATTGGTGAATCGATTCATCCGTGCCTTGGCTTTTTCTTTTCCCCCACTCCACAAGGCAGGATCAATGAGAAAGCGGAACTTCAGCAATCGGTATCGCTCAGCTCTATGGCGTTCCAGAAGCCAGTTGAGCCGTTGGGACGAAACCAGCCCCGTTATAACGGCAATTAATGCCAATGCCACTGCGATGCCTGACATCTGCACCGGCCACACTCCGTGGAAGAGGCCAGAAAGCTGTACGATGGCTAACAGTACAGCGGTAGTACCAAAAATGGCGGCGATGACTGTGAGCAGGCGATGATATCTCTGGTGGCGCAGGGCTGATGTATCGGCCTTGCGGTAGCCCACCTCAACGGTGTTCCGACAGAGGGTGAGGGCATCACGAAGAGGTTGACAAGATGGCATATCCGAAGGCGAGTCATACATCTCATCGTTTTGTTCCATTTTAGGTGTCATTGTGCTCCTACCGATAGCGACGGTCGGCTCTAGTTGATCAAAATTGCACCAACTTTATCTGTCTCATTTTCCTCAATCAAGGCTGTATACCTTAATGTTATCAAAGGCGACACGAGTATCTGGTTCAGGCGTGTTTACAATCATTCCAACATAGCCCTCAGCAAAAGTATTATCTGTGATAGTAGTGAGATAATGCCCGTTAACATATACCTCCATTTCGGAGCCTTTACAAACGACCTTGAGGTGGTTTGTGATATTGCCTTCTTTGATAAAGGCTGACTTTGTCTTGCTCTGCAGGATAGTCCAGTTACCATCGAGCTTTTTCCCTACAAGGTAATAGCCGTCTCCCGAAACCAGGAAACGGTAAAAGTTGTTAGTGTCTTGAAAACGAAAAACTACCCCGTAGAGGCATTCTTTTGGTCCGCTGACCGGTCTAGCATCTATCTCGAGGGCAAAGTCGGTAAGTCGTCCAGCATTTTTATTCCAGGCCCAGGCTGAGTAATCGGATTTCTTGACCAGGATATAATATTCGCCATCCTCGTATCCAAATTCGCGTTCTTCTATAGATTCCCTTGACCAGCCACTGGCGGGGTTGCTGAAGTCGTCTTCATATAGCAGCTTAGGCGAAGGTGTCCCATATTCTTCTTCCCATATTTCAAAACCGCTCTTGTAAGTGCTCTGCGGTTCATAAACAGACAGCTCTTCCTGTAACCGGGTGATGAGTTCTTGACCGCTAGTTCCAACCTCTTCTATCCAGGCCTGGGCCTGAGCCGGCTGCACCCGGTTTTTAGCTATTTCTCGCTCAGATTCCGACCAGAGATGGACGTTTATGCCAGCAGTTACCATCTGTTCTATAGCCTCACGGTTGGCTTCCATAATTAGCCTGGTGTAATACTCCAGGGTATCGTTGCCCAACCCGTCCATAAGGCTCTTTATATCTGCTGGCAGGCTGTCCCAGATATCTTTGTTGATGACCGTAGCGAATATTAGATAGGGGCCAGCCCAGGGCTCGGTCAGGTATGTTGCCACATCAAAGAGCTTAAGTGACGAGATACCGTCGAAGCCCATAAGCACACCATCAATTAGGCCTACCTCCAGAGCTGTATAAGTCTCAGCGCTAGGGATTAATACTGGTTCTGCATCAAGTCTCTCCAAAGTATCTACTGCCCAGCCAGAGCTGCGAATTTTGAGTCCCTTGAGGTCAACAACACCAGCCACAGGGCTAGTGGTGCACAGAGCAACCGTATCTGAAGGCAGGAAATAGAGAACCTTTACGTTGTTGTTAACTTCCCACTCCTCCCGCAGCGGTGTAAACGTGTCATAAACTTCCCTGGCAGCCAGCGCCAGAGCATCTGGTTTGTAGGTCAGGTAATTTAAGGTTAGTCCCTGACTCAAGAAAATCAAGTCTGGCACTGCGTGTAGGGGGATAATACCGCAATCGACGACACCATTGCCTACCGCCTGGAGCAGCGGTGACTCGCTGGCGTAATAAGGCACCCCGTAGTGATACTCCATTTCTATACGCCCGCCACTTAGGCTGGCTACCTCGTTGAAGAACCAGGTATCCGCCACAACCAATGTAGAACTGCTGGGCCAAAATGTCTCGTATCTTAGCGTCACTGGGATTCCTGGAACTACCGGTGTAGGTGCTGGGGTTGGAGCAGGGATTGGCGGAGGTGGCGGTGGTGGTGGCACTGGGGTGAAGAGCATAAATAAAGGAATTGTCCAGATAAGCGTTGCTATGATGCCCAGTGTCAGCATATTCATGGCTTTGCGCCAGTTTACGTCTTTTTGCTTCGTCCAAGAAATTATGCCGCCAACAAAAGCTAAGACTACGGGCAACAGCCACCACCAATTCGGGACTGCTCCCTCAGCAGGTTTGGTCCGGAGTTCTTGAGTCATCCCTCGTCTGAGGCAATAGACACCTGGGATTACGAGGGGAAGGACAAACATTAGCATACCTATAAGCAAATCCAATGTCGCCATCTCCTCATCTAGGAGGACCATAGTCACCATAGTTAGCGACCCCAGCCCAAGGGATAAAAGCACTATTCCTGACCAAAACCAGATGTTAGGCTTGGTTACCGCCTTTACAGCCTCAGCAGGCTTCTTTGCAGAGACAGCCGGCTTCCCCTCTGCTCTCTCTTCAGCTTCTTTAACCCTCCTGGCTTCCTCAGCCTCCCTCTTCGCCTTCTCCTTGGCGGCTAGCTCGGCTTCCCTCTCTGCCCTCTCTTCAGCTTCTTTAACCTTCCTGGCTTCCTCAGCCTCTGCTATCCCTATGACCTCCTGAGGCGCACGTTTTCGAGTCAGAAGTTGTTGTACCGTGTCGGCGAGTCGTTGCAAATGCTTCTTCAGAGGTGGCGTCTGAGCATCAAAGAAATGATGACTACTTACGAAAAACTCCATAGCTTTGGAGAGGAGCACACTGTCAATCTGAAGCGGGATGATGGGGATGTCCTTGCTCGCTGCCCTTCCTACCTCTCTTATTACTTGCGGTGAGCTATTCGAGCTGGATGATAACACCAAGACAAGGACGCTACTCCCATCGATGGCATCAACGATTGCCTCAGCCCATTCAGAGCCGGGCAAAACGTCCCGTGGAGCAATCCAGCATCGTATGTGTCTCGATTCAAGCGTGGCACATACTGCCTCGGCAACGGCTTTGTCGTGGGACGAATAACAAATGAAAGCTTCGTGTGGCATCTTAATTAAGCCCCATTTTTACAGTTCCTGCAGGTAAGGCCAGAATTTGTACCTGCACGGCTTAATCGTTCAAATTGGCGGGCAGTTTTTCTCGAAACAAGCACGGACTAGATTGGTATAATTTCATCCTCCTTCTTGAAGTATAGCTCATGCACCATGGTATACGCAAAGATAGCTCAAATCCTTACCTGTCAAGTTATGGAGCCTCCTATGCTTGCCGGCGGACCTCCAGCCCAACCTTAGCCAGGAATTCTGGTATCTTGCGCACTGTCTGTCTATCCCACTCCTTCACATCATTGGAAAGTTCCGACCAACCTACAAGATAAGGGCTGGTCTTGTTGACTATATCTCTCTTCTCTCCCCATTTCCACCCGTCAAGAAGCCGCTCAACATTCCATCGGGCGTGCTCTATTTCTGCCATAATTTCGACCTCATCTTCAGTGAATGTCATTGGTGCAATATCACGATCGTTGACTTTATGCACGGTGCAACCAATCTGGCGTAGCTTCTCAAAAATATGATCAGCCTGCTCTCGGTTGGACTCCTTAAGATAGTCCAGCAGTTTGTCCCATTCTTCTGTCGAGGGCTCTTGGCTCCCTGCCCTACTTGCTCGAACTCGTCGGTAATCCTCATGGATGGCCTGGGCAATGGTCTCACGAAGGTCAGGGGCTAGCTTGGGAGTTCCTGATCCTATGAATGCTCTGATGGTCATTGCATCGGCAGGCAGATGCACTAGCATCTTGGATGTGCCCCAGTCATCATCCTGGAGGAGCTTTGCCGCTTCATGCCCGCTATCCTTGATAACAGCCACACGGGCTCCTAGGGCCAATGCTATCCTATATTCGGCTGCGGTGATGACGCCTCCGTTGATGCCCAGAAGCTTGATCTGGGGTGGATAAATGCCGGAGGCGATGAGATCGATCCAGCTTTGCAGCGGTTCCAGGGCGCTGAAGTCACCGTCTTTGGTGTAACGAATCTCACTGTATCGTTTGTCTATAGTGGCAGGGGGCTTCTTGGGGACATAGCCGATCGTTCGAATGGCATCGTAATATTTCTGTCCCACCTCACCGACCAGACCGCTGACCGCTGTGGTCGTCCCGCCTGAGATGATGGTACCTTTGAAGTCGCGGAATGCCTCCAGCATGAAGTGACGATAGTCCTGCATCTGCTGTTCAACGCTGATGTCCCATCCGCCGGCCACGATAATGACAGGGGCGGGAATCAGCTTATGACCGCTCAAGACCAGCCTCTTCAGTCGCTCTATCGCTTCGTCTGCCGGGAACTTTGCAGCCTGTCCAACCAGCAATAGTCTTTGCACCCACTCGTATCCTGGCAGCGCATCTCGGACAATAGCAAGTTTTTCCAAGGAGCGAAGTGAAGTATCGATCATCCAATCGGCTGTACTAAGCTGGACAGCCTTGGCATAGGCGGCAAGGCTCTCGTAGGGTTTTCCGAGGAGTAGATAGAATCTCCCCATATCATAAAACGCCCAGGGCAGGTTCATGTTGACGTTGGCCTGATCGCGGCACCTCTGAATCGCGACGTCTATCGCGGGGTGCATCATTGGCACCAGGGAAGCGTCTTGACGATAGGTAATCTCGTACTCGAGATAGTTTCCAAGTGGATACGGGTCGGACGGGTCAACCTCGAAAGCCTGGCGGTAAAGTTCTCGCGCTTTGTCGTCGTCAATGCCTTTCCAGGTGCCCGCCAATGAAGCGATAGCATCTGAATCTCTATTGGGCGGCATGCTGGCAGCCTCAAGATATTTCTGTCCTTGTCGGTATTCCGGGGTATCCGGGTTGGCTTTATGTAGCTTGCACATTGCAATACCAAGTTCTCTCAGGACTGGCTGATATTCTGAATCGACGTATTTGGAAAGCACGTCTATCGCCTTTTGCCAGTCCCCAAGCGTGATCGCCAGCTTTCCGATGCGAGTGGCCAGTTCTGCATTTCCTGGATCATGTTCCAGTATGATCTCCAGGTTGTCGATCTCATCACGCATCTGCTCCTCGGTCATGTACGCTCCGTAACTGGCGGCATATCTTTGAAGACCTGCCTGGATTCTAGCGAACGAACTGTCAGCGCCTTCAAGAACCGCCGCCACGCCTGCTAGCTCACGTTCCCACTTATTCGGTATCCTGAAAGCGCCCTTGTAACTCATCAGGTGAGCAGTATCTGCCCAGGCATGTTCCAATACTGTCCTTACCTGTACCTCGGCCTTCAGGCCAAACACCTCTTCGGGTATCTCGACGTCTATGTCCTTCGTTGGAAAGACGCCGGGCTTGAATTTGACAATGTAATGGATGGACCGATAGCCGAACTCAGTGGGCTTGAGCCGCTGGCTCAGATCGATAGTGTTGTCCCAGTCAATATCAAAATACCTTTCGATAAACTCACATATGGCCTCAACCTCTGTCCGTGTGTGGGTGATGACTCGTCCTCCGCACAGGTCTGTCATTCGGTTGACGGAATCCCTATACTTGGCTTTCTTGCGCTGGCTCTTTTCTCCGAAGCTGGCGATCAACTTCGGTCGAGTCTGCACGATGGCCAGGGGAGCATACTTCTTCGCCGCCTTTTCGAGCACCTTTTGAAGTACCCGGGCATATGCTTCGTATCGGGGGAAGATATCCATATATTTCTTCATTTGCTCCCGAGCCCATTTTTGGTCTGCCTTTTTGTCGATCTCAGCCATTTAAAACCTCCCTCGATCAATCTCTGAGACTGCGGCAAGCGACTCTAGCCCTTGCCATAGCGCACAGGTCCCCTGCCACTAGACATCTGTCTGACTGTAAGCCTGGGCAAACGCTTGGAACTGATCAGCCAGCTCCATCTTTGGAAGCTGCCGACGATTGACCCAGGCATATTCATCGTGCTCACTGCTGAGCCGCACTTGCCCCGATTCCAGACGTCCCTCCAAAATGAGGTATACTACCTTCTTCGTCGGTGACTCGGACTCGGCTGCCCCGACCGCATGCTGAATGGAAATCGTCAGCCCTGTTTCCTCAGCGACCTCGCGAAGCAGTCCTTGCTCAAAACTCTCCCCGGGGTCAACCTTGCCTCCTGGCAGATCCCATTTGCCAGGGTTCCCCTTGGAACTCAATGACCGCTTGAGCAGCAGACAGCGGCCGCTCTCATCACGAACCACGACTTTGGCGGATAACGTTAATGGCTTTTGTGACATAATTTACTCCCCAAAATGGATGTCAAATGCACCCCTGAATGTCATCATCCTGAAGATGCAGGCATGCTCCACGGCAGTGAAGCATAGCGAAAAAGATTGGCCCTCTTCCTGCTATTATGCAATCTCCCCGCCTTGGAGAAATGCCATTCCTATCTTACTCTTCCCAAACAATCATCACCCCTCTTCCCTCAAGCTGAGGGACATAGATATCCACCGATGATGTGTTCAAATGATTTCTGCTCAAAGTCACAGTATCGCCTTCTGAAAGCCCGCTATTAGCAACTAGAGGCTGTATATCGCTTATCTGGTTTCCCTTCAGGTTGAGGAAGGCCAGGTTAGTGAGGGAGGAGAGAGCCAGGATGTCACTTATCTGGTTCCCGTCAAGTTCCAGGTCTGTCAGGTTAGTGAGTAAGGAGAGGGGTGAAATATCGCTTATACGGTTCCCTCCCATGTAGAGCACTGTCAAATTAGTGAGGGGAGAGAGAGCTGAGACATCGCGTATATGATTTCCCAGCAGGTGGAGCTCGGTCAGATTAGTGAGGGGGGAGAGAGCTGAGATATCGCTTATCTGATTTCCCGGCAGGTAGAGCTCGGTCAGGTTAGTGAGGGGGGAAAGAGGAGAGATGTCACTTATCTGGTTACCCCACAGGTGGAGGTTGGTCAGGTTAGTGAGGGGGGAGAGAGCCGAGATGTCGCTTATCTGGTTCCCCCCAAAGTAGAGCTTGGTCAGGTTAGTGAGGGGGGAGAGAGGAAAGATGTCGCTTATCGGGTTACTCCACAGGTGGAGCTCGGTCAGGTTAGTGAGGGGGGAGAGAGCTGAAATGTCGCTTATCTGGTTCCCCCCAAGGTAGAGCTTGGTTAGATTAGTAAGGGAGGCTAGGGCTGAGATATCGCTTACCTGGTTGTGAGGCAGGTTTAGCTCGCCTAGAGTAGTAAGCGAGGAGAGGGCGGAGATATCACCAATACGGTTCCCCTTGAGGTTAAGGTTGTCAAGATTCACACAATACTCGATGCCCGCAAGGTTGGTAATACCCTGCTGGCTGGCGTCCATCCCCCTAAGATTAGCTAGCTCAGCCACTGTTATCTCCTCGCCGGTTTGCTTACCCAAGGCAGCCCTAACAACTGCGTCCAGATTTTTGTCAGGGAAGGTAACGGAAATGCTTGGTGTGGGTAGGGGCGCTGGTGGTGGGGGTGGTGGTGCTGGCGTGGGTGCTGGTGGCGGGGGTGGGGGTGGAGGTTCAGGCTGAGCAAGGAAAAACACGACCACGACACTCAGGGCTATAATTGCTGATGCTATCAGGGCAAGCATAATCCACCTTTTTTGTCTTATAGCCTCTTCAGCAGTTTTGGCAGGTGGTATCTCGGCGGCAATAGCTTCTGGCTCGGGCTTCCTGGTTGGCGCCGGTAGCTCCCGGCCTTTCTCCAATATACCACGCCCCCGCAGTTCGTCTAGTGCCCTACGTATCCGCGCAATGTGTGCCGCCTCAGCTTTCAGACTCGGAAGAATGCCCAAGGCTTTGAGCCCATCAACGATACGAGGGAGAATGCCGACAACCCCCTCTAGTGGAATGCCTATCGAGGCGGCAGCGCCCATAGCTTCTCGCCACTCTGGCTGGCGGTTTTGAAACTCAATATGCGTGATACCTCGCAGTACCGGCACAAACTCTTTTCCGCTTTCATGGGCTCGGACAACTTCTTTGGTGACCTGGCGAGAGCCGACCGAGTGCGGGGATATTACCACGACAACGGCTTTGGCTTGCTCAACCGCCTGCCCTGTTTGTATCAGGTAGGAAGGCCCAGGAATGCTATCGACCTCATAACACCACGTCGTGTAACCCGCCTGTTCCAGGCCAAGGGCGATTTCCAATGCGACCTCAGCATCTTCTTCCACATGGGCAATGAAAACGTCACTCATTGGCTTCCTCTTTCGTTGCCTCGGAGTCTAATTGCCACACAGTCACTAGGATTCGCCACTGCTTCGTTGTCGACAAAATTGCTGGTGGATTTCCAGCCTAACCTTGGCCAGAAATTCTGGTATCTTGCGCACCAGCTCTCTATCCCACTCCTTCACATCCTTAGAAAGTTCAGACCAACCTATAAGATAAGGGCTGGTCTTCTTGATTATATCTCTCCTCTCACCCCATGTCTACCCGTCAAGAAGCCGCTCAACATTTCATCGGGCGTGCTCTATTTCTGCCATAATTTCGACCTCATCTTCAGTGAATATCATCGGCAGGCAGATGCGATGACATCAATCCAGTTTTGCAGCAGTTCCAGGGCGCTGAAACCACCGCAGGAGGGTTACAATCAAGGCCAGTGTATCGACAACTCAGATTATGCTCCTTTTTATATACGTGGGTCATAGCAGAGGACACAAAACGCTAATTTGTGTGGCATGGATTAACCTAGTTTATTATAGAGGCGGCAGACCGGTAAATACTTGACGCTAACGACTCCTTATTATATTATGAGCTTTGGACATCTCACTTAAATAGCCGTCTGTTAAAAAGGAGGAAGGCACATTGAACCAGGAAACAGCAGCCGAAATCACAGCCAAAGGTAGAACCACGGGGGCAGTGAGGTGCATGAACTGCATGGAGAGGATTACACCCCCAAAGGGGTCACAAACATATAAGTGCCCTCATTGTAGCTTTGAGTGGCGCATAACCTGGTTATGGCCAGACTTTCCCAGGATAAGGGGACCAGTTTGGAGTGTAAACAGGCAGTTGACCGTGGAAGCCACAGCTAAAACTAAAAAGAAAGGGAGTAAGAAGTAGATATGGCTCTAAGTAGAAAGATAGCTTATATTGATCTAACTACAGGTAAAATCGAGACAAAGCCCATCCCCATCGAGGTGCGAAAGAAGTTCCTCGGTGGTAGAGGGCTGGATATGTACCTGATGTATAACCATATAAAACCGGGCGTTGACCCCCTGGGACCGGATAATGTGGCGTTGGTTAGCGCCGGGGTCCTGGTCGGTACCCTAGCCTCTGCCTCTGCCAGAACCCATGTTGGTGGCAAGTCGCCGCTTACCGGCTATGTCGCTAGTACCAATATGGGTGGTTTCTTTGCCCCTGAGCTGAGATGGGCTGGCTTTGACCATCTGGTAATAAAAGGAAAGGCGGCAAAACCAGTCTATCTGTGGATTCATAATGGTGAAATTGAAATAAGGGATGCAGCAAACATCTGGGGAAAGGATATCAGTGAGACTCGAGAAATTATTCGGGAAGAACTAGGCGATAGAGATATAAAGGTATTAACCATTGGTATAGCTGGTGAAAATCTGGTGAGGTATGCCAATGTCATGACCGGGCTTAAGAATGCTGGGGGCAGGACAGGGACGGGTGCCATCCTCGGTTCCAAGAACCTCAAGGCCATAGCAGTGAGAGGTACTATGGATATAAAGATAGAGCACCCCGTTGAAGCCCTAGAATATGATAAGCATGTAATTGACCAGGTAGTCGCGGCCAAGGTATCTAAGACACAGGGCAGGTTAGGCACGCCATTCATCTGGGGAGCAACTAATTCGTGGGGCGGAATCAGGACTAGAAACTTCCAGACTAATCAATTTGAGTATTGTGATGCTATTGAGCCTGAAGAGATTGACAAATATGTGAGCGGCTATGCCGGTTGTTTTGGCTGTCAGGTTCACTGCCGAGCCAAATATGTTATTCCATCAGGTACCTATGCTGGGGTTTATGATGAGGGGCCTGAATATACCGTACAGGGTGCCTTAACCGCAGAGCCAGGGTGTGCAGACATGGTTGCTCTTTTAGCAGGTAGTCACCTATTGAATGCATATGGTATAGATTGCCTAGAGGCAGGCAGCATGATTGCCTGGGCAATGGAACTATATGAAGCGGGAATCCTCACTGATAAAGATACCGGTGGTTTAGAACTAAGGTTTGGCAATGCTGAAGCACTTATTGAGATGGTGCACCGTATTGCCCGAAGAGAGGGACTGGGTGATAT
>JAUXAX010000054.1 GCA_030619685.1 Dehalococcoidia bacterium
TGATGCGGTCATCGTATTTTCCTCATCGACTTCCCTGGCGGACGCCGCAGCCACAGCAATAGGCAACCGGGTTAGCTCGGCAGGCGATATCCCCAAGGCACTGGAGTTTGCTCGGGGTATACAGGGCCTGAAGGGAGCAGCGGTCATAAAGGATGACCACATGGGGCTCTTCGGCCAGATAAAAATAGCTGACGTTGACCAGGAATAGGATTAAACGCTAGCCTATCTGAGACTCAGGGCCGTACACGCGCCCCTTCCATCTGATGCCAGCGCCCCTCAGATGCCGGTAGCTGGCATAGAGGCAAACCAGCAGCAGGAAAGCCATGCCGATGGGATGCAGAATGACGGATGACTTGGACTGAGAGAAGCGGCGGCCCGCCAGAAACCGCGCCAGATACAAAATAGCTACCTGGAGCATGACCAGCACCTGCCAGCCGAAGGCAGGCTGCGCCAGCAGTAAACCATGAGCCAACCACAGGAAAGGCATCAGAAACAGGAGCAGCACCACGCCCATTAGCCCGATAAAAGCGAAGATAGATAGCGAGGCTACGACATAGAGCCATCTGGTGAGGCCATCCCACATGGTACCGAACTCACGGTACATCTGGCAGGAGACCAACGGTGACAGGTCCAGGGTTAGCTGCCGATAATCATGACGCGCCATCTCTCTCCCCAGCCAGACATCTTCTAATATTCGCGACTTCACGGCCTCATGTCCACCGATGCTTCGATACTCCTGGGCAGAGAAGAACATGAACTGCCCAATGACCACCGATGGCAGAGTGCGCCGCGAGCGCTGCAGCCACCACAGCGGCATCCAGCACAGGAGCATGAAGTAGAAGAGAATAGGGATAGCCATCTTCTGCCAGATCGAGGTGGTTTGCTGATGAGGGAAGCCGGAGATAAGGGCCGCTCCTGAGTGAATGGCGGTGCTCAATACACGACGCAATGCAGAGGGGGCATGCACCGTATCGGCATCGGTAAACAGCAGCCAGGAGCCTCGAGCCTCCTTGGCTAGCTGGTGACAGGCAAAGGGCTTGCCTGCCCACCCTGACGGCAGCGGTTGCCCTCGCAGCAGCCTCACCCGACGGTCCTCGGCAGCAACCCCAGCTACGATATCAGCAGTACCATCGGTCGATGCATCATCCAGCACGAGTATCTCGAGACTTGGATAGTCCTGCCGTCGCAGAGACTCAAGGCAGGTCCTGATGTTAACCTCTTCGTTCCTCGCTGGGATGAGCACGGAGATTAGAGGTGGAGGATCAGGCAGTTCACCGTCAGCCTTAGCTTTCCTCAGAGACCTGAGGTTCAACAGGAGATTAAACAGAACCCCGACCAGCAAAAAAGCGATTAGCTGCTGGTAAAACATCTACGAAGCTCCGCTGCTTTGGCCAACGCCCTCTGCCTTTCTGGCCTCGATCACATCATCGCCCACAGCCCACTGCTTGATGAAGGATGGTATCACGAGTAAGCCTCCGGCGAGGAAGTATACCCAGGAGCCGTACCATAAACCCAGCACTACAGGGACAGACACACGGAACATCCGATTGCTCAGTAAATGCCGCTTAGTGACTGCCAGCGGCAGGAGATAGAAGACCGCCATAATTAGCACGGCCAAAACATTGAGCAGGGCCAAGCCTGACATCGCAATGGTCAGCCCTTGGCCACCACCTCCCTTTAACCAGATGCTCCAGCTGCAGCCGAAGACGGCAGCGACCAGGATAACCAAGACGGCCCAGACCTCGCCCACCATGATATGGGCGATGAGAATACAAAGGGCGCCCTTGGTCATCTCAACCACCAGGGCCACCAAGGCGGGGCGTTTCCCCCCATGCATCAGCACAGCCGTCACCGTGGCGTTGCCCGTGCCTAGCGTACGGATATCAGCCCCGGTGAAGTAGCGCATGGAGAGATAGGAGCTGGGGATGCTCCCGATCAAATAGCCAATCAACGCCAGAAGTACGAATGTCATTTACGCAGCTCCACAAAGAGCAACACCGTACTTGCTCACACTGGAAGTACTCTAAGCAATAAATATTCTTTTGTCAAGTTCACTCGATTGCAGAAGTACTTTGCCCCCTATTTGCCACCAATGCTACGCCTACGCAGTCGTAGTATTGCGGCACAGCTATATGTACATAGAACCATATGTACGTAGGGTTAAAGAGCGGATTAAGGACAGAGGCGACATTTTCCTATTGACAGGGGGAGAACTAATGTTCTACTATTGCGCCGCATCGGCATGAAAGGCTGGAGCGAAAGGAGGTGAAACATGACCGAGGAAACCAAGGACACAGAGAGAGAGGCAGAGGTTCAGGGCAACGAGGAGACGGAGATGGACTGGAAAGCGATGAACGAAGAGCTGCAAGCGAGAATAGAACAGCTCGAGGAGGCCATCACCTCCAGGGATAGCGAACTTGCTGCCCTCAAGGACTCACTGGCAGGCGCAGTAACTAAATACCGCAGCGCAGTCATGGACTCGGCGCCTGGGGTGCCCGAGGAGCTGCTCAAAGGGGAGACAGTGGAAGAAATCGACGCCTCCCTGGAACTAGCGCAAGGCATAGTAGCGAAGGTCAGGCAACAGTTTGAGAGTGATGTGACAGCAAGGAGCGTGCCCGCAGGGGCGCCGCCACGGACGCCACCCGACCTGTCAGCGCTCTCCCCAGGGGAGAAGATCGCCCACGCCCTGGCAAGGCAGCAAACCTAAGAGAGCGACATATGTCATGTCTGTCATTGCGAGCCGAAGACCTGACCCTGTCTTCGACCCTGAGGGCTCAGACCCGAAGGGAACGAGGTGAAGGGGAAGGAGCAGTGAATCAATCTCATCACAACCCCTGAGATCGCTTCGGCACTTCGTGCCTCGCAATGACATAGAGATGTAGCAACAACAAATCAACAGAAGCAAAAGGAGGAAAGAAGATGGCACTTACACTAGCAGAGGCAGCCAAACTATCCAACGATATTCTCCTGCAGGGAGTCATTGAGACCATAATCTACGACAGCCCGGTACTGCAGGCACTGCCGTTTGTCGAGATCGTGGGCAATGGCTTGACCTACAACCAGGAGAACCAAGCAGCCACAGTCAACTTCTACGATGTGGGCGACACCTGGCAGGAGTCCACGCCCACCTTCACACAGAAGACGGCCACGCTAACAATCCTCGGCGGGGACGCCGACGTGGACAACTACCTGGCATCCACCCGCAGCAATATCCAGGACCTGGAGTCCGCGGTGATCCAGCTCAAGGCAAAAGCGGTGCAGCAGAAGTTCGATGACACTTTCATCAACGGCGACACCTCTGTAGACCCCAAATCCTTTGATGGCCTGGCCGAGCTGTGCAGCGGGGGCCAGCAAATCAGCATGGGCGCTAACGGCGACACGCTCACCCTGGCCAAGCTGGACGAGCTCATTGACCTGGTGAAAGGCGGCAAGCCCGCCATGTTCCTGATGAGTAGGCGCAGCCGGCGCAAGCTCACATCCCTCCAGCGGAACCTCGGCTCGATAGAGATGACACAGGACCAGTTCGGCAACTTCGTCAGCCTCTACGACGGCATCCCCATCGGCGTAAACGACTGGATCTCCGATGAACAGACGGTGGGCAGCTCCACCGACTGCTCAGCGATCTACGCCCTGCAGTTTGGGGAAGGCGTTATGTGCGGACTAACCAGCCCCGGGGGACTGCAGGTGGAGAGAGTCGGCAGCCTGGAGAGCAAGGACGCCACCAGGACACGAGTGAAGTGGTATTGCTCACTTGTCCTGTTCAACAGCCTGAAGCTTGCTGAGCTCATCGGCGTCCGTGACTAGACCCTTAAGACAGCGCTCGTGCTCCCTGACCCACGAGTGCTCATACAGAATGTTGCAGTGGGGGGCTAGTGAAGGGGAGGAACCTCTCGCCCCCACTCCCCCCGCTGCCCCGTCAGGAGGCGGAAATGAGCAACAAGGTAAAACAAGGCCTGCCCCAAACCAAAGAGGGCTTGCCCAAAGAGGCATTCGCCATCGTGGGGGATCCCCTCGACCCCGAGACATGGAAGCTTCCCCACCATACCAGGGCCATATTCAGAGCCCTTAAAGGCAAGCTCGATATAGAGAAAACAGTCGACTGGGATCGTATGCCCACCGCCGTAGCCGCGCTATCGCCAGGCGGCTACCGGGGGCAGAGAATCGACGCCACCGAGGAACAAATCACCAGGGCAGCCAGGCACCTTGCCAGCCACTACCGCAAGGCAGATAAGCCTGTCCCAGAAACCCTAACCGCCCTGTAGCGGCACGGCGCACCGTGCCCTAAGAAAGGAGCGGCCATGAACCTATCAGAGATGAGAGCAGCGGGGCTATAGCGTTGCCACTCTGTGGCAGCGGAAAGGAGCCATTATGAACCTATCAGAGATGCGAACAACTCTTCGAAGAGACCTCCACGACGAGGACGTCAATAACTATCGCTGGACGGATGACGAGCTCGATCGCCATATCGCCCACGCCGTCAGCCAATTTTCCCAGGCGCTGCCCTTGGAGGACACGGCAGACATCGCGACCACCGCCGACAGCCGTGACGTTGACATTTCCCAACTCTCCAACAGAGTGATGATCGAGGCTGTGGAGTATCCCATCGGCAGCTATCCACCAACGTATCGGCGCTTCGCTCTCTGGCAAGACACCCTCACCATCCTCTCGGATATTGTGCCAGACGGCAGCGATGCTCGAATCTACTACGGCAAGCTCCACACTCTGGACGCCTCCAGCTCCACCGTACCCACGCAGCACGAAGACCTGGTTGCACTCGGAGCAGCCGCCTACGCACTGCTGGAGTGGGCCAACTATGCCATCAACCGCGTCAATGTTGGTGGAGCTGACACCGCCAGAACATACCAAAAGCAAGGCAGCGAGCTACTCGCTCGATTCCGCAAAGAACTTAAGCGCCTGGGGCACACCAACGAGGTCAGAGTAAGGCAACTCTATACTCCTGCCACAACGCCAGTCTCCAAATCAACCGTTACCGGCCCGTAGGCTAGAAGGGCCACCGTAGTCCCCTCTCCCTTGAGGACAGAGGCTGGATGAGGGTGAAAGAAAGACAGAAGGGAGCGGACTATATGGCAAGAACCAGAACCCGGGAACAGCGCTGGGCAGCCATCGAGCGCCAGGTCGAGGAGCTACTGCACCAGCCGATACCACCCGAGGAGAAGCTGAAGGAAGCCGAGCGGCTTGCCGCCATCTACCGAAAGGCGGGAAAGCCTTTGCCCAACCGGCTCGCCATCTTGGTCTGATGATCGAACGACTATACCGAGCCCTGTGGTCGAGAATAGGTGGCCGTCCCTGGACCCACACCATCCGAGACAGCCAGCGCAGGCATCCCCTTCTATGGCTGCTCATAGCCCAGGCGATCGGCATTATCCTGGGCCACATCTTCTGGTAAGGAGGTAGGGGCACGGCACGCCGTGCCCAAAGCTCTAGATGAGGACAATGTCATCCACCCTAAGCGCAACGCAGAAGTCCAGCTCAGCCCATCCTCATGCTAAGATGGAGGTCTTTGAGAAAGTAGGCGGGATCACGCGCCTGCAATGGACTCAGCTCTACCAAGGCAGCGAGGACGATTCATTCCATGCCTGCTGTATGCCAGGCGACGGCTCTCTTATCCGAATGAGAACCGACGCCTCGAATAACCTGTACAGGCAGCGAGTAACATCGCCTGACGTCGGCTCTGACTTTAGCTCCTGGACGTCCTGGGGGGTCACAGCCTATGCAGTAGCGCTCTGCTCGTACGGAAGCAAAGTATTTGCCTTTCGCATTGGAACCGATGGCAAACTCTACAGGAGCGAGAGCACTAACTACGGAGCGAGCTGGGGAAGCTGGATAGACATGGGCAACATCAGCGGCGACGCCACCTTCAGACTGGCTGCCTCCATGAAGGATGCCGACCATGCACTCCTGTTGTATTCCAACGGCTCAACCCTTTATCGAATCCTGGGCCCTGACCCCTGGGGCGCAGCCGCAGCCTGGTCAAGATCAATGGCCACAATCACCGGCCTCGCAGTCACCTACATGGGCGACTGGAACGTCATACTCACAGGCACCGAGGACACCACCACCAAGCCCATCGTCTGTTCCTGCGTCCTGGGGGACGGCTACTCCGCCGCCGTGGATGGTTGGTCGGCGCTTAGTGAACTCACCATCGCCGAGGCAGCCTCCAACGTCTCTTTCAAGTTCCCCTGCCTCGACATGCCCGACGTCTTTCGCTCCTTCTTCGTCGAGGCCTATGCTGGCAGCGAAGCATACTCCCGCCCCTACTGGACACACAGCCTTGCTACTGCTGAGTTTGTTTCAAACCTATGGCGCGAGCCTGTCCCCTTCAACCTATCGAGCGACTACGGCGTCGCCATGTGCCATAAGAGCCCCTACGTTTGGCTCTGCACCCCTGACGGCGTATGGCGAGCCTCTGTCTCAGCAGCTAGCGTTAATCTCACATCAGACGTTCTACAATTAAAATCTGAGGCCTCCGAGACGCACGGCGATATCTCGATCGAACTACGAAACGATGACGGCAGATTCGCCTCTCTTGGCTCAGGGACCTATGAGGCAATTAAGCTAGGGTCTGAGGTCAAATTCTCGCCAGGGTATCATACTACAGGGGGAGGGTCCCCTGAACATTCGACAGGCCTTGCTCACTGGATAACAGGGTGGGATTACATCTCCAAAGGGGGGAAAGCTACCTTTATTCTCCATGCCGTTGACGGATGGGGGCTCCTGGAGCGCTGGAAGGCCAGGAGACAATTCTCATGGGCGGCTAATGATAAAAACATATTCCAGCTGCTCAACTTCATCCTTGCCAGAGCAGGCCTAGAGTTCTCTTCCTTTAGCAGCAGTTCAGCAATCACAGCGCAAAAGCCAGCCTTTACCATCAATCCTAGAGAAACGGGAAAGACCGCAGTGCTCAGGCTGTTAGCCATGGTCCCTGACGTCCTGTTCTTCCGTGGAGAATACGCCTATCTCAAAAATCCCAAGACGTCGGATGCCATGGATTACGCCTACTACGGCGCAGAGTAAAACCAACAAGGAGGGAGAAATGGCAAACGCACTGTATGACAAAGGCCGAGAGGGATTCCTTGACGGAAGCATCGACTGGGATACGGACGACATCAGGCTCATACTTGTGGACGCTGACGACTACACCCTCAACCTGGCGACCCACGACAACCTCGATGATGTTCCCGCCGGTTCCCGGGTCGCGGTATCGGGCGCTCTTGGCAGCAAGACGGTCACTGCCGGCGTGGCGGATGCTGCCAATGTGACGTTCTCTGCTGTGACTGGCGACCAGTCGGAGTACCTGATTCTCTACAAGCATACCGGCGTTGAGAGCACATCGCGGCTCATCGCCTGCATCGACACGGCCACAGGATTGCCGGTCACCCCGAACGGCGGCGATATCACTGTGCAGTGGGATAATGGCGGCAACAAGATTTTCAAGCTATAGGGAAAACCAGGATACCAAATGAAGGAGGGAGCAATGAACTACGAAAAGATGAGCTATGAAGAACTTGAGAAGCTGAATCAGGGGTTGAGCAACAAGCGGGACGAGATCAAGGCGCAGCAACGGCTAATAGTGGCCGCTATGGACAAAAAGGCCGTGATGGTCGAAGCCAAGAGAAAGGCAGCCTTGTTGTCTGAACCTGAAAAGGCTGCGCTATCGCAGGTCCTCTTACCGGAGGGGATAGAATCGGCTGAATCCGTTAATCACTGAATAGGAGGTCCCAAATGTCATTTTTGAAGGTCAAAAATAGAGCGGTCTCTAGTCTTGATTCCGGGGTGAATGATAGCGTGACCTCCTGGACTCTAGCTGGAGGCGAAGGTGCGAAGTTCCCGACCACAGGTGACTTTCATGTCACTTGCGAGGCTGAGATTGTCAAGTGTACCTCTCGAAGTACAGACGTCCTTACAGTCGTCAGAGCGCAGGAGGGAACGTCAGCCGCGGCGCACACATCAGGCAAGGCAGTAGAGCTTAGGATTACAGCAGGAATCATCGAGGAATTGCAGGAAACCCGCCCTAGTGCTTCAAGTTTCTCCTTCTTGAGCGAATTGGACGACCAGATTCCCGCTCACGCGGGAGCCCACGGCCAGGGGGTAGCATCGGATGGTACATATATCTACTACTCCAATAACTTCGATCTGTATAAGGCCAACAAGGCAGGCGCGCAGCAGAATGTAAACGAGGATGCTCACCTAGATGGCACAAACATGGACCAGATCAACCATATCTTTGTCTACGGCGACAAGCTCTATGTGGGAAGTTCTAAGAGTACCAACGAAGGGTATATCAAGGTTTTTGAGACGAGTGACCTCAGCTACGTCGAGGAACACCAGGTCAAGAACTATATGAGCGAAGGTTGTTGCTTCTACGAAGGCTTCTGGTGGGTGCCGTATTACAACTGGGCGAAGGTCTCGCGGTATAACGCAGCCTGGGCACACCAAGCGGACTATGACCTTAAAGCAAGTTACTCTCAAGGAGTCTGGACAGATGAACATTACCTATACATCAACACGACGGTGGAACCCCCGGGCTATTGCGATGTCTACAAGTGGGATGGAACCAACTTCTTCTTTGTGCAGCGACTAGCCTTGCCTGCTGAGATAGGAATTGTTCAAGGTGCCGGCAAAGAGCCAGGTGCGAACGAAGTCTGGTGGGCTGACATGGTTTCGGGAGGCGACGTTGCAGGCGACATCGTCAAAACCAGCCTGAACTTCGGTAGTTCTCCCAATGAAGCGCGGGAATCTGCGGCGTCTGCGTACCTTTCAGCAGACCAAGCGATCGGCAACACTACCTGGACAAAGGTGGAGTTCGACACTGAAATCTTTGACCTGGGCGATGAATTCGACAAGACTACAAACCATAGATTCACTGCGACAAAAGGAGGCCTATACGCTTTCAGCATTGGGGGTATGATTGAAGCAGTAAATAATGGAACGCTTTTCAGGCTTGCCCTCAAGAAAAATGGAGCCTATGTCAAGGAAGCCCGGCAATACACCGGGGCAGCCGCTTCATATCCTCAAGTCGTTACATCGGGTATTGTGCAGTTGGAGGCAGGCGATTATCTTGAGGCTTTTGTTTACCACAATCACGGGGCTGCCAGGAATCTGTCCGGCGGTCTTGTGTACTCTACATGGATTGATATAGCGAAAATAGCATAAATGGAAGGTATAGATGCTTCTAACTGAGAATAGGCAGATAGTCGCTGCTGCGAGGATTAAGTCTGCTGCTGAGAGGCAGGCCGAGTTTGAGGCAAGCATCTGAAGCACTGTAACTAAAAGCGAGCGAGTAGGAGCTTATGCCACAAGCAGTCTTCGATAAGTGTTATTTTGACCAGGTGGCGCTTGATGAACCTGGCGTAACTACTCAAACAATCTTGCCATCGAGCATTCCAAGTGCCGAGGCATTGGGCACCCCAACTATTGAGGCGGCACATGTTATATTCCCGTCAAGCATAGCCTCGCTGGAGGCATTTGGCAATCCAACTGTAATAGGTCTATGGATAATCGTGCCCTCTTCTATAGCCAGCGCTGAGGCGTTTGGGTCGCTCAACATCGTCTACGCCCAAGTTATAGTAGCAGCGTCCATCGCAAGCGCAGAGGTGTTCGGAACAGCCCGCGTTGGGCGCGCTTTACAGCACCACATCCTGGAAGCCTGGTATGGTCAACGTGCCAAGGGCGTCAACAGGGCTCAGGTGTTTGGCGATGATGTATTCACCGAGGACTGGGATTGGGACGAGCTCGCCCTCGTCTTCGACCAATTGGCCCAAGCGCATGACCTGAATCTTGATTCAGTTGCTAAAGCCCATGCCAGGGGGGGTGCCATGCTCAGGGCCGCAGAGGTCCACGCAAAAGCCGGTTACATCATCGTCCCCCTAAACTGTGGGCAGGAGCTCTATGACGTGGTTCAGATCACAGACTCAAGAGCCGGGCTGATCGGCGCAAAGAGACGTGTTTTAGCCCTCCAGCATACATATCACCCGGAAAAAGGCACGTACGCTCTAAAACTGACAATAGGCGCCGTGTAGGGGCAAGGCACCGCGTTGGCCTTCTAGAGAGGATAACATGATCAAAAAAGGCATCCTTAGATCCTTCGACTCTGGTGCCTACCTTGCCACCGTGCAGATCATCGGCAGCCTGAGCGTCTGGCTGGAGGACATCCCCACGTCCCGGGCAATAGCCAGCGCCGAGATGGTCAGCGGCCGCAGCGTCGCTGTCCTATCGCTCGACCCGGGCAATCCCTCCGACTGCGTAGTCATAGCAGTCTGGACCTAAAACGTAGGGGCAGACCAACGTGTCTGCCCGATAAGAACGTGTCTGCCCAATAAGAAGGCACCATGAAAGCGAAGATAGACCGCAACCCCCATCCACCAATTCAGGGAGCAAATCCCGGACGCCGACGGCAACCCCACTGACGAGGAGAAAGACGTCCAAGAACTCGACGCTGAGGAAGTATGAACCAAGGAAGCTGCTGCGTAGCGCTTGGGGCTTAGAGTGTGGGGGTTCAATCGAACGCCCCTACACTACACATTCAGAAACAGCCTTCATTCGAGGACAATCTCCCCGCTCCTGCCCCCGCTCTTCCTGGCAAGGCGTATGCTTTCGATGCGCATGGCCCGGTCCACTGCCTTGCACATGTCGTAGATAGTGAGCGCAGCCACCGTTACCGCAGTGAGAGCCTCCATCTCCACCCCAGTCTGAGCCGTGGTCTTGACTGTAGCGGTTATCTCCACTGCAGAGCGCTTTTCGTCCGGTTTCAAATCCACATCAACGCTGGAAATCGGCAGCGGATGGCAAAGAGGGATGAGCTGAGGGGTTTGCTTCGCCGCCATGATCCCAGCGAGCTGCGCCACGGCAAGAACATCCCCTTTCTTCATCTCACCCTGCTTAATCAGCTCCAGGGTCGCCGCTTTCATGGCCACCGTACCCCTGGCAACCGCAACCCGCTCGGTTGACGGTTTCTCAGTTATGTCAACCATGTGGACTTTGCCCTCGACATCAAAGTGGGTCGGGCTGGAATGCTCTTCGACGATGCCGGCCATCTCGTTCGCCAGCCTGTTAGCCCTCTCATTTTCGGGGTGGCCCGCATGGCTCTTTATCCAAACCCAGCTCACCCTTCGTTCAGCCACCAGCTTATCCAGCATCACCCAGAGGTCGAGGTTGGCTTTGCGCTTCCAGTTCTTAGTCATGGTATAAACAAGATACTGGCTGTCGCTCTCAATTCTCACCTCAGACCCCCGCGGGGTCTGGGCCAGCCCTTTAATGGCCGCCATCACCTCCATCCGATTGTTGGTCGTTTCCTTCTCCTGCCCCTTTATTTCCTTCCTATCAGCGCCGTTAACAATAATCGCCGCCCATCCCCCAGGGCCAGGGTTGCCCAAGCACGCACCGTCGGTATAGATCTCGATCATCTCAGCCGTCAGCCTCCGATCTGCGCCATGAACCGCTCGCAGGTAATCCCCGCTCCCAGTTTATGCCCCTCCGGTTTGCACCATGCAGCCTCCTGGATCAAGCGCTTTATGTCATCAGCGGTTGCCCCCTGACGCAGCGGCTCCCGGAGGTCGATTTCCGTATCCGAGAAAAGGCAGGGGCGCAGCTTGCCGTTCGCAGTGAGACGCAACCTGTTGCATGCCCGGCAGAAGTGCTCGCTGACCGGGCTGATGAAGCCGATAGTGCCCCTTGCTCCAGGAAGGCGAAAATATTTGGCTGGTCCTCCTCCGCTGTCAGGCGTAGGCTCCAGCTTCCCCAGAGTCTCGATGCGCTGCTTTATCTCAGATACGGGCACCAATAAATGATCCACGTTTTCACCGTTGGAGAAGGGCATGTACTCAATAAACCGTACGTGCCACTCGCCCTCAATTGTCAGCCGGGCGAAGTCAAGGACTTCATCGTCGTTAGTGCCGCGGATAACTACCGTATTGGTCTTTACCGGACTAAGCCCAGCTTGCCTGGCAGCTTCGATGCCCCTGAGTACATCGTCCAGATTACCGACCCGAGTGATTCGGCGAAACCCATCGCTGCGAAGCGAATCAAGGCTGACATTGACGCGGCGCAACCCTGCGCTCTTGAGCTCGTCAGCATAGCGCTGCAAAAGCACGGCGTTTGTTGTCAACGAGATATCGTCAATACCCTGTATTCGGGCTAACATAGCCAACAGGTTGGTCAGTTTTGCCCTCACCAGGGGTTCGCCACCGGTAAGCCTGACTTTGACGATGCCCAACTCCGCCGCCGCCTGGGCTACGATACAGATCTCCTCGTAGCTGAGAATATCTTCGTGAGACATCAAGGGGATGCCTTCAGAGGGCATGCAGTAGATGCACCTCAAATTGCAGCGGTCGGTGACCGAGATTCGCAGGTAGTTCAGGGGACGTTGAAAGGAATCAGAGAGTCTGGTCATGTCTCTTCCGCTCCCCCAGGAGCTCCAGAATCAGCCTCGCCTTCTCTGCCGCTCTCGCCCGATGACTTATTCTGTTCTTCTCCTCAAGCGTGAGCTCCGCCATCATCCTATCCAGCTCCGGCAAATAGAAAATGGGATCGTAGCCAAAGCCGCCTTCGCCTTTGGAATCAAGCGCTATAATACCTTCACACACACCCTCGCAGGTCTCCACCTTACCCTCTGGCGTGGCGATCGCGATGACACACCTGAAGCGTGCCCCTCTTTCCTCCCAGGGCACGCCGTCAAGCTTCGCCAGAAGGTAGTCGATCCTTTCCCTGTCCGACACATTCTCCCCGGCATAGCGGCGGGAAAGCGATCCAGGCTCACCCTCCAAGGCATCTACCTCCAGCCCGGAGTCGTCGGCCAGGGTGATAAGCCCACTCAGCGTAGCGTATGCGGTGGCCTTTTGAATCGCATTCTGCTCCATGCTTGAGCCGGTCTCCTCGATTTCATCCGTGATCCTCTCGCCAGCGAGGGTGGTGAGTTCGAAGGGTAGACCGTCAAGCAGCAAAGCATACTCCCGGAGTTTGCCCAGGTTATTGCTGGCCACCAGAAGCTTCGCTAGCTCACTCAAGGTCGGTGAATCTTCCCTCCAGCTTCTTCATCACATGAGGCATGGTGGTGTACTCCATCTCCTCAAGTGGAAGGCGATGTGGTTCGAAAGGACCGTGACGGCGCATATACTCGGCAGCGATGTTAGCCATGTGACGCGCTTCGTCAAAGCTAGGATCGTCGAACATATCCCGGGGACCGACCAATTTGCCACTTGCCAGTTGGAAGCCAGCAGCAATCACTCTGGGGGGCCCATCGAACCGTGAAGGATTGCTTTCGTGTATGGCCACCGGCATGAATGGGCCATGGTGCGAGCCCCTCATCCACCCCTCTACCAGGTGCGGATGGCTGAAGGGTTCGAGCACCTCACCTACTGCGGGAAATTCTCCTTGGGCGCGAACAATGCAGACCGGGTCATCCTTGCCCACATATCTGCCAGCGATGAGAGCGAGACGCTGCGTCGAGGAAACAGCAGCGATGCTGCCGCTCTCTCGGCTAGATACCGATTTTACCATATAGCGGGCGGGGGCACCAATGAAGACCAGCATGTCATAGATCTCCTCAGGGCCATTGAAGGTGATCTTCTTGTGCTCCTTGACGTCCTGCACCTCGAAAGAGAATCCACTGTGCATGTTGGGGGCAATTACCAGCCCGATGGTGTTGAAGGGGTCAGCGAACATCTTATATAGGGACATATTCCAGGCCCCTGCCGATGTCTTGTCCGCCATGAAGACGATTACCGGCTCGGATGGGCGCTCCTCGAACTCCATCTCCGCCACCCCGGGCCCCATCCCCTTTACGTTTCCCGAGAAGGCATCGGCAAGCAGGTCCTGCCCTGCTCCGTAAAGCCCCATCTTCCTGGCAAGCTCAGTACCAGCGACAAAGGTATCCCAGGCCAGTTTGTGGATGCGCTCATTCTCCTCCCCTTGCTCGTGGGTCATGATGAGCTGGAGGTCATCGCCACAGCGGGTGACATGGAAATCAACCAGCAATCCATCCTTCTTCGCCTTCTCCAAGCACTCCCGGGCCATAGCCAATATGTCAGGATGGGAACTGGAATGCCCCACATACCCACCAATGTCAGCCTTGATTACACTTAAGGTGATCATCTTCCACCCTCCTTCTTTAGTTTGGGTCTAGTTGCGTTTATGGATTTAATCGAGTTTACGCGATTGCTCGCCAACCGCAGCGATACACCTTTGAGCATCCTCTGAATCGGTGTTTGTCACTCCCAGCTTTTCTGCTAGTAGTCAAGGCCGGGCCGAGCCTTGATCCCCCTGTCAAAGGGGTGCTTTATCGCCACCATCTCGGTTACCAGATCAGCGAGTTCTATCAGCCTTTTGTCAGCATAGCGACCTGTGAGGATAAGCTCCACATTCTCCGGCTTGTCCTCGATTAGCTTGATCACCTCGTCGAGCCCCACAAGCCCCCACGCGGAAGCTACATTCACCTCGTCAAGCACCACCAGGTCGTACTTGCCGCTGAGCAGCGCCTCCCGGGCAGCATCGAGCGCCCTTCTCGCCTCCTTCCTATCCTCCTCCTCCACATTATTGGGGTCGACAAAGCTTACTCTGCCAAAAACAGCTAGGGTAACATTGGGAAGGCGAGCTAAGGTCTTCTGTTCACCGTAAGGGTAATTGCCCTTCATAAAATGGATGATGCAAACTCGAAAGCCATGTCCCAAGGCACGTACTATCACA
>JAUXAX010000074.1 GCA_030619685.1 Dehalococcoidia bacterium
GCACTCTTTATCCTCTCATTCTCGCCTGACATATCCTTGTCCCGCCCTTTATTTCAGCGTACTAATCCTTCGCCTGGCAAAGAGAACTCAGAGATAGGGAAAGATGTATCTCCTGATAGCCTCGAAGTTCTTCTTTATCTCTTCTTTACCCTGTATGATTCCCGGGGCACCGTACTGGTGACCGGTTAGCAAGTACTCGACGTCCAGTTCGGCAACCCTCTCTATGCTCTCTTTGAGCGACTGGCCGCTGCCGCCGGGGATATCCACACGCCCGGTGCTGCCGTAGAATATCAGGTCTCCTCCCATGAAAACCTTGGCATCCGGCCAATAGATTGCTATATGACCCTGCGAGTGGCCGGGGGTAAGCATTATTCTAGCGACCAGATCCTGGCCGAGACGCAGTTCGCCCTCCATAAGGTAGAAATCAGGGTGGATCTGCGGCATCTCGAAGCCCATCTGCTTGAGGACCTGGGCCATTTCACCTCCCGCCATCTTGAGGAAGTCGTCATCCCCCTTGGGGATGGCGACCTGTGCGCCGCTCATTTTTCTGATCGCTTCGGATGCCCCATAGTGGTCCGGATGGGCATGCGTGTTGAGTATTAAACCTACGTCCTCGATCTTGAACCCGTCCCTGCCCATCTCAGAGATCAATCGGTCCAGGCAATCCTGCCTGGCCTCGTTAACCACCATCCCGGGGTCTACCAGGACGTGTTTGTTTTCGGGTAGGGCTTCGGCCACAACATAAGAGTTGCAATTGTTACCGTATCTTTGCATCTCAGCCATGGTGACACCAGGCCAAAGGTATGCATAGAAATTATCTACAAGCTTCAAACTTCCCCCTTAGTATTCAAACTCTCCGGTCCAGGTAAATTATAACATCAGGTTATCCAGGAAGTCAGCACTCCAGCCTGGCAAGCGCAAAAAGAATGAATTGGGCATTGCGGTGTCTTGACAAAAGCCAGCCCGCGAATTAAAGTTTCCCTTACCAGATTGTGCCAGTTTGATGGCGTGGCATATCATGTCAGAAGAAGGGGACACCGTGCTTAGCCAGAGGGAGCGACAGGTACTTGCCCTGGTCGGTCGGGGGCTGACCAATCAGGACATCGCCGAACAGATGTTTACATCCACCGGCACGGTGAAGCTATGCCTGCATCAGGCATGCGTCAAGCTCAAAGCGCGCAACAGGGTGCAGGCAGTTATCCTGGCCATGAAGCGAGGACTCTTAGAGACCCAGGAGGGCTATTCTCTGGATGAGGTGGCAGATCTGCTTGCGTCCCTAGGTCCGGAAGCGATGGAGACCGTAGCTCAACTGGTGAGACGGAGGTTTGAACAGGCTCAGCTCCCAACAGGTATAGAGTAGCCCCAACATCTTCAGGATAATTGGCTTTCAACGGCGGCTTGCCTTTTCCTACGGGCTAATCCAAAGCTTTAGTTTATAATGCTAAGTACGACTGCGGTCAAGCCATACTTCCAAGCGAGAGCTCAGGTCTCTTCCTTCCAGAGACGCAAGTAGGGAAACGGCCAATTGTGCAGGTAATCTACAACGGAAGAATCCTCTAAAGGGAGTGTTGGTAATAGCAGGAGGGGCATATGGCAGAACAAGCTTTGTCAGGGGTTCGGGTACTGGATCTGACCCACCATGTCGCTGGCCCCTACTGCACCAAGATATTGGCTGACTATGGCGCCGATGTTATCAAGGTTGAGAGACCAAGCCTGGGAGACGGTGCCAGGGGTATGGGCCCGTTCCCTGACGATAAACCTCATTCTGAGACCAGCGGGCTTTTCTTGTACCTCAACACCAACAAGAAAAGCATCACACTGAACCTGAAGAGCGTCACCGGGGTGGGGATTCTCAAGGAACTGGTAAAACAGGTGGATATTGTAGTCGAGAACTTCAGCCCGCGGGTGATGCCTGGCCTGGGGCTGGATTATGAAACCTTGAAAAAGACAAACCCCAGCCTGGTGATGGTCTCTATCTCCAACTTTGGGCAGACCGGGCCCTATCGTGACTGTAGGGCAACCGATCTCACTATCTGGGGATTGAGCGGCATACTCTACGAGTTGGGTGAGCCTGACCGGGAACCGCTGAAAATGGGCTCTAATGTGACTGAGTACGTGGCTGGTCTCTACGGCGCACTGGCCGCACTATCGGCTATCTATTACCGGGACGAAACCAATGTGGGGCAACACGTGGACGTCTCAATGTTGGAAGCTTTCCACACCATGCAACCGTCGATGACATTGGTCTTTTCCATGGCCGGATTCGTCAGGAAGAGAGCAGGTATTCATTTCCCCTGGGGTATTCTAGCCTGCCAGGACGGTTATGTTGGGTTCTATCTTCCAACTCAAACCCACTGGGAGTCGCTCTGTACCCTGCTCGGGATGCCTGAGCTTAGGGACAAGCCTGAGTACGAGACTCCAATGCTGCGTGAGGAGCGCCGTGATGAAATAACCTCTATCATAGTCTCTTGGTTGCAGGGAAAACGCATGGAGGATGTTTTCCACGCGGCTCAAGAGCTCAGACTTCCTCTAACCCTGGTCCCCAACGCCGAGCAGATTTTCGATATGCCTCAGCACAAAGCCAGGGGGTATTTTGTGGATATAGACCACCCCATAGTAGGTAAGCTCCCTTACCCTAGCGCTCCCTTTAAGCTTGGCGAAACGCCGTGGCAGGCGAGGCGGGCCCCACTGCTGGGCGAACACAACGAGGAGGTCTACTGTAGACGCTTAGGCTACAGTGAAAAGCACTTAGCGCAGTTGAGAGAGGAAGGCGTTATTTAAGAAGGTCTAATTCCATTCAACAGGGGGTAGAGAAGATGTCAGCACTACCACTACAGGGCGAGAGGGTAATCGATGCTTGCATCTACTGGGCAGGGCCCATGGCTACAGCGTTATTGGCGGATTTGGGAGCCGAAGTAATCAAAATCGAGTCTATACAGCGTCTGGATTACTTGAGGTTGCTCGGTGGATTTCCAACCCCGGACGGATACGAGTGGTCTGCCGTGTTCAATGGAGCCAACAGAAACAAGTACGGCATCACCCTCAACCTTAACCATCCTCGGGGAAGGGAGATCTTCAAAAGCTTCGTGGAGATCGGCGACATAGTCACCGAGAGCTTCAGCCCGAGGGTGATGGAGAACTGGGGGTTATCCTATGACGTGCTCAAAGAAATCAATCCCCGGCTCATCATGCTTTCCATGCCTGGCTTTGGGACTACCGGTCCCTGGCGGAACTATGTTACTTTCGGGCCCAATGTGGAGATGGTATCGGGCATGCCCACTATCAGCGGCTACCCTGGTGGGGAACCTATGATGACCGGCTATATGGCAGACCCTGCCGCCGGCTTAATGGGCGCGGTTGCTGTCATGGTCGCCCTACGACACCGCCAGCGGACAGGGCAGGGACAACACATCGATCTCTCCCAGATGGAGGCCATTACCAGCTTTATGGGGGGAGCCATCATGGACTATGCCATGAACAGGAGGCTGCAGCCTCGCAGAGGCAATCGGCATCCCTCCATGTCTCCACACGGCGTCTATCGCTGCAAAGGCGACGATGAATGGGTCACAATCACCGTGTCCTCTGAAGAGGAATGGGCCAGATTCTGTGATGCCATAGGCAATCCCCCATGGACCAAAGAGCCGAGGTTCTCCGATACCTTGAGCCGCTATGAGAACCATGATGACCTGGATAAGCTCATCGGAGATTGGACCCGCCAGCACGATAAACACGAGGTGATGCAAATCATGCAACGGGCACGGGTGGCCTCAGCACCAGTATTGTCCTATGCAGAGGTTCTAAGCGACCCCCATATAGAAGAAAGGGGTTTCTTCGAGGTGGTCACCCGCCCGGTGACGGGAACCCATCCCTATCCCGGCTTTCCTGCCAAGTTCTCCGAGACCCCGGTTACTATACGCAAGCCAGCACCGACCCTGGGCCAGGACAGTGAGGATGTTCTTACAAGGCTCCTCGGAATGACGAAGGAGGAGATCAGCCAGCTTGCTGAAGAGGAAATAATCGGCACGAAGCCCCAGGGATGGGCCTATAGTATGGAAGCCGATGAGGCAATATCGAGACTGAAGGACATACACGCAAAAGGGGATGATAGCAAAAAGGATACTTAGCTCGAGCGAGCTTTGGGACGGCCATGGAAAAAACAGCTAACAGTTTTGGCAAAAGGGAGGCGCGGTAGTGAAGAGGGATTTTGACGTTATCATCGTGGGGGGAGGCCCCGGTGGTCTGGCCATCGGGAGCCTGTTGGCTAAGGAAGGGGTATCCACAGCGATTATAGAAAAGGATCCGGTTCTCGGAGGACGCTATCGCTCCATCGATTTCCACGGTTGCCGCGTGGATTCTGCCACTCACTTCCTGGTGTCATTATCTGGTTCTGCTGAGAAGACAGCTATTTATGAGTACTTCTCTGACCTGGGACTCCGTATGGAACAGAAGATCCTACCCTGGACCATCGGATTGGTCAGTAAGGAGAGGCCCGGCCAAGTCGACTGCTTCTCGATGGATCCGGAGCTCGGTCCGGCAAACTTCTTCCAGTTTTTTGCTTTCGCAACTGGCGTCGAAATGGGCGAGGCGTCAAAGCAGGAGATCACGAGGATTGCCAAGCTTACATCGGACATGTCTCAAGAGGAGTGCCGTAAGTCAGTGAACGTGCGTTTTGGCGATTGGATAGATCAATATGTTGAAGACCCAATAGCTCAGGCAGTTCTGCACGGAATGGGGCCCATTGTGGGTGCCCCGCCCACGCAAATCAACTTTGGATTCGTTGCCAATGCCTTCAGGACATTCCTCGATGCGGGAGCCCCTATTATATGGTATCCTAAGCACGCGACGCTGGAAAACGCGTTCATAGCTCCCTTGGTCAAGTACTACACAGATCACGGCGGCGAGGTCATCACCAATAGGGCGGTCAGGAGTATTACCATAGAGGATGGAAAAGCAAAAGGAGTGGTTGCTCAGGATCATCAGAACCGCTTCATGCTGGAGGAATACAGCGCCCCTGTCGTTATATGTGCCATACCGATCTTCGAAGCGGTAGCAAAGAACATTCTTGGACGGGAGTCTCTAACAGAGGACTGGGCTGAGTCCATCAGGCGGTGCGCGGAGATGGCCGGCCCCGACCTGTCCGGGTTTTACCTTCTTCGCGAGGACGTTTTGCCCAGAGATGGCTATGGCTGGATTCATATTTTCGATAATGACTATGGTGTTCCCACTTATGTAGGAGACGTCACCCTGGGATCGTATGTCAATGCCGTTGAGCCGCCGGGAAAACAACTCGTGACCTCCATGATTCCGGGCACCTCGGAGCTTAACCCCTTCGGCCCTACTGGTCAGATGGACAAGGTGCGGGAAGCGCATGCAAGATGGAAGGAATCTGTCGAAAAAGGGTTCCCGGGTTTTAACCAAGCTATTGAATACGAGGGGATGAACCTGCAGCTCAATTTCACCAGATATGCCTATGCCGTCGTGCCGGTAGAACTCGATATACAATCGCCTAATATCCAGGGGCTCTACTTTGCAGGTGACTCAATTCGGTCTGTGGGTGCTCAGATGTCTGACAAGTGCTTTGAGCTTGCCTTCCCTTTATGTGAAAGGGTTTTAGAATATGTTCGCTCTTAATCCCAAGCATCTCTAATAAAAATGGGCAAAAGGAGGTAGCAATGCGCAGGCTTCTACGAGTCAATCTCTCCAGCGGTGTAACAAAGGAAGAGGAAATCCCCAACGGGATAGCCGAAGCTTTCGTGGGAGGACGTGGCTTCGGCGCCAAATACATTTATGATGAGATTCCACCGGGTATCGATCCTCTAGGCCGGGATAACAAGCTGCTGCTTGGAACAGGGCCCCTGGCGGGAACGAGCGCGCAGTCGCTCTCCAAATGGCTGGTTACCACCAAGAGCCCGCTTACGGGCACCTATACTCGCAGCTATGGCGGCGGCGATTTTGGAGCCTGGCTCAAGTGGGCTGGCTTCGAGCTCATAATTATCGAGGGTAAAGCGGCAAAACCTGTCTACCTTCATATCAAGGATGGCAAGTACGAGATCCGCAACGCCAGCGCCATCTGGGGGAAGACCACCGGCCAAGCCCAGGCACATCTGAAAAAAGAACATGGAGCCAAGGCGCGGATGGTCTGCATCGGGCCTGCTGCGGAGAGGCTCGTCCGCTTTTCAGGGATTATTAGTGGTCGTCGGGTTGCCGCTCGCGGCGGCGTCGGCATGGTAATGGCTTCCAAGAACCTTAAGGCCGTGGTGATAGAGGCTGACCGAAGTGAAACCCTGGCGAATCCAGCGGAGTTCAAGAAGGTGGTGCGGCAGCAGGTGAAATGCTACAAAGAGGGGCTGGGCTTCGACGTATTCCGTGATTATGGGAGCGTTATGGGCGTGGACTATCCCGGTTTTGGTTGCGGCTCTTTTCCAGTACGAAACTTTCGCATGGGCGAGATGGAAGGCTGGGAGAAGCTCTCATTCTTGCAATACGCGGAGATCACGCAAAAACACACTGGTTGCTATGCCTGCACGCTCCACTGCGGGAAGATTCGAAAAGTACCCAGCGGCCCCTACGCCGGCGTTGAAAGCGAGGGGCCCCAATATGAAACAGTCTGGGCCTTTACCGGACCTACGGGATGCACCAACCGTGAGGCGACGGTGTTTGCAGACCACCTGTGCTGCGAGCTGGGCCTGGATACCATCAGCACCGGCAATGCCATCGGCTTTGCCTATGAGCTGTTCGAGAAGGGCATCCTGACCACCAAGGATACAGATGGCCTGGTTCTGAATTATGGGGACCACGAGCCCATGATTGAACTCATAGAGAAGATTGGCCGTCGAGAGGGACTGGGCGACATCCTTGCCGAGGGAGTGAAGAGAGCGGCTGACCGTATCGGCAAGGGGTCTGAGCAATATGCCATGCATGTCAAGGGTCAAGAAATGCCGGCGTATGAGCCGCGTGCACTGAAGGCCGCGGGCATGAACCTCGCTTTGAGCAACGTAGGGGCCAACCACTGCTACGGATACGCCGGTCAAGAGTTTGGCAACCCGACGCCACGGCTCCTAGACGCCGCTGCCGACGATGACAAGGGAGATATCGTTAAATACAACCAGGATTTCGCGACCGCTATTGAGCTGGCTAACTGCTGCGTTTTCCCTGCCCACAACCTGGAGTTCTTCGGTTTGGAGCTCCTGGGTAAGATGCTTGTAGCGGCGCTAGGTGTGCCCCAGTTTGAAAGTGAGGATTATCTGTGGCACGTGGGAGAGAAGGTATACAATCTGGAGCGATGTTTTAACATCCGGGAGGGCTTTACCAGGAAGGACGATACCCTGCCCAAGCGAATGTACACCGAGCCCTTGAAGGGCGGAATCCGCGACGGCGAGGTAATAAGGAAGCCGGACACCATCATAGACGAGTACTATGATGCCAGGGGCTGGGACAGAAACGGCATCCCTACGAGGGAAACGCTTGCCAGGTTAGGGCTCGAGGAGGTGGACAAGGACATTGCCAAGTTCCGGCGCTAGACGCAATGGCCAAACCCCAAAACCCATGTTGAGCTGCCAAGAACTACTTGACAAGGTGTTTGAACCCTTGTATACTCTATAAAGTTCAGATGGTAATTGTAACTGACACAAGTTGATAGCTGGTTCATAGGCTGGTGTTGTACTTAAGAGTGCGGCTTGAGTAACATCAGGCCGCTCTTAATGTTAAAAAAAAGAGCACCTTAAAAACTGAATAGAGTTCTGTCTATAGTTTAATGTAGGTCAAGCTACTAAGGGCGCACGGGGGATGCCTTGGTGCCAAGAGCCGAAGAAGGGCGCGGCGAGACTGCGAAAAGCCTCGGTTAGCTGTCGGGCAAGCTGAACCGGGGATTCCCGAATGGGGAAACCCACTCAGGTAAAACCTGAGTACTCCTAGCTGAACACATAGGCTAGGAGGGGTAAGTGGGGGAACTGAAACATCTAAGTACCCCGAGGAAAAGAAATCAGACGAGATTCCCTGAGTAGTGGCGAACGAAAGGGGAACAGCCCAAACCCTGGTGACTCAGTGGACTCGAGTCCTATGTCATCAGGGGGTTGTAAGACATGACTTGGAAAGGGCTCGAGACCTTTCCGGGAGTTACAAACCGTAACCCTAGCTGAAGGTCTCTGGAACGAGCCGCCGCAGAGGGTGAAAGCCCCGTAGGCGAAAGGGGAAGGCTCCTGGTCATGATCTTGAGTACCACGGGACACGTGGAATCCTGTGGGAAGCTGGGGTGACCACGCTCCAAGGCTAAATACTCTTGGCAACCGATAGTGAACTAGTACCGTGAGGGAAAGGTGAAAAGAACCCCGGGAGGGGAGTGAAAGAGATCTGAAACCGTGTGCCTACAAGCGGTCAGAGCCCCCGATTCTATCGGGGGTGATGGCGTGCCTATTGAAGAATGAGCCGACGAGTTAATCTATGTAGCTCGGTTAAGTCGTTTGCGCGACGGAGCCATAGCGAAAGCGAGTCCGAATAGGGCGAAGCCGCTTCGGCGGCAGGTTGCATGGATTAGACCCGAAGCCGGGTGAGCTAACCATGGCCAGGGTGAAGGTCGCCTAACCGCGACTGGAGGCCCGAACCCACCAGTGAGGCAAAACTGGGGGATGAGCTGTGGTTAGAGGTGAAATGCCAACCGAACCCGGAGATAGCTGGTTCTCCCCGAAATGCATTGAGGTGCAGCCTCGGGTGTTGAGTTGCGCAGGTAGGGCACTGGATGGGCTAGGGGGCAAGAAGCTTACCAAACTCAACCAAACCGCGAATGGCGTAACTAGAAAGCCCGGGAGTGAGACGGTGGGGGATAAGCTTCATCGTCGAGAGGGAAACAGCCCAGACCATCAGCTAAGGTCCCTAAGTGTAGGCTAAGTGGGAAAGGATGTAGAGTTGCTCAGACAGCCAGGATGTTGGCTTAGAGGCAGCCACCATTTAAAGAGTGCGTAACAGCTCACTGGTCGAGTGCCTTTGCGCCGAAAATGTAGCGGGGCTAAAGTCTACCACCGAAGCTATGGGTTCCCCGATAAATCGGGGGACGGTAGGGGAGCGTTGCCTCCGCGTCGAAGCCACGTCGTGAGTCGTGGTGGAGTGGAGGGAAGTGAGAATGTCGGCATGAGTAGCGCCAGGCGTGTGCGAAACACGTCCACCGTAAGCCTAAGGTTTCCTACGGAAGGTTATTCCGCGTAGGGTTAGTCGGGCCTAAGCCGAGGGCGAAAGCCGTAGGCGATGGACAACTGGTCAATATTCCAGTACCGCTTGCTCTTTGCTAAAACTACGGGGGGACACAGGAAGGTAGGCTGAGCGCGCCTAGTGGACATGGTGCGTCTCCGATCGTAGGCGAGGGCCGACAGGCAAATCCGTCGGCTCGCTAAGCTGAGGAGAGGGGGAAGCCGAGGGGCAACCCGAAGCGACTTGGCTGAGCCTATACTGTCTAGAAAAGCCATCGTAGCTGAATTGCAAGCGCCCGTACCGCAAACCGACTCTGGTAGGCGGGGGTAAGAGCCCCAAGGTGTTCGAGAGAACCCTCGTTAAGGAACTCGGCAATCTAACTCCGTAACTTCGGGAGAAGGAGTGCCTCCAAGCGTGACGGGACTTGCTCCCCGAGCGCTTCGAGGCCGCAGTGAACAGGCCCAGGCGACTGTTTAACAAAAACACAGGTCTCTGCTAAGGCGAAAGCCTATGTATAGGGGCTGACACCTGCCCAGTGCTGGAAGGTTAAGGGGATGTGTCATGGCTCTTCGGAGCCGGCAGCACTGAACTGAAGCCCCAGTGAACGGCGGCCGTAACTATAACGGTCCTAAGGTAGCGAAATCCCTTGTCGGGTAAGTTCCGACCCGCACGAATGGTGTAACGACTTGGGCGCTGTCTCAACGAGGGACTCGGCGAAATTGAA
>JAUXAX010000017.1 GCA_030619685.1 Dehalococcoidia bacterium
TCGCTCACGATACCGACCGTGACTTCTACATGAATGCTGAGGCAGCGATGGAGTACGGCGTGATCGACGAGATACTGAAGGCGTCCCGGGCCGAAGAGAAGAAGGCAGCCTGAGCCAGGCTGCCCTTTTGCTCACAGGGGGCGCCCTACACGCTCCTGGTACCTTTGAGCTAGTTCGCCCAGGGAAGGAAGCCCGGCCCTGGCACCCATTTCCCTGATACAGAACCGGGCCATGATCTCTCCTAGAAGGCCACACTCTCGTAGGCTCTTTTCGCTTAGTAGGCCGTAGAGAACGCCGGCAGCGAAGGCATCGCCGGCGCCGGTGGTATCCATCATCCTTCGCTCTCCAGACGACTCATCCTCTATCATGCATTCCTGCTCGCCGTCGCTGAGATAGCAAGCCATGGTCTTCCCTTGCCTGATGACACCCTTGCCCAGAGTAACTGCCACCATTTGGCAGCCTTGCTCCAGGCACCTTTGAACTCCCTTTTCAAACCCTTCGTGGGTCAGTTGCTCTAATTCATGCCTATTGAGGAACAAGATATAAGTCCTCTTTATTAGCGGCGCTAGGGCAGGTAAGCCTTTGGCAGCGTATATCTCCCCCGGAGCGAAACTGATCTTAACCGATGGTGATAGCTCGTCAACTACACTTTGCTGGATTTCGAGTTGCTTCTGGTCAACGAAGGAGGAGAGGTGGAGAATCTTGGCTTGGTTCAGGTAGTCCAAATCTATGTCCTGAGCGGTTAGCAGGCGATTTGCCCCTGGTGAGACGTAGAGGGCTCTCCTGCCCAAGTGGTCGGTGAGGCAAAGCACCGAACCGGTCTCAGCCTTCGGCTTGACCTTGATCCGGCTGCTGTCAACGCCTACGCTCTCGAAATCTCTAAGCAGCATCTGCCCCGGGTCATCACTGCCAACAGTACCGATGAAACCGGTAGCCATCCCCAGCTTGGCCAGTCCATAAACGGTATTTGCCGCCGAGCCCCCTGGCGAGAAGGTGACCCCCTTTATAGGTGCCTCGCCGTCGGTGAGGATGCGCTCCACCAGATACAATCGGTCGATGTTCATGGCACCGAACCCTATTATCTCAAGTGAGCCCATTTGTGGTATCCTGCGAAAATCCCCTTAACCGAGTTTTGCTGCCTGGCGGCGGACCATGCCTCGAATCCTCTTATGGATGCTTAGCGGCTGTTCCAGGTCCTCTCGCCCTGAAAGCCAATGGAAGTGATTTCGGTCTCCTTCGCCTCCAGCCCTCTCCATTTCTTTGACCACCTTCTCCACCGCTTGCCTACCACCTTCCTCCCAAGCCCTAAGCGCTACATCTAAGTCATCCAAGTTGGTTGAGGCCAGCCCCATAGTAGCGTAGGGCAGCGCGTACTCATTGGCATTGAAGGCGATAGCAAGTCCACCGGCTTCATCAACCGCCTGCAGCATCCTGGCATCGGTGATGCTGTCGCCGACAACCATCCAATCATTAAGCGCCAGATTGTTTTTGGCTGCGAATATCTGGAGCGCTGCCACTTTCCTTCCTCCGCCGATTGGTTTTATCTCGGCCAAAACCTCGCCTAACTTGGTATGGGTGAGCTCGCCCCAGAAGAAGCGGTCTAGCTTCTGCTTGATCTGGAGGTCATCATCTACAGGACGAAGCTCCTTTATCTCCCTCTCCAGTTGTTCTACGACGCTTAACTCACTCTTGGAGAACGACCCAAGATAGCGATCCAAGTCGAAGAGAGTGCAGGCAAGGCTATCCTTGGCGATGCCCACCCTCTGGCAGATGCGGTGGGCATATTGCTGGTAGCTGGTGCTAATGCAATACACTCCCCATCCCCGAGAGTTGAGTCCTGAGATGAGCCAGTGGGCGCCAGAAACAAGCCTAGCTTGATCGGCGAGTGCGGTAATGTCCGCCTCGGTGATACCGTGATAGATTAGGAAGGGGACGATAAGCGCCAGGGTGTCCCCGGGCTCATACCCCTCTTTGCCCTCAAGGGCAAGCAGGTCATCGTAACGGCTTATGACCTCAAAGATCTTATCGCCATCGGGGAACAGCCCCATCAGTTCGTAGGCATTGTCCTGAGGAGAGAGGGGGCCCTCGAGATCAAAGCAGATGCACTTCACCGCGCCCCCCTTTTCACTGCCTCTTCTATCTCCTCAGTCAAATTGTAACCACCGGTGACCTCGCCGGTTGCCGAAAACACTTTTCCGTCCTCCGCCCTTATCCTCCGTTCACTAAATGCCTTAAGGGTGACGATGATGAGCGGGAATTCCCTTTTCAACCCTTCACTTCGAATGAGCCTGAAAAGAGGATTTTCTTCGCCCTTCGGTTGAGCTGGGGAGCAGGCCTCTACCCCTTTCCAGTATCTGTCGAAGGGCTCACCCCTGATAGGGAAGGTGCAGTAGGCTACGGGGGGGCCCTTGTCCAGCTCGGGGGTGACCAGGTGCATCATAACCCCGGTCTCCTCTGCCTTGGCTTCAATAAGCTTCCAGATCACCTCCTGCCAGGTTCCTGGGGGGCCGTCGGGGGCGGCGGGGTGGAGGTTGATCATGCTGTACCTCTGGCACATCTCCTCGCCGACGATGAGCATGTAGCCAGCCAGGACGCAAATCTCCGGCTGAAAACCTTTGAGTCGCTCCATCACCCCCCTGTCGTATTCAAGCCGCCATTCGGGGGAAAGGTAGTCTCCGCTGATTGCCTTAAACCTCCGAGACGAAAGATATTGGACGGGCAATCCGTAATCCCTCACCAGGTCGAAGAAAAGATCGCTCTCTACCGCCTCCCCAGGTTCACGGTTGCTGAAGACGAAAGTGATCTCCGCCTTAAGCTCACCCCCATCCATGTTGCGCAGTACAGTTTGCAACAGATCGCGGGCTGCTTTGTCCCGTCCGGTGGAGAACCAGCCGATTCCATACATTGCTGCTAGCTCCTCTTCAGTAGCTTTATCAGCCTGTTCCTGATATTGTAGAGATGGATCAAGGGACTGGTTCTCTGGGTGAAAATCTTACCTTGACCAAGGGCCAGTCGAAATTGCTCGGCATCGTTAAACTCTGGGAGTTCCATAAAGGATCTGCCGATCTCCCTTATAACATGGGCATCACTGCCGACAGTGCCCGGGAGCCCGTGGCTTTGAGCAAGCTGCAGGGCGCGTGCTGAGTCCCGCAGCAGAATAGTGCGCGAGTTGAAAACCTCGATCAGATCGATGTCGGGCATTACCTTCTCCAGGGCATTGCGGCGCAGCCGTGAATGAGGCCGAAAGCGATCGAAGGGATGTGGAATGCACACCAGTCCTCCCTGGGCTTTGATCCGCGCTACAGTTTCCTCAGGGGAGAGACGGCGCGGGATCTCTTCAGTGAGGAAGAGACCAATGATCTCTCCGCAACTGGTTAATACCTCCTCACCGATTATTACGGTGAAAGGAGCGATGCGCTTTACCTCCAGGGCTCCTGAAATGGTGTCGTGGTCAGTCACCGCCAGGCAGTTTATCCCGATCTCAAGACAGCGTTGAACGACCTTTTCCGGTGAGGATATTGAGTCTGTAGAGTAGCGGGTGTGCACATGGAGGTCAGCTTTAAACAACTCGGTTCACCTGAAGGCCTACACTCTTTCCACGTAACTCCCGTCGCGAGTGTCGACACGCACCATATCCCCGGTGTTGATGAAGAATGGGACCTGAATAGCAAGGCCAGTCTCCAAAACAGCTGGCTTTGTTCCTGATTGGGAAGTATCCCCCTTAAAGCTGGGGCCGGTCTCGGCGACCATGAGTTCCACGGTTATCGGTAACTCGACCCCAATTGTCTCATCACCGTACCGCGAGATCATGAGCGTCGTCCCATCCTTGATGTAGTTAAGTGCATCTCCCAATTGCTCTGAGGTCAGAGGGGTCTGTTCAAAGCTCTCAGTATCCATGAAGTAGTACAGATCACCGTCCTGATAAAGGTACTGGGCAGCCCTCTGGTCGAGGCGCACCCGCTTGAATCTATCTCCCGCTTGGAAAGTGCGTTCAATAGTGTGTCCGGCGCGAATATCTCGCAGCCTGAGCTTGACTTGGGCGCTGCCACGTCCCATCTTGATGTGCTGAAAGTCAAGGATATTATAAAGCTGCCCGTCTAGCTCGATGGCGATACCTTTCCTCAATTCACCGGCGTCCATCATCCTACTACCTCCGTGTCTTCTTCGCCTTGGTCAGCGGCCGTGCCTTGCCTTCTTCCAGCACTACCATGTCCTCTATCCTGACACCGCCCCAACCCGAAATATAGATACCGGGCTCGATGGTGAACACCATTCCCTCAGCTAGAATGCTGGAGGAACCGGGGCCAAGGCGGGGCTCCTCGTGATCGGCCAGACCAACACCGTGTCCCAACCCATGGCCGAAGTTCTCCTCATATCCTGCGTGCGCGATAACTGTGCGGGCGAGCTGGTCAGCCTGCTCACCGTTCATGCCCACCTGCAGGGCTGCCATCGCAGTGAGCTGTGCTCCTAAAACTATATCATAAATCCGATGGAAGGTGTTATCTCCCTCTCCCAGACAGATAGTGCGGGTAGTATCACTGGAGTACCCCCCGACAGTTGCCCCGAGATCGATTACCACTGGCTGGTTACGGAGAATAACCCTATCAGTGGGTTTGGCGTGGGGCAGCGCTGAGTTCGGACCGGAGGCTACAATGATGTCAAAGGGGAGGGGCTCGCTTCCATTCTGGCGCATGAAGCTCTCCAGTTCCCAGGCAAGCTCCCGCTCTGAAATACCTGGCTGAACTCGGGGCAGGACCTCTTCGAAGGCGGCATCGGACAGCGCTGCTGCTTTCTCAAGGTACCTTAGCTCTGCTTCGTCCTTTACCGTGCGCAGTGATTCCACCAGCCCCTCTGTGGGAACGAGGCTGATTTCTCTGCCCATCTCACTCACTGTCGCAGTCAGCTCCTTGTGGGTGCAAAAGGAAACCTCTCTTCCCTCGAAGCCCAGCTTCTGAATATCCAAGCCTGACAGGAGGGCGGGGAACCATTCTGACGGCGCACCCTCGATTCGGACTATCTCGAAGTCGGGCGCTTCAGCTTGTGCCTGCTCGACATAACGGAAATCGGTAGCCAGGATAGCCCTGTCCTGCGAGATAAGCAGAAACCCTGCCGAGCCGGTGAATCCAGAGAGGTAGCGGCGGTTCTCGCTCTGGGAGATGAAGATGGCGTCAAGCCCGCTTTGAGCGAGTTGGCTGCGGAGTCTCTCGAGCCGCTTCGCCATTGGCTGCTTACGCCTCCGGCGCTGCTATGATCTCCAGAGCAGCGATATACCCTCGCCATCCCAGCCCTGATATTTGCCCTCGGGCTATGGGGGCGATCACTGACTGCTGTCTGAACTCCTCACGGGCGTGGATATTGGAAAGATGAACCTCGATCACGGGCAGGGAGGTATCGGCCAGGGCATCGCGCAGCGAGAGCCCGTAGTGGGTGAGCGCACCGGGGTTGATAATGATACCTGCGGCCTCTGGGGACTTCTCCTGGATGAAATCGACCAGTGCTCCTTCGTGGTTGGACTGGAGGGTCTCCAGCTCAATCCCTAGCTCGCGGGCTCTTTTCTGAAGCAAGGAATCGATCTCGACCAGGGTCTTATCGCCGTAGACCGCGGTCTGCCGAGAGCCGAGCATATTCAGGTTTGGGCCATGGATAACCAGTATCTTCATTGCTCCCCCTTTCGGGTGCTGCTTCTGGGATGGGCGGCGAGGTAGTTGCGGCGGATCTGGCTCTGGGAGACATGGGTATATATCTGGGTGCTGGAGAGCCTGGCATGTCCCAGAAGGTCCTGTACTACCCTGAGATCGGCGCCTCCGTCGAGCAAGTGGGTGGCAAAGGTATGGCGCATTATATGGGGGAAGACCCTCGTCTCAAGCCCTGCCTGCCGGGCATATTTCTTAATTATGTGCTGGATGCGACGCTCAGCGATCCTCTCCCCGAAGCGGTTCAGGAAGACTGCCTGGGTATCTCTTTTGCCCTCAAGCTCGATACGGCCATGCTTGAGATAAAGCCTTAGCGCCTTTGCTGCTGGCCTCCCCATGAGTCCCATGCGCTCTTTTGATCCCTTGCCCCAGACCCTGATCTGGCGAGAGCCGAGATTGATATGCTTCACATTCAATGCTACGATCTCGCTCACACGCAATCCGGCAGCATAGAGCAGCTCCAGTATCGCTCGATCTCTGAGGCCCTGGGGGGTCGAGGCATCGGGCGCCTCGATCAGCAGCGCCATCTCCTCATGGGTGAGGAAGGTCGGCAGCCTCTTCTCCAGCTTGGGTGATGACAACGTCGACAATGGCTCGGCATCCACCAGATTCTCCCGCGCCAAATAGCGATAGAATGACCTTATGGCGCTGAGCTTGCGGCTGATGCTGGCTCGAGCTATCCTCTGCTCGTGGAGCCAGCCGAGATAAAGGCGCAGGGTAGAACGGCTAACCTTGTCAAGCGAATCTACCCCATTGTTGCCCAGGAAATCAAGGAAGCCCTGGATATCGCTGGTATAGTTCCTCACCGTCAACGGAGAGATACTCCGCTCCAACTCTAGATGTTTGACATACTTCTTGAGCAGTCCTTCCACCTTCTACCCCTCGAGGTCAGCCTTCTCCTCATAGTCGCATTGGGTGCACTTAGCCAGTCCTTTCTTTGACAGCGTCAACAGTCCCTGACATTGGGGGCAAGGCTGTGGCAGCGGCTTGTCCCATGAAGCGAAATTACACTTAGGGAACCGGGAACAGCCGTAGAAGAGCCGTCCCTTCTTGCTTCTCCTCTCCACCAGTTCACCACCACATCTGGGGCAACTGACACCTACGGTAACCTGTATCGGCTTGGCGTTCTTGCACTTAGGGAAACCGCTGCAAGAGAGAAACTTGCCTCTGCGCCCCCATTTGATTACCATGGGTCGTCCGCAGAGCTCACAGATCTCGTCGGTGGGCACGCTGATTTTGGTGATAGCCGAAGTCGCTCTAATTACCAGCTCCTCGAAGGGGTAATAGAACTCCTGCAGCATGGGAACCCACTGCAGTTGACCACTGGCGATTTGGTCCAGCTTTTCCTCGAGTTGGGCGGTGAAGCCAACATTGACGATGTCGGCGAAGTGCTCGCTGAGCAGGCCGGCGACGATGATGCCGAGTTCGGCGGGCGCTAACTTCCCGTTGCGCCGCTCTACGTAGCCGCGCTCTTGGATCAGGGATAGGATAGGGGCATAGGTGCTGGGGCGCCCAATGCCCAGCTCCTCGAGTGTCTTGACCAGCGTAGCCTCAGTATAGCGGGGTGGGGGCTGGGTGAAATGCTGCTCTGGGAAGAGTTTTAGCAGCCTGAGCTGTTCGCCCTGGGCGAGCTGGGGAAGGGGACCCTTTCCATTTTCATCCTCAACATCGTCTCTGCCTTCCTGGTAGAGGGTGAGGAATCCGGGGAAGGCTATCAGCGATCTTTTAGCTCTAAACAGATACCTCTTATTGTTGTTGGACTTTGCTTCTATGTCCACAGTGGTGGTGTCGATTTGGGCTGCTGACATTTGGCTGGAGACCATTCGTTGCCAGATAAGCGTATAAAGCCTTAGCTGCTCTTTGGTAAGGTAAGCCTTGATTTGCGCTGGCTCTCTTCTTATGGAAGTAGGGCGTATCGCCTCGTGGGCCTCCTGGGCACCTTTCACCTTTCTGGTGAAGCGGCGTGGCGTCGGGGGGACAAAATCGGCACCATACTTCTCTGCGATATATGATCGGGCATCCGAGATTGCCGATGACGAAACCCGTGTGGAATCGGTGCGCATATAGGTAATCAGTCCGACATGGCCCCCCTTGCCCAAAGGCAGGCCCTCGTAGAGTTGCTGGGCGATGGCCATGGTCTGCTTGGCGCTCAACCTGAGTTTTCGCCACGCCTCCTGCTGCAGGGTGCTGGTGATGAATGGCGGCGCTGGCTGGCGAGCCCCCCTCTTCTGTTGCACTGCGAATACGGTGTAGCTTGCGCCCTCGAGTTCGGTTATCAGCCCCTGGGTCTGCTCCTCGTCTCTGAGCTCGATCTTGTCTCCGCCGAGCAAGCCCACAAGTCCTGCCCTGAAGCTCGGCGACCTATCTCTCTCCTTCGCTAGCTCGGCTTCAATTGACCAGTACTCCACAGGGACAAAGCCCGATATCTCGCCCTCGCGGTCAACGATTAGCTTGAGTGCTACCGACTGTACTCTTCCTGCGGAAAGCCCCGGCCCCACTCTCTTCCAGAGCAGGGGGCTCAACTTATAGCCTACCAGTCTATCGAGGATTCGCCGGGCCTGCTGAGCATCTACCAGCCTCAGATCTATGGGCCGGGGGTGGCGGAAGGCATGGGAGATAGCCTCCTTGGTTATCTCGTGGAACACCACCCGCTTAAGGGGCACTTTGTCCAGCCTCGCTGCCTGAACTACGTGCCAGGATATGGCTTCTCCTTCGCGATCGGGGTCTGTGGCCAGGTAGACGGCTGCTGCTGATGCCGCCTCATCTTTTATCTCACGTAGTACCTTTCTCTTTTTACTCAGGACAACATATTTCGGAGAGAAGTCGTTATCCAGATCAACCCCTAGTTCCTTCTCTGGCAGATCGCGTACATGACCCAGTGATGCCTTTACCGTGTAGTCTTTTCCCAGGAACTGGCTCAGGGTTCTTGCCTTGGCAGGGGACTCGACAACAACTAAATTCTTGGACATTGCTAATTAGTTCCTATCTACTACTTGTCTGCGCTTCACGTTCATCTGTGCAGAATCTAATGTATCATAACACGGTTGGGTATGTTCATCCATACCAAGAGCATACACTATACACAAGATGGGGTTTCGTCAAGCTCTTTTTCCTCCTTTATCTATTCAAGCGCAAAAGTCCCCTCGGCTATTGCTTCCTATCCTGACTGCTCACGCGAGCAAGGTCCCCCTTTCCCAAAGGGGGATTTAGGGGGATTACAACGAATCCTCCGGCTAACTATAAGGAGTCCCCCGCGAGGTGGGCCTTTTGAATCTGCACTCACGGATGGGAGCACCCATAGGGACTTGACAAACGCCGCAAGTTCTGATAAATAGTTGATATATCAGCGATATCTCAAACCCTTGGTGAACAATGGCACAGCCACGACAGAGGCATATCCCCCTCAATATCGACCAGAGACGAGAGCTGGACCGGCGCAAGCGCGAATATGAGGATAGGACCGGTGATACTGGAGACTGGGGAAAGTTCCTGGGGATTATCTCGCTAGCTGGCCTAGCCGCTTTGGGGATCTACGCTATGGCTCAAGCGACCAAGCGTGCGCCGACGGTATGGCAGGTTAGTTGCTCCCATTGTGGGACGGGATTTCCTATTCAGGTTCCAAACCCCCCACCTTGGAGATTAGCCCAGGTTAGATGCCCGGACTGCAGCAGTGAGCTAGTGGTCGACTTTGCCAAATCAGCATCGGGCGCATCGAACGGGCAAGTAGTCGGCCCGGACAGCGTCTACGCTGCTTACTGTCAAGTTTGTCAGCAGCCGATCAAGCCAGCCTTTTCCAAGGTGAATCCGCGGGGGGTTGAGTACCTGGAATGTGCGCACTGTGGCCGCGTGTCAAGTATCAGATCTCGGGAGTAGAACAGAGCACTCGCGGATAAGGAACAGGTTTGCCCTCACGGCTAAAAAGTCCGGAAACACCTTCGGCTTTGAGCAACTTCACCATGGTTTCGATTGCCGCAATTACATTACCTGTGGGCAAGGGTGTAGTTCATACCTCCTAGCTGGCGTACCATTCCTTTGAGCTCCATCATCGCCAGGGTGCTGGAAACGGTGGCGATGGGGAGACGCGAGCGGCGGCAGACCTCGTCGATGTGAGTTGGCTCGTGGCAGAGATGCCTAAGAAGCAGCGATTCGGTCTCGTCTGCTGTGACGATCTCTCTCATCTCTAGCTGCTGTGGGATCATGGTCAGGTTTAATTCCTCGAGGATATCCTGAGCGTTCCGCACCAACTTGGCTCCATCTTGGATCAGGCGGTTAGTGCCGCGGCTCGACGGTGACAGGATGCTTCCTGGGACAGCGAATACCTCCCGGTTCTGCTCCAGGGCAAGGTTTGCCGTGATCAGGGCCCCACTGCCTTCACCGGCCTCGGTGACCACCACCCCGAGGCTCAGTCCAGACATGATTCGATTGCGGCGGGGGAAGTTCTCCCGCAGCGGCTTGGTGCCTAGGGAGTACTCGCTAATCAGTGCTCCTTGCTCCATGATTGCCTGGCCCAGCTTCGCGTTCTCCGGCGGGTAGATTATATCCAGCCCGCAGCCAAAGACGGCGATGGTGCGGCCCCCGGCCTCCAGGGCAGTGCGGTGGGCTAAGGAATCGATCCCCCGGGCTAGGCCGCTGACGATAGTTATTCGATTGTGTGTCAAGTCGGCTACCAGGCGCTCGGTTACCTCCCGCCCATAAATTGTAGTCCGCCGGGTGCCAACTACTGCTATTGCCCACTCGTCCTCTGGGGCAAGAGTCCCCCTGATGTAGAGCAGGGGAGGGACATCGTAGATCTCCTTCAGTCTGGCAGGGAAGGTGGGGTCATTCCAGGTGAGCACTTTGACCCGATATCGCTCCAGCATCTCCATCTCGGCATCGAGCGATATCTTGGGACGTGAGGTGACGATGGACTCGATCGATCTGGCGTCCAGTCCTGCTAACCTGAGGTCTGAAGGTCCAGCATGCCAAGCCTGCTCGAGATTGCCAAAATAAGTCTCGAGTTGGGAGAACTTGACGCGACCGATGCCTGGTATTCGGTTGAACCCTACCCAGTATCTTAGGTCCGACATCTCAGTCCCGTAGCTGAGACATTGTAGCACACCCTGGGCGAGGAAGGCAATCGTGTCAACTGGTAAGGGACAGTTCGAGGGCGGTTCTCAGTTTGCGGAAGAGGTCAGCCAGTTGGTCGACGTCCATTGCTGCCGTTTCTGGAGTCAGGGCTAGCACAAAGGGGAAGGGGGGAAGGAGTGTTTGACCATTATCTTGAGGCCCAGGCTCAGTCTGGGGATAGCGATAGGCTTGCCGTTGCGAGCGAGTCCTTCTTTTGCCCCGGGGTGTTGGCTGTGCTGCGTCGGGCGCAATCTCGATCTCGGCCAGCCGGCATAGCCGAATGAGGAAGCGGGTAGCTTTGGTTGCCATCTCGGCCCCCAGGCCGCCTTCGGTGACAAAGTAGTTGTAGATTCCGTCTCTGGTTACCTCTTTTGGCCTCAGCCCCTGGAATACCCCTGAGTAGGCATTTCGGACTATATCTTGCAGGGCTAAGGTATAGGTAGCGCCCTTGGTTTTCAATAAGCGGCTAGTGTCTGTGGGCCTGCCCTCATCATTTATTAGCCCCAGGAACCTCAATGCGCCCACCACCTTGTATTCGTTTCCAGGCGCGATCTTATTAACTCGAAGGAAATCGCTATCGATTCTGGGCGGAGTTGTCCTACGAAGTAGTTGCAGGGACTGGAGGGTCCCCCTGGTTGGACCGTAGGGGGGAATAAGCCCCCGGCCCTCTAGCTCACGATCTCTAGCAGCCATCGCCTTTCCTCTGGACTTTTTATTTTCGGACTGTACTGTTCAGTCCATTTCGCATGATTATACCACAAAGATAGTAGGACTGTCAACAGTCCGCAAATAAAAGGAAAATATGCAGCATTTTCCGTGGCACTACGTATGGAATTTGGCCGCCCCCAGGGACTGTTTAGGGAGGAACAGTCCGTAGTCCTAACCATTTTCGCCGTTTTTGAAGATTTGGACAGAGACAGGCAGTTTAGTCCTTGATTTAGTACGTTCGGACTGGGGTTTTGGGCGGGCAAAATTTGCCCATTTGGGCATTGATTTTTTACACGAAACCGTGTAGAATAAGGACATGAAATCGCGCGAAGAAAGGATACTTCACTGGAACAGCGAGGGCGTCCGCGCGCTGAGGGGTCATTTGGGCCTGACGCAACAGGAGCTCGCAGATGAACTGGGGACACGTCAACAGACGATCAGCGAGTGGGAAACGGGGATGTACAGCCCGCGTGGCACTTCCAGCACCCTGCTTAGCATCATAGCCGAGCGTTCTGGCTTCAAATACGGGGTGCGTCGAGCGAAATAGGTATTGAAGAGGTCTCGATAGGCGATGGAATAACCTCTTGTCGCGGTTTGAGCAACGGTGCAGAAAGGGGCTCATGAGCAAGGTGGAGGTAAGTGAGCGCCTTCTCGTCCAGCTCTGGAAGAGGGGATTGGTGGAGGTGGGAAAGCTGGTCACTGGGTCTGGGGAGAGGGTGCGTGTGATCTACCCGGGAAGGGAGAACAAGGATAGGGGACCTGATTTTGTGTGTGCCAGCATCGCTACTGCCAGTGGTGGAGTGTTAAGAGGGGATATCGAGCTTCACTTAAGGGCGAGTGACTGGAAAAGTCACGGTCACCATCGTGATCCCAATTACAATGAGGTGATCCTTCACGTGGTTTGGGAGGGGGATGGGGCAGCGGTGCTTCAGAATGGGAGGAGGGTGCCCACATTGAGTCTATGCCAGTATCTCAAAGGTTCAGTGGATGATGTTCGCTACTGGTCTGATCTACCCATCGTGCCCAGCGAACCCTGCTGCAATGCTAGGCAATGGTTAGGTGATAGCGAGATAGGCAGGGTGTTGGATGAAGCTGGGGAGGAGCGATTTCGGCTTAAGGCAGACTATTTTGGGTTTAGAATGGGCAAGGAGCCGCCATCGCAGGTGCTGTATCGGGGCATAATGGGGGCCTTAGGCTATAGCAAGAACAAGGATTCCTTCGAGGAACTGGCTTGTCGTCTGCCCCTAGCGGTCTTGGAGGAGCTTTGCCACGGCAAACCTCTCCAGGAGCAGGTTCTGCTGCTCGAGGCGCTGCTTCTGGGAAAGGCGGGGTTATTGCCTAGGGATGGCAGCGGGGAACTGGGGCGAATCTGGGATTGTCTGGGCGATGGGGAGGCAATGAGTCCTTCCTGCTGGCATGTCTTCAGGGTGCGTCCCAAAAACCACCCCGCCCGCCGCCTCGTAGGTGCTGCCCATCTGCTTGCCCGCTTTATGGAAATAGGGCTCTTTGAAGGGGTTCTGCAGTTGGTAAACGAGACTTCCTTGAGTATGATGGGGCGCCTCGAGTCCGGCTTTATGGTCAGCATCCCTGATCCCTGTTTCAATAGCGAGCACAATCTGATAGGGCAGGGGAGAGCAAGGGAGATCGTGATCAATATCATCTTGCCCTTCGCCTTCGCCTGGGCCGAGGCCAACCTGCAGGGGAATCTGGCGGAGCGGGTGTCGGCGCTTTATGGAAGCTATCCTAAGGCAGGAGAGAACGGGATAACGCGTGAGCTGGCAGAGCTACTGCTGGGCACAGGTGCCTCTGAGTTGGCAGATTCGGCGCGGCGTCAACAGGGGCTTATCCATTTGGGTAAGACATTTTGCCGTCAGCGAGAGTGTTTCAGTTGTCCCATTGCCCAGAGGTTGATCACTGGTTCAGTTGCTGGTTAACAGCTTTTGAATCTTTTACCAGTACACTGGTAAGACAGTGTTTTGTGCAGAGCCTGTTGGGGATTCTATTCGCTACCATCGAGAATGTGCCCATTGCTCACTGGCCAGGTGTTTAGCTTCGGCGGCGCTTGCCGGTTAATCGCTGGATGAGTAAGCTGTTCGCCGGGTTGCGCTCGTGCTCCTCAAGTCCAGCGCTGAGCAGTATGCTGACGATCTCCGACTTGTTGCACCTGATTCCTTGTCCCATAAGGTGAAGCCAGACTCTCTCTAGCTGTGCCAGATCATCGGGATTGAAGTAGAAGGTGCCCTTTTCGAATTTCTTGGGTTTAGCTGATGTACTGGTAGAATGGTGTACTGGTGTGTCTCCGAACAGAGCGTCCAGGCCCTTCTTCGTTGTCATATCGTCAGCGAGGCGTTTACCTACGCTTATTCGCTTTGCCATTGTGCACCTCTCTTGCTAGCTTGCGGTAGGCGGCGGCAGCGGGGGAGGAATCACTGAATGTCAGAATGGACTCGCCCGCTGTAGTGGTATCGGCGAATTTTATCGTGGCTGGAATGGGTATGTCGATCACCTTTTCCCCGTAGTGCTCTCTTAGCTGCCCCACTACCTCCCGGGAGTGGCGAGTGCGTCTATCGTAGAAGGTGGGCAGTATACCCATGACTTCAAGGCTTGGGTTCAGTCTACCCTTTACCTTGGAGATGGTAGTGAGCAACAGTTGCATGCCTCGGAAAGCGAGATAGTGCGCCTGAACTGGAATTAGAATCTCGGTGGCGGCAGTGAGGGCATTGAGCGTCAGCACCCCCAAGGAAGGGGGGCAGTCGACGAGGATGTAGTCATACATCTTATCGACCGAAGCCAGCTTGCCCTTCAGTATGAACTCCCTGCCGGGCTCGTTGATCAATTCTACCTCGGCGCCGGTGAGATGGATGTTGCTCGGGGCCAGGTCACACTTTGTGGCTGTGGGGACAAGAATGTCCTCCATACCCAGATCTAGGTCGCGGAGGACATCGTACACAGTCTTGTTTATCCCGCGCACGCCCAAGGCTATGGAGAGCGTGCCCTGAGAGTCCATGTCCACCAGCAGGACGCGAGCCCCGAGCTCGCTTAAGGCGGCGCCGAGTGAGATAACGGTGGTGGTTTTACCTACGCCGCCCTTCTGGTTAGCAATAGCGATTACCCTGGCCATCTGTCCACCTTTCGCTGGTATACTGGTATACTGTTTTACCAGCGAAATTATAGCATACCTGTCAACAGGGCGCTGGTGCGGGGGGGGCTGCTAACCTAACTTGAGCCCGGGAAGCACGTCCAGGTCCCATCCGGCGACTTCTCCCGCGAGCAGGTGGAAGTAGCCACAGGAGGCGACCATGGCTGCATTGTCGGTGCACAGGGTGGGGTCGGGGATGAGCACGGGGATCGGTGAGCGGCGCACAATGGTCTCGCGGAGAAGCTCATTGGCCGCTACACCGCCGGCGAGGAGTACTTGTTTTGCTCCATGCTGGCTGGCTGTGGCCATTGTCTTAGCTACCAGGACGTCGACTACGGCCTGCTGGAAGCTGGCGGCGATGTCTGCTGCCACGGAGTTGGAATGGGGCCTGGCGGGGATTCCCATCTCATCTGCCAGCCGGACCACCGCCGTCTTGAGCCCGCTGAAGCTGAAGTCGTCGCTTCCTTTTAACCAGGCGCGGGGTAGGCGGTAGCGAGGGATCCCTCCCCTGGATGCTCGTTCGATAGCAGGCCCCCCAGGATATCCCAGGCCAAGGACCCTGGCCACCTTATCGAAGGCCTCTCCAGCGGCATCATCTCGAGTCCTGCCCAGTCTCGAGATCTCTCCGTGGTCTTTCATCAGAACCAGGTCGGTATGGCCCCCGGAGACGATGAGCGCGATCAGTGGGAAGACGGGTGTATCCTGTCCCAGCCAGTTGGCGTAGATATGTGCCTCAAGGTGATTGATCCCGATGAGAGGCAGATCCCATGCCAATGCTATGGCCTTGGCCAGGTTCACTCCTACCAAAAGGGAACCTGCCAATCCAGGGCCGTTGGTAACGGCGATAGCCGAGAGGTCGCCAGAGGATATCCTGGCGTCCGCCAGGGCCTGTCCGACTATCGGTATTGCCGCCAGCACGTGCTGGCGGGAGGCAACCTCGGGGACGATGCCGCCATAGCGGCTGTGGAGCTCGACCTGGGAGGCGATGACATTGGATAGGATCCTGGTGCCGTCCTCAACGACAGCGGCGGCGGTTTCATCGCAGGATGATTCAATTCCCAGTATTTTCATCTTCTACTCGATAAAGGTACAGACTTCCTCGAGGGATTTCCGGGGTGGTCGCTCTCGAGGCGGCTTTGCAGCTACGCCAAGGGAGACCATCCCGATCAGAAACCAGGGCTGCTCTACGCTGAGCATGGCCTCGAGTTCCTCTCGGGCGAACTCAGCGGGGCCGCTGGCGAAGCAACTGCTATATCCCAGTGCGGTGGCTGCTAACTGAAGGTGAGCTACTGCCATAGCAACGCTCGCCAGACCCAGGTCACGGGGTGTGGAGTCTGTCGGCGGGCCGTATCCACCTCCGACCCAGGGACGGGCCAGCACTGCGATGGCCACTGGGGCATCGGCGAAATGGGTGCTATAGAACTGCATCCCCGAAAGCCGTTGCCGCCGCGATTCATTATCCGTTGCCGCTATCGAGGTTTCGACCACGGCGTTGAGCACATCGCGCATGCCCTCTTTGAGTTCTCTATCCCGGATCACGATGAAGTGCCAAGGCTGCTCGTTGGTGGCGCTGGGGGCCAGCGTTGCTGCCTCAAGCATGGCCAAGATGTCTTCGTGAGCTACTGGCTGATCGCTGAAGCGGCGAAGGCTTCGCCTTTTCCTGATCGTCTCAAAGAAGTCCATTTCCAACCTCCCTGGCCAAGCTGACAGCGGTACAATTATACCACCATAGGGGGAGCAGGTCGCTCGATATCGTCCATGCTATAATTGCGTTGGATATTATGGAACCAAGGGGTGATGGGAGATGGTTACTAATACGCGTATCCATGTTCAAACGAAGGGGGACTGTGAACTTGTTGACATAACCCGGCAGGTAGCGCAGAAAATCGAGGAATCAGCTATCAAGGATGGTACAGTGACTCTTTTCATGGCGGGTTCAACGGCTGGCCTGTCGACTATAGAGTTTGAACGAGGGTTGGTCAGCGATTTCCAGACAATGTGGGAGCGAACAGTCCCCAGGGATATCCCATATCGTCATGATGCTGCCTGGGGTGATGGCAATGGTCATGCTCATGTTCGTGCCTCGCTGCTGGGCCCTTCTCTGGTGGTACCTTTTGTAAACAAGAGACTGACCTTGGGGACATGGCAGCAGATCGTGCTGGTCGACTTCGACAACAGGCCCCGCTCAAGAGACGTTGTGCTCCAGATCATGGGTGAGTAGGGCGAGTAACGTAGAGGCTTTCTTGTGAGGAAAGCATCTCCTGGAATAGCTGTCAAATTGCTCTGAGAGGCGCCAGAATGCAATTTGGGGCGATCTAGTCCCTTACATAGGGGTGTTTCCCCCACGAAGCAGCAATACCGCCTTAAACAGTTGCATGTGAACTGTGATCAAGCACTAACTCCGAAGTATTATCAGCAGGCGTAATTCGTTGTGACAGGAGTCACGACGCTCAAATTTGAGAAGAAGGGGGAGGTGGTTCCCTTTAGTTACACCAGTATACTGTTATACCATAGTACTGGTTCAAGGTGCTTTGGCACTGAACCATCGAATTCGATGTCTTGCCAATGGCCATGTCGTCGCATATAATTCTGGCTGACGCTGGCAGGCTTCAGTGGCAGCAACTAAAGAGACCGGGGGACTAGGACGATGTCCGAGGCATTTCTGGTAGCGCAAGACCTTCACAAGAGCTTCAATGAACACAAGGCCGTCGATGGCATTTCCTTCGTGAGGCCTTCGGCTCCGCTCACGACAGGCCCCTGGGTGAATCAGGGGCAGGCTCAGGACGAACGCGTTTGAATTTGTTTTCGCAGCAAAAGAGCTACAGTTAGGGCAATGTCAAAGTGAAGCAACCAGCAATCAAAGTCAAGAAGCTGCGGCCGCACGCCATCCTTCCTCAACGGGCAACCCCCGGTGCCACGGGACTCGACCTCTTCGCCTGTATCGATGGTGACGGGGTAATCGCCCTTGGCCCCCAGCCTAGGCTCATCGGCACCGGCATCGCCATCGAAGTGCCCCGGGGATATGATGTCCAGATACGACCCAGGTCTGGCCTGTCATCCAGGGGCGTTGGGGTTACCTTGGGAACCGTGGACAGCGACTACAGGGGCGAGGTAATGGTGACCATGTACCTCTTCAGCCCGGATGCCACGTTTGAGGTGAGGCACGGCGACAGGATAGCGCAGATGGTGATCAGCAGGGCTGTAGATATGCCTCTGGTGGAGGTGGAGGAGCTGAGGCCCACTGAGCGTGGCAGCGGAGGCCATGGCTCCACCGGGATGTGAGGCGCGTGGAATAGGTAGATATTCATCCCCACCTACCCTTGGTCGGATGCCCTCACAATTCGCGGCTACCTATTTCCCTCTACATAGGTTAAGATATAGTCCTGACCGATGGCCTGAAAGCGAATTTGATTAGCTGTGACCTGGATAACTGCTGCCCTGGTGGTGGCTGCCACTTTGGCTCTGGTGAACATAATCGACAGCCACCTCATATCCAAACGAATGCCCAGCCTGTGGGCATTCCTCATTCCAGCGGGAATTATCCACCTTGCGTTCGGGCTGATTTTTCTAGCCCTCTACCCCTTGCCCAGCGGAGTGGATGCATTTCCCTGGTTTGTGGCTGTTGCTTCGGGCGTGACCCGCACGGTGGCGGTTCTCCTGATGCTATATGCCATGCGTACCGAGGAGATCTCCCGGATCATTCCGGTGATCCATACCCAGCCGGTGTTCGTGGCCATCCTGGCTGTGCCCCTGCTCGGCGAGGCTCTGAACTACCTGCAATGGCTGGCGATCGTTATGACCGTAGCCGGCGCGGTGTTGATCTCAGCGCGGTGGGGGGGTTCGGGGCGGGGGGCTCGACTGCGCAAGACTTTCATCCTGCTCCTGGTCGCCAGCCTGCTCTTTGGTGTGTCTAACACCGCTACCAAGTATGCCCTGGACTATATTTCCTTCTGGAACATGTATTCGGTCACTGCCATCTGCTTGGGCACAATATTGCCCCTTGTCTCGGCGCGCCCCAGGGTCTTTAGGGAACTGCGGGACATGAAGGACAGGGGCCTTCCTCTGATGTTGATCGCCTTCAATGAAACCATAGCCCTGGGGGCTATCATCCTCTCCTTCTGGGCCATGGAGAGAGGGCCGGTATCCCTGGTCTCCACCGTCATGGGCGCTCGGTCCTTCTTCGTCTTCCTCTATGTTCTGGCCTTGAGCCGCACCTTTCCAGCGGTACTGGGTGAGCGCCTCAGCCGGGGTATAGTGATCCTAAAGATAGTGTCCATTGCTCTCATCGTCGGCGGTGTAGCGATTATCAACCTTGCGGACTAGGAGGTGCAAGGTAGGGGGCGACACGTAGGTCGTCCCCTACCTTGTGATGATGTGAACGCCTGTGGCCTTGAAGGAGGCGTAGATACGGGTTCCGGTTTGCAAATCCATCTCCTCTGCCGATCTCTTGGTTATCAGAGCAACCAGGGGGAAGCCGCAGTCCATCTCGACACGGGCAAGGGGGCCGAACAACACAGTACGGGTTACTTCAGCGGGGAAGGTATTCCTGGCGCTAGTTGAGTCCTTTGCTCGCACCAAGGTTATCTCCTCGGGGCGGATACAGGCATATACCTCCTCACTAGGGCCGAGGTTCGATATCCCCTCTATTACGTTGCCGTCGATATCCACCGTGACCATCCCCTCCTCGTTGGAGGCTATCACTCCGCCCAGTATGTTCTCCATGCCGACGAACTCGGCGATATCCCTGCCTCGAGGCAGGCTGAATACCTCCCTCGGGTCGCCCGTTTGCAGCATCCTGCCGGCCATGATCACTCCCATGCGGTCAGCGAGGCGCTGCCCCTGATACATATCGTGGGTGGACATTACTACAGTGGTGTCCAGCTCTTGAATGACTTGTGATATCAGCCTCTCCACATTTGAGGTGGATACAGGGTCGAGGTTTGCAGTGGGCTCATCCAACAGCAATAACTCGGGTTCGATCACCATAGCCCTGGCCAGGGCTACTCTCTGAACCTCTCCTCCTGATAGTGTTCGCGCATTCCTCCTCTCATATCCCGAGAGCCCGACGGTCTCCAGGGCATATGTTACCTTATTGCGCAAGCTGGCTCCCTTTTCCTTCCTGATTCTCAGGCCATAGGCCACATTGTCGTAGACGCTGGTGTTGAATACGGCAGGCTTTTGAAAAACCACCGCTATTCTCCTGCGTATCTCCAGCCTGGTCCTCTCAGAATCCGTGACCTCCTGGCCGCCGAAGTAGATTCTACCCGATGCCGGCTTATCGAGGAGGCCTATGAGGCGCAGGAGCGTTGTCTTTCCGGAGCCTGTTGGGCCTATTATGACGAACACCTCGCCCTGCTCGACATCCAAATCGATGTCTTTCAATACCTCGCTATCGCCGTATCTCTGGCCTAAGCCCTTGACTTCCAGCAACATTCTCTACCTCTGCTGTAACCTGTTCACCAGAATGCTGACGATGAGCGCCAGCGAGATGAGGATCATTCCAAGTGCCAATGGTAGTCCAATATTTCCCTGAGTTGTCTCGAGTGCTATCGCGGTGGAGAGTACTCTGGTGTAGCCTTTTATGTTGCCGCCGACCATTATGGCGAGGCCGACCTCGGAGATCGCCCGCCCGAAGCCGACCAAAACGGCGGTCAAGGTGGCGTACCTAGCTTCGATTAATATCGTCCGGATCGTTTGAAACCTGCCAGCGCCCAGGGAGACAGCAGTGTCCTTGATTTCGGGCCCCACTCCGCTCAGGGCTGAGATCGTCAGGCCAGTCACAATGGGACCGATCAAGAATACCTGCCCGATTACCATGACCTGGGGGGTGAAAAGTATGCCGAAGATACCGACCGGTCCTTCCCTGGAGAATGCCATGAATACCAGCAAGCCGACGAAAACCGTGGGCAGGCTGTAGAAGGTCTGTATGATGGTTACCAGGAGCCTTTTGCCCCTGAAATCGTGAAAATGTATCAGGCAGGCGAGGGGCACGAATATCAGGGCAGCCAGGAACGTGGAGGTGCCTGATATCGCTAAGGTCGTGACCGTTATTTCCAGCATCCGGAGCCCCCGGTGAAAATCTCATTCAGGGCGGTGACGAGAGCGTCAGCTATCTTGGACATGGCCTTCTACATATCTCGGCCGGCGCACGGGGTGAACAGTTGTCTGCCGTATTCCTCCACGCCGTACTCCCCGATCAGTTCCTGTACTTCTTCCGATGTGAGGAACTCTACTAGGTTGTTTGCCATCTCAGCCTTTTCACTTCTGGTTGCAGCGATCACCGAATAGACGTTGAGCAGTATATCTCCCTCGTCCACCACCGGGACCAGGTCCAGATCACCTTTGTAGGCCAGGTATGTCCCGATGTCGCTCAGGGTGTAGGCCTGCATCTCGTTTGCCATCACCAGGATGGGGCCCATACCGCTCCCGGCCTCAATATACCAGCCCCCCGACCTTCTGACATCCTCGTAGTCGAAACCTGCGCTGGCCCAGACCGCTTTTTCCTTGCTGTGTGTACCTGAATCGTCTCCCCTGGAGACGAACCTGACCTGTGAGTTCGCCTTCCCAGCAGCCATTAACCTGGTGAATGCGTCCTGCGGGCGCATGCCGCTGATGCCTGCTGGATCAGCTTCCGGCCCGACTATCAGGAAGTAGTTGTAGGCAAAAGGCACCCGCTCTACACCATAACCCTCGGCCACGAACTGCTCCTCACGGGCTTTGGAGTGCACGGCGATAACGTCCACATCGCCCCTTCGTCCCCACTCCAGGGCCTTCCCGGTACCGGCGTAGATTACGTCTAGCTCCACACCGTACTCATCTTGGAACATTGGCTCCAGATATCCCCAGAGCCCGGTGTCATACAGGCTGGTGGTTGTCGCTACCCTGAGTCTTTCCCCCGCCTGCCCACATGCCGGGAGCGCACTGACCAGGGCTAGCAGCATCGCTGCTGCCATCAAAAGTATCAAAACCCTTTTCACCGTGTTTTGCTCTCCGACTTTTTGTGGCTTCTATCTCCGTAGCGTTGCCACTCTTGTGGCAATGAATTCTCCGTCGTGACAGGAGTCACGACCGCTACACAGGGCGAGGGTTTTGGACAACTTCTATTGTGTTTTCTCTCGCTGTAGGGTACTGAATTGGGCATGAGGGGAACGAGAGGACAAGATAAGAGCGCCCAAGCTTCTTGAGCGCCCATGCATAGTCTCGTGTATTCTATCGTTTTCTCCTTTCCAAACGCGGGAGGCATTGCCGTTTCCAGCGATACCCATCGCCTACCTGCCCTGGATCTCTCTTTAGGCACAGCAGGTCGGAGAACGTATCAAGTTTGCGTGAATTATATCACAAGCCGAGGCTTGTGCGCAAGCACTAGGTCTTCTCGGTACAGTTCAATCGTGGTTGAAGAAATCTTTGCCACGATTAGTTGGCCTCAACCAACAACCGAGATTGTTTTCCCAAGATGGTCGCAGTAGAATAGGCGTATGCCAGAAAAGACAGAAGGGTTACACAACTCAGATACAAAACAAGATAAGTTTATGGAATCACTACACTCTATATATACAAAATTCAAGAATATGGCAAAGCAAAAATATATTGATTTCTTCATTATCTTCGTCGCTGGATGGGTGGCCGGTGTGAAGATATCATCCACACTGGGTGCTATACTTATCATAATAGCAAGTGTCCTACTTGTTTATCGTATTGCCGGCATAAAACCCATAAAGCAGGTTATAGACAAGGTAGTAGTAAAACAAGCTAGGTTAATCCTAATATGCCTCACTGCAATTCTATTACCTATCTTCCTTTGGAATAATATTGTTAGCTTTGTAACATTAACAGAGCCACCCAATGCATATGTTCGCTGGACTTCTACTCCATATCCAAATCTGGGGATTGATAATAGTGCTTATATTCTTTTAGTAGAATTTGGAGCTGACACAACAGTAATCAAAAATATTGACATAACCTTGAGTACAGGAAACAAGTACAAAGTAACACCTCAATGGTGGTTTTACTCTCCACATACGATTGGTCGGCCATCTGTGTTCACCATTGCCCCTGGTATTGGTAGTGGTGATATAGAAATCGATGATAGAAACCCCCCACTCTATATATACAAAAACACATCGGATTTCGTCATTCCAGGTACGACAAGCCTATATATATGTTTTGAAAGCGACTTTCCGATGACACTCAAAAATGTAATATTCAATGGCAAAGCCATAGATCCAGCAGAAGGAATTATTCAGCCATGACTTCTTAAGGCAAATGACTAAGTCAACCAAGAATGAACTTAACCGTCTTCTCGAATTCCAGACAGAGGACACGCTTGGTCGAGGGCGTGACCCTGGCGCGGTGGTCGATGCGCCAGCCCACCACCCAGAGGATTTGCTGCGGCGAGCAGACTAGAGGAACTCGATCCCGCCAGGGGCGGGGAATCTTGGCATCGACCATGAAGTCCTGAAGCTTCTTGGGGGACTCTATGCCCAGGGGCTGAAACCTCTCGCCGCGCCTTCGCCCCCGAACTGTTAGCTCCTCGCCGGCGACATCGAGGTCAAGGCATGCCTTCAACTTTTCCTCGTCATTCTCTATTGGTCGGTGATCAAGGATGCTGCTTCTCACCCGCCAGCCGCAGAACTCGGTCTCGCCGGTAACATTGAGTCGGTACTCGCCCTCTAGTTCAGGAAAGGGACAAATAACGGCTCCCTTGTCTGTTAGCAGCCCGTGGCCGTACTCGCCGTGAAAGACCAGGCCATGGGGCAGGGAGAGCCTTTTACCTGCTGGCTTGGCCAGGGCCTCGAGCACGCTCTCGATGTGAACCGCCTCGATGTCCGTGAGGTCGCCGAGTAGACGCTGGAGGGCTGAGCGGATAAGATGCCGCTTGAGGGCAGGGGGGAGGCTGGAGAATTCTGCTCTGTCGATGGCAATCCCCTCTGGCTGCTCTCTCGCCACCGAGCCCCAAAGTGGGGACACTTCCTTGTCGATATAGGACATGTCAGCTTGAGCGGCGCGGGCGGTGCGGAGTAACGCCCCTTCGACATTTGGGTTGTATTCTCGAAGCAAGGGGATGAGTTGGGAGCGGACCCGGTTGCGTAACTGGTTGGGCCAGTAGTTGGAGGAATCGCTTCGTGGTGATAGCCCCTGGGCGGCGCAATAGGCCTGGGTCTCCTCTCTCCTGACATCGAGGAGAGGCCGTGCTACTCTGAGTTGGGCTCTGTCGGGCAGGCTCATGGTGCTCAACGGCTGCATACCGCGAAGCCCGGCAATCCCGGTTCCGCGCACCAGGTGCATCAAGATGGTCTCGATCTGGTCATCAGCGGTATGTCCTACCGCCACCGTTCCAGTGCTCAAAGAAGCGGCAACCTTAGAGAAGAAGGCATATCTAACCTCTCGGGCTGCCTCCTCCAGGGAGAGGCGATGTTCCTGTTGATAAGCCTTTACGTCACGCCTCTCGATGGTCGCCGGGATTCCCAGTTCGTGGGCAATCCGAGAGACATACTCGGCATCGGCATCTGATTCAGCGCGGCGCAGCAGGTGATTTAGGTGAGCAATATGGAGCCTTATCCCTAAGTTACGTCTGAGGCCAGCCAGGATGTAGAGCAGGCATACTGAATCTGCCCCCCCAGAGAGTCCTATTACCACGGTCTCGTTTACTCTGAACAGCTCGTGCTCCTGGATAAGCCGTAGCACCCTTTTTGGCAGAGGCTGTTGGCGTCTCATTGGCTTTCCTCTTTCAAATGGCAGGTGTCGTTCAGCGAGACGAGCACCGTTCTCGAAGGGTTGAAGTCCAGAGTGCACATGGAGGCTAAATCGAGCCTCATCCTTCTACATTCTGAGAGATCGAGGCCGAGTGCCTTGCAAATAATAGAAAGTATGGGGAAGAAGTGGGCGACCACAACCACCACTCCTTCTTCGTTCTCTGCACCTTCCGCCATTTTCCCCTGTTGTCTTTCTATGATCTCCTGGATAGATGACCAGGCCTGATCTTGGAGCTCATGCAGGGTGCACCCTCCGGGCGGTCTCACCGCAGTGCAGTCTTCTATCCACCTGTCAAGGAAATCGCCGTACTGGATCCTCATCTCCTCATATGTCAGGCCATCTACCTCACCAGCATCCAGTTCCCTTAGCCCGTAGAGGGCTACTACCTCTACTTGGTGAAAACGGGTTATAAGGTAGGCTGTATCTCGGGCTCTCTTAAGGGGGCTGGTATAGATGGCCTCCACCTTCTCGTTCTTGAGTGCTTGGGCCAGCGCTTCGGCCTGCCTTCTACCCGTTTCATTTAGCTCCAGGTCGCTGATCCCCTGTATCCGGCGTTGCCTATTCCAATCGGTTTCCCCGTGCCTGACCAAGACAATTCTCATCGCTTCTCCTCACTTTGATACCTACGAGCCAGCTCCAGTCGCTTGTAATATGGTGGATGGTCGTAGAACATGAACTCCGCCAATCTGCCGGGTTCGGCCTCTGCCAAATTCTGATCGGTGAGCTTGGTGAGCATGGTGGCGAATGCCTCCGGGTTGGCGGTGGTGGCGAGGGCGTAATTGTCCGCTGCTTCCTCCAGGTGTCGGCTATAGGCATTGACCAGCGGAGCGAGGGCTATGGCGAAGGCAGCCAGAACCAGCGCAAGCAGGGGCAACGCCGCTATGTCGGCGACGCCATCGAAATCCAATATGGGCACCGCCCAGCTGAGCGTCAGGTTTATCAGGTAGAATCCAAGAAGCATCAGCGCTGACTGTGTCACGATAGTCTTGGCAATGTCCCTATGACGTTGGTGGCCCAGTTCGTGAGCCATGATCACCTCGATCTCCTCCGGGGTGTAGCGCTGGAGAAGCGTGTCGCTGATAGCAATGCGCCTAGTGTTGCCCCAACCCATAAGCATAGCGTTGCCGGCGGATGTTTTTCGGCCAAGGTTTATCTGGAAAACGTCCTTCACCTTGGTTTGGCAACGCTCTGCCAGGCTAAGCAGCCTCTGGCGGAGCTCGGAGTCTTTGAGTGGTTCCAGTTTAAAGAAAAGGGGCAGGATCATCACCGGTGCCAGCCTGGTCATGATCACGGTGACCAATGTTATAAAGGCGAAGGCCAACAACCACCAGGTCTGGGGGGAAGCCTGGAGGAATAGATAGATGACTACCACTAAACCCGTACCCAGGGCTAATCCCAAAATGACCTCCTTTGCCTCATCGGCCAGCCATGAACTCCAGCTTTGATGTGAGAGGCCGTAACGATGGGGCAGAACAAAGCTGTGATAAACACTGAGCGGTCCGGAGATGATGCTATAGCTTATCATCAAAATCAGAAAGTATAGGGCGACCCTTGCTGACTGGGGGAATTCCAGGAGGTTTCTCAGTCCACTGGAGAGCCCGCTGAGCAAGACGGTGAGCAGGAAGACAGCTCCCAGGGCCAGTTCAAGGAGTAAGAGACGCCTCATCTGTCTGGCGTATTTCCGCGCCTGTTCCTGTCTCTGTGGATCAAGCGATTGCTCTGACATGTTTACAGGTCTATTGGCGGGGAGCGCATTTATTCTGCTGGGCCAGGATCAGTTTGGTGCGATGAACGGATTGGGGAGGATTGGCAAAGCCGAGTGCTGATATTACCTGCTCCGGCCTGCCTGTCCCTGTGTTATCGCAACGTAATCGCATTCCCAGAGTGCACTCGGGGGGATTGCAATCGAGTAGCCAGAGGCTCTCGATCAGGCTCCGCAGATCGTATCTGCGAATCTCTTTATCCCGCGCGTGCTGCCAGGGCAACGTATCCCTGGCCAGCAGAGAGTGCATGGAGGCATCCACTTCCTCTGGCCCTTTATCGGTGACCACACCAACCTCATATTCAGCATAGAGCACCTGGGATTGGAGCGAAGGCAACCTTGGCCCCACCTCCACCACCTCTGAGATGTCGATGCCAGGAGGTAACTGTTTGCTAATAGCCTTAAGAAAAAAGTGTGGTGAGACTCGACGCTCTAGAAAAATGTCCATAAGCTCCCCGCTGCTGGTCACACCGATGGCTAGGGGTGCTGCCAGGGATAGCTTGGGATGGGGGCTGAACCCCTGGGAATAGGCGAGCGGGATATCAGCCCGACGTAGCGCCCGCTGCCACAGACGCATCAGGTCCAGATGCGAGATGTACTTCAGCCCCTCACCTCGACTGAATGTCAGACGCAATCGCTGCATCTCTATTCCTTCGTGACCAAGATCTTCCCGATCTTGACCCCTCTCATTTCGGTTATTACCAGCTTCAAGTTGTTGTATTTCAGTTGCTCCCCTTCCTTGGGTATGTGGCCGAGCATGCTCAGAACGAAGCCGGCTACCGTCTCATATTCTCCTTCTGGGAGCTCTAATGCTAGCTTCTCGTTGGCGTCGTCGAGCCTCATCCCGCCATCGATCTGGAAGCTGTGCTCGTCGATGGTCTCGAAGCTTTTTCTCACCTTGGCTAACTCGTCTCCGAGCTCCCCCACGATTTCCTCCAATAGCTGCTCCATGGTGACCAAGCCAGCGGTGCCGCCGAACTCGTCGACGACCATGGCTACCTGTCCGCCGGACTCCTGTAGCTCAGCGAAAAGCTCAGCGATGAGTTTGCTCTCGGGTACGAAATATGCCAGGCGCGCTAGCTTATCAATGGGGCTATCTTGTTGGATGGTGCCTTTGGCCTGGGCCATGAGCACATCTTTTATCCACAGGACGCCGACCACGTTGTCAATGGTATCCTCGTAGACTGGAAAGCGGGTGTGGGGAGACTGGGCATAGATGGCGAGAAACTCAGGAAGTTTGGTGCCTTTCTCCACCCAGTTGATATCCGGGCGGGGGGTCATTACCTCGACCACCTGGCGGTCACCGAAACGAAATACCCTCTCCACCATCTCGGCCTCAGCTTCCACCAGGGTTCCCTCCTCTATCCCCACGGAGACCGCAGTACGAATCTCGTCCTCGCTCACCAGTGCCTGCGGTGCTGGTGAGGCCCCCACCAGTCGAGCCAGCTTGTCGGCTATCCAGACGAATATCGTTGCTATCGGCAACAGAACCCATGTCAATATCTTCATCGGTGTGACATAGAACATGGCCATTCGCTCTCCATATCTGGTGGCTACAGTTTTGGGGAAGACCTCGCCAAAGACGAGCAGCAGTATAGTTACTCCTGCTGTAGCCACTAGCACCGCTTGCCCTTCAGCTAGCACTGATAGGGCTATTATTGTGGCCAGAGCGGCAGCAGCGGTGTTTACCAGGTTATTGCCCAGGAGGATGGTTGTCAGTAAGTGCTCGCGCTTCTCTGTCATCGTAGCCACCTCTTTGGCAGCACCGCCCTCGGTGTCCGCCAGATGCCTCAGCCGCAGCTTCTGTAAAGAGACGAAGGCTACCTCTGAACTAGAGAAAAAGCCGGAAAGCAGCAGGCAGACAAAAAACAGCACCAGGTACAATATATCGATGTTGCTCATGGTCGTAACCCCCTCACCCTAACGTTCAGTTATCAGTGCTCAGCATTCAGCTTTGGAAACGTTCTAAGTTCTACGTTCTAGGTTCTAGGTTAACTTAGAACCTGGAACTCTAAAAACTCGAACAAGGTCGCAGCTTTTGGGTTTTGCTGGGAACTCAAAACTGAGGGCTGAACACTTATATCAATTCCCCCCAGAGACCACCGTCGTGTAGGGCGACCAGATTCGTCGTCAGCAACTCGTTGGCTAATTGCTCCTGGCTGGGCAGGAATACCCGGAGATAGTTATCAGTGAGCCCGAACCAGATTCCGTCTTTCTTCCCCTCCCACAACACATTCATCTCTTGGCCTAAGAAACGTTCCCGAAAGAGCCGGCTACTTCTGTTGGCTAGGTCGAGCATGAGATGGATGCGTTGCTTCCTCTCTCCGTCCTCTACTGCGTTTGGCAGCCGTGCCGCCCTGGTGCCGGGTCGTGGGGAGTAGGGGAATATATGCAGGGCGGCGAAGCCCATACGCTTGCAGAAACGGTAGCTCTCGTTGAATTCCCGCTCGCACTCGCCGGGGAAGGCAACCATAATATCAGTGGTCAAAGCTAGGTTAGGTAGTGCCTCTCGGGCCAGCGATACTGCCCGCTGATAGTCAGCGGTGGAATAAGCGCGGCCCATTCGTTCAAGCACAGAGTCACTGCCGCTCTGAAGCGGGAGGTGGATATGGGGGCAAAGGCGACTGTCTTGCCAGAGCCGCAGGAGGTCAGGAGTCAGGTCAGAGGGCTCGAGCGAAGAGAGCCGCAGCCGCTGTACATCGCTTCCCTTGAGGATGCTAGTAATCAACCCTCGGAGCCCTTCACCTGGCCTGTAGCGCCCGATTCTGGTACCGGTCAGGATCACTTCTTTGTAACCCTGAGCCACCCTGGCCTTGACCTCGGCGACAACCTCTTCTTGAGGTCGGCTCCTCTCCGGGCCCCGGACTCGGGGCACGATGCAAAATGAGCATGGCTGGCTGCAACCTTCCTGGATCTTGACCAGGGTGCGCGTGCGCAGTGGGGAGGTTCGAGAACTGCTCCTCTTTCTACGGGCTCTATGCCCATTGGCTTTGTCCTCGATTATCTCTACCATCCTCTCCTTATCACGGTTGCCCATTATCAGTCCTACACCCTCGATGCTGCTGAGATCTGCTGGTGCCCGCTCAGCATAGCAGCCGGTGACCACGATCAGGGCACTAGGATTACGGCGGTGGGCCAGCCGCAGCAGCTTGCGGCACTTGCGGTCAGCGATGTGGGTTACGGTGCAGGTGTTCAGCAGGTAAATGTCAGCAGCATGGTCGGGAGCAACAACCTGGTAGCTAGCCTCGAGGAACTTGCGAGCTAACGAATCCGTCTCTGCCTGATTAAGCTTGCAGCCCACAGTCTGGAGAGCTACTGTCCCCGGACTAGACCCCTCCTCCTCAACTATCAACTTTATTCCCTCCGGACAATACCTGGCCTAAGTTAGATTATATGTTGCCCCATCCAGCCAAGTCAAGCTCAGTGCAAAGCGAGTAGCAGACAGTCAGCCTAAAGAAAAAGGAGCTGGACTAAGACGTCCAGCTCCTTTGAGAGGGCCTATATTATGCCTTTTTGCCCTCGATAACCCCCTTCGGCTTGATTTTGATCTGTTTGGGCTTGCTCTCCTCAACTTCCAATCTTTCCTGCTATTAGTGGAGCACATCTTATACATGATTGTCAAGATAATTGCAGTATAGACTTTAGCAATGACCGCAATAACCCTATCACGTTTCTAGCTAAAGCCGTTGACAAAAGTCCTTATCAAGGGTTATAATATATCCCAGGAGGTTCAGGACATGGCGGGGAAGGATTATTACGGGATATTGGGGGTAAGCAAGAAAGCCACCGCCAAGGAGATAAAGCAGGCTTATCGAAAGCTGGCCCGAAAACATCATCCAGACGTTAACCCCGGTGACAAGTCGGCCGAGGCCAGATTCAAGGAGATAAACGAGGCCTACGAGGTGCTGTCCGACCCCGAGAAGCGTAAGAAATATGACCAGTATGGCGAGAACTGGCAGTACGCTGACCAGTTTGCCAAGGCTGGGCGGCGGCAACCCTCCTGGGACTTTTCCACGGGAGGCACTACATTCGACTTCGGCGATATCGGTGGCGAAGGGTTCAGCTCCATATTCGATTCAATTCTGAGCGGTTTTGGGGGTAGGAGAGCACGTCGTCCTCAACGCGGTCGGGATATAGAGTATCCTGTTGAGGTATCCTTGGGGGAGGCATATCGGGGAGCAATGCGGATGCTCGAGACTCAGGTGGAGGAAGGGTGCCCAAGCTGTAGAGGAGAGGGTTGTCCTACCTGTGGTGGCTCGGGGAAGGTGTTGCGGCGGAAGCGGCTGGAGGTCAAGATCCCGCCTGGCGTCAAGGATGGCTCCAGGGTAAGGATAGCGGGCAAGGGCGGTCCGGGATACGGTGGAGGCGCGTTAGGCGATCTTTACCTGCTGATCTCCGTTAAGACTGACAAACGTTTCCGAAGGATGGGGGATGATCTCCATGTAGAAGTGCCCGTATCTCTGCTCGATGCCATTCTCGGCAGCGAGGTCCAGGTACCCACCATCGAGGGGAAGAAGCTAGCTCTCAAAATCCCCCCTGAGACTCAGAACGGCAAAGTGTTTCGATTGGCCAAGCAAGGGATGCCTCACCTTAGCGGCAATACCAAGGGTGACCTATTTGTCACAGTGCAAGTTGTCCTGCCCACCAAGTTGTCTGAGCGCGAAAAGGAGCTTTTCCAGGAGTTGAAATCGATTCGTGCTTGAAAGGGCTTTTGAGTGCGTCAATTACGGAGGTGAGAGATGATGGAATTCGAAGATTCTTTGCCTAGTTTTGTAATAAGCGTGGCAGCCAGGATGCTCGGCGTGCATGCGCAAACCCTGAGGTATTACGAGCGAGCAGGCATGATCGAGCCCTCTCGCTCTGCCGGCAATCGCAGGCTCTACTCGATGGGAGACATTGATCGGCTGCGTCGGATAAAGACCCTGATCAATGACCTCGGGGTCAACCTGGCTGGTGTTGAGGTTATCATGGGGATGGGCGAGCGCATGGCTGAGATGGAGAGGCAGATGCGGAGGCTGGAGGCGGAGATAAGGCGCCTTACCGAGGCGGGGCTTTAGCCTGAAACCTGAAGGAATAGCTGCTTGAGCTATGGCTTGGAAAGAGGGGGTGAACCATGATAAGACCAGACAGATTCACAGAGCAGGCACAAGAGGTACTCGCTGCCTCTCAGGAGCTGGTTCGGCGTTTTCGCCACAGCCAGTGGGATGTGGAGCACGTCCTTCTGGCACTGCTCCAGCAGAAGGGCGGTGTCACCGCTGAGATACTGAAGGAACTGGGTGTGGAAATCGAGCCGGTGCGAGAGAGGGTGGAACAGGCCGTTGAACGCAGCCCCACGGTGGCTTACGAAGGAACCCAGATCCATCCCACACCCCGTATCGAGAGCCTACTTCGCGGTGCCTTGAGCGAGGCCGATAGATTCAATGATGAGTTTGCGGGCAGTGAACACCTGCTCATTGCTATCGCTGGGGAGCGGGATGGAGAGGGGGCCGGCATTCTGAAAGAGTTCGGCATAGACCAGGAGAAGATCTACCGCGCTCTTCAGGACATCCGTGGGGGGCAGCGCATCACGGACCCCAGGGCGGAGGCCAAATATCGTGCACTGGAGAAATACAGCCGTGATCTGACTGAGCTCGCCAGGCAGGGCAAGCTGGACCCGGTCATAGGGCGCGACGAGGAGATAAAGCGGGTGATACAGGTGCTGACGCGGCGCACCAAGAATAACCCGGTTATCATCGGCGAGGTCGGTGTGGGCAAGACGGCTATAGCTGAGGGGCTGGCGCAGAAGATCGTAGCTGGCGATGTGCCTGACTCCTTGAAAGGGCGTAGGGTTATTGCTCTCGATATGGGTGCCTTGGTCGCCGGCAGCAAGTTTCGGGGCGAATTCGAGGAACGGCTCAAGGCGGTTATGGACGAGATCCGCCGTGCCCAGGGTGAGATCGTACTCTTCATCGATGAGCTTCATACCGTCGTCGGTGCTGGTGCTGCCGAAGGAGCCATCGATGCCTCCAACATGCTTAAGCCAGCGCTGGCCCGGGGCGAGCTTCAGTGTGTGGGCGCTACCACGCTCGATGAGTACCGGGAGCATGTGGAGAAGGACCGCGCCCTGGAGAGGAGATTTCAGCCGGTCTTTATCGATGAGCCCAGCGTAGAGAATACCATCGAGATGCTGAGGGGGCTCAGACCGCGATATGAGGCCCATCATAAGATCCAGATCAGCGATGCAGCACTGGTGGCTGCGGCCAAGCTCAGCCAGCGCTACATCTCGGATCGCTACCTTCCAGACAAGGCCATCGATCTCATAGATGAGGCGGCATCCAAGATACGGATCGATACTGAGAGTGCTCCCCCGGATGTCAAGTCGTTGGAGCAGAAGCTTAAGCAATTGATTGACGAGGAGGAAGCAGCATCCCAGCGCGGTGACTATGAAGGAGCGGCTAACCTCAAGACCCAGCGGCTTAGTCTGGAAAAGGAGTACGAGGAAACCAGGGGTAAATGGCTCCAGGAAGAGAAGATCGATAATGTGGTAGATGAGGAGACCATCGCTGAACTCGTCGCCAAGTGGACGGGCATCCCGGTAAACCGTATGCTGGAGGGGGAGACTGAGAAACTCATCCACATGGAGGAGGGACTACACCGGAGGGTCATTGGGCAGGATGAGGCTATAACCGCGGTTTCCGATGCCATCCGCAGGGCACGGGCGGGTCTGAAGGATCCTAAGAGACCTATCGGCAGCTTCATCTTCCTCGGGCCCACCGGCGTCGGCAAAACGGAGCTTGCCCGGGCCCTGGCCGAGTTCCTCTTTGACGAGGAGGAGGCGATGGTGAGACTTGACATGTCGGAATACATGGAGAAGCACACTGTGTCCCGCCTCATCGGAGCCCCTCCGGGATACGTCGGCTATGAAGAAGGGGGACAGCTCACTGAGGCAGTGCGTCGTCGTCCTTACAAGGTCATACTGTTCGACGAGGTGGAGAAAGCTCATCCCGATGTGTTCAACATACTGCTCCAGATACTGGAAGACGGCCGGCTGACCGATGGGCATGGCAGGACTGTTGATTTTAAGAATACGGTGGTCATCATGACCTCGAATCTGGGGAGCCAGGAGTTTCAGCGCGGTTCCCTGGGCTTTCGCCAGGAGGCGCAGTCGAAGAGCGAGCAAAAGCGGCTCGAGAGTTCTATCGAGAGCGCTCTGAAGCAGACTTTCCGTCCCGAGTTCCTCAACCGCGTCGACGAGACCATCATCTTCCAGCCGCTCACAGAGGAGCAGATAAGGGAGATCGTTGACCTCATGATGAAAGAGGTGCAGGCGAGGATCGAGGATCGCAAGATAACCGTGGTCCTAACTGAGGAGGCCAAGTCCTGGCTGGCCAGGGAAGGCTTCGACCCCAATTTCGGTGCTCGCCCCTTGAAGCGAACCATTCAGAGGGAAGTGGAAACCCCACTGTCCAAGAAGATACTTCTGGGTGAGTTTAAGGAGGGGGAAAGGGTTAAGGTCGATCTTAGTCCCGAGGGATTGGTATTCAGCACTGACGCCGAGTAGGAGGCCTGGGACGATCGTTTTGGCTCTCTGAGTACGTTGCCTTGACAGTGTGAGTGGGAGTTGGTAGAATCTGATGGTAGGTCAGGTTTGGAGGTCGGCGATTTACGCTGTAGTGGAAACCGGAGGCAAGCAGTATAGGGTGTCCCCTGGGCAGACTATCGAGGTGGACAAGCTTGCGGTCGAGGGGGATACTATTGAGTTGGATAGGGTTTACCTTGTCGCTGACAGGGGCAAGGTCACTTTGGGCAAGCCAACTATAGCTGGGGCTAAGGTCATCGCTGACGTGATTGGGGAGGGCAAGAAAGACAAGGTGATCGTGTTTAAGTATAAGCCAAAGGTCAGATATCGCAGAAAGAAGGGACATCGCCAGCCCTATACCAGGCTGGCAATCAAAGAGATAGTCGTTGGTAAAAAGAAGAGGAAGTAGAGCAAATGGCACATAAGAAGGGTGGTGGCAGCACGCGCTTGGGGCGCGATAGCACCTCCAAGAGGTTGGGGGTCAAGCGCTACGATGGTCAGTTCGTCCGATCCGGAACGATATTGGTGAGGCAGCGGGGTACGCGCATTCATCAGGGGAACAACGTAGGTTTGGGGCGGGATCATACGCTGTTCGCACTTATGGACGGCATTGTTAAGTATGAGCCGGCCTCGAAGTACAGGAGAAAGGTAAGCGTATACGCTGGTCAGGGGGAGAATGCCTGATGAAAAAGGATGTTCACCCTGAGTATATGGATGCTACGGTAAACTGTGCCTGTGGCAATACCTTCAATACTCGTGCTACCAGACCTGTGCTGAAGATCGAACACTGCAGCAAGTGCCATCCCTTTTTCAGTGGAGGCGAGCGCCGGATCGTGGATACCGCGGGACAGGTGGAGCGCTTTAAGCGTAGATATAAGATAGAGGAACAGTAGGAGCAAGGGACGGAACTCCAGCGGGGGCGAGTCAGTCTCGCCCCTTTTGTTTGGGTGAGACATTGGGCAAGAGATTCTACTATGGTGGTCAGGCGGTCATTGAGGGGGTGATGATGCGTGGTCGCAGGAGCAAGGCAGTCGCCGTACGCCGCCCCAACGGTGAGATCGCGGTCCGCCACGAGCCCCTGGGGACCTTGTTCGCTGGCCGGATTCGAGAGATCCCGGTGCTGCGTGGCCCCATTGTCCTGATTGAGACCTTAGTCCTGGGGATACGCGCCCTTTTATACTCGGCCTCGGTGTCGCTTGAGGAGGAGGAGCAGGAGGTCAGCCCGAGACTCCTCTGGGGCACGGTTGTCTTGGGCTTTATCATTGCCCTGGGACTATTCGTGGCGTTGCCGCTAGTGATCGTCCACTTTCTCGATCCCTATGTCTCATCCACGGTAAGTAACGTCGCCGATGGCGTGATTCGCCTCGTCATCTTTCTTATCTACCTTAACGTGGTGGCCCTAATGCCCGACATTCGCCGTGTATTCGCCTACCATGGGGCGGAGCACAAGACAATCAACGCCTACGAAGCCGGGGAAGACCTGGAAGTGGATAGAGTTCGTCGCTATGGAACCGCCCATGTCCGCTGTGGCACAAGCTTCATTCTCATCGTGCTGGCGATCGCTATCCTCACTCACGCCTTCCTGGGGCGGCCTCCTATGTGGATACGCTTCCTGGAGCGGCTGGCTATCCTCCCTGTGATCGGTGCGGTTAGCTACGAGGTGATAAGATTCAGTGCTGCTAATATCAAGAACAAGCTGGTGCGCATTGCCATCATCCCTGGCCTCGCTCTTCAGTCGATGACCACGCGCGAGCCGGACGACGGTATGCTTGAGGTTGCCATCTCAGCGTTGAAGCGGGTCGTCACTGACGACGCCGAGCCCTCCGCTGAGCTCGCGGAAGAAACAGCTTCTATTGCCGGTATGGCAGGCGGGGCCGGTGGCATCCACCTGTAGCAGAATGGTATCCTCATCGCAGTCGATGAGCACCTTCCTCACATTCAGGTAGTTGCCCGAGGTCGCCCCTTTGTGCCACAGCTCCTGCCGGCTCCGGCTGTAGAACCAGGCCTGACCCGTGGAGAGGGTCTTCTCCAGGGCCTCCCGATTCATGTATGCCAGCATGAGTACCTCGCCAGTTTCTGCGTCCTGCGCTATTGCCGGGAGCAAACCTTGTTCATCGAATTTCATCATTTCTTAGCAAACCCCCGTGGGCGGTTGCCCAGCTCTGAGCACTCGACCTCCTTCATTGCTTCTGCCAGCCTCACATCGCCGGTGTAGATCGCCCGCCCCACGATAGCTCCCTCCGCTCCCAGTGCGGCGAGCCTGGTCAGATGCTCAACCGAGCTTATCCCTCCAGCGGCGATTACGGGCACGCTCACCTGGGACATTAGCTCGGCAACCGCTTCGAAATTGGGGCTGGTGAGAGTGCCATCGCGGCTGATGTCGGTATAGACAAAGCGCCTTGCCCCAAGGCCAACCATTTTGGCTGCCAACTGACTGGCGGTAACCGTTGACTGCTGAAGCCAGCCGCGGGTAGCTACCCAGCCGTTGCGGGCGTCGACGCCGATGATGATACGCTCACCAAACCTTTGGCACGCTTCCTCAGCCAGATCGGGGTTCTCCACCGCCACCGTGCCCAGTATCGCACGTCCCACGCCCAGATCGAGGAGCTGCCCTATCGTCTCCAGGCTTCGCACGCCGCCGCCGACCTGGACGGCAATCTCAACCGCGGCCGCTATCCTCTCGATGGCATCGAGATTGCACAGCTCGCCCTTGGCCGCGCCATCGAGGTCAACCAGGTGCAGCCGTTTGGCCCCCTCGGATTGCCAGCGCAGGGCGACAGACACAGGGTCATCGGAGAAAACCGTCTCTTTCTCGTAGTCGCCCTGGTAGAGGCGAACGCACTTTCCGTTTCTGAGGTCGATAGCAGGGATTATCTCCATAGCTTCAGCGAGACCTTCAATGATTTGGGTTGCGTATCTGGTTCATTCTAACACAACTCTGAGCTAGCAACTAGCTCCATGATCTTGGGCGAACGGGAACGTTCGGCTGGCGTTGTGTCATTGACCTCGTGTGGTATCATACGTTTCGCAGGTGATCGTCTCAGCCGCATCGCGTTTACTGAATAAGAGCCAGCTACTGACAAGGGAGGCATAGGATGCAGACACTGGTCACAGGAGCTACCGGCCTTATTGGTTCGAGTCTGGTTAGAGAGCTGCTGAAGGACGGCGTAGAGGTAAAGGTTCTGGTGAGGGAGAACAGCGATACCAGGAACATAGATGGTCTGGATGTGGAGGTAGCCTATGGCGATATTCGGGATGCCGAATCCGTGAAAGCGGCTCTCAAAGGATGTGATATTTTCTACCAGACTGCAGCATTAATTGCATTTTGGGTATCTAATCGCAAAATGTTTTACGACATAAATGTCGAGGGCACGAA
>JAUXAX010000042.1 GCA_030619685.1 Dehalococcoidia bacterium
CTTGGGGCCTGGCTCCTTGGGGCCTGGCTCCTTGGGGCTTGGCTCCTTGGGGCCTGGCTCTTTGGGGCCTGGCTCCTTGGGGCATGGCTCCTCGGGGCCTGGCTCTTCGGGGCCTGGCTCTTCGGGGCCTGGCTCGTCGGGGCCTGGCTCTTCGGGGCCTGGCTCTTCGGGGCCTGGCTCTTCGGGGCTTGGCTCTTCGGGGCTTGGCTCCTTGGGGCCTGGCTCCTTGGGGCCTGGCTCTTCGGGGCCTGGCTCTTCGGGGCCTGGCTCTTCGGGGCCTGGCTCTTCGGGGCTTGGCTCTTCGGGGCCTGGCTCTTCGGGGCCTGGCTCTTCGGGGCTTGGCTCTTCGGGGCTTGGCTCCTTGGGGATTAGCTCCTTGGGGATTAGCTCCTTGGGGATTAGCTCCTTGGGGATTAGCTCCTTGGGTCTGGGTCCTCCGCTCAGGCGAACGTGCTCTGGGGTGTAGGGCAGTAGAGCGATGTGACGCGCCCGTTTCATGGCAGCACTCAAAATGCGCTGGTGTCTTGCGCAGACGCCTGTCTTGCGTCGAGCATCTATTCTCCCCCGATCTGAAATATAGCGGCGCAACAAAGCCACATCCTTATAGTCGATAGTCTGAACCTTGTTCACGCAGAAGGAGCAGACCTTTTTCCTGGGGATATATCTGCCCTTACCGGGTTCTCTGCGTCTGGGAGGTGATTTAGCGGATTTTCGCATTTAAACAGAGCTCACTGTCAAAGGATCTTGTCGAGCTTAGGTATAGGTATTAGAACGGGATATCCCCTGGTTCGAGATCTTCCTCAGTTCCTGTATCAGTTCCTGTATCAGTTCCTGTATCAGTTCCTGTATCAATCCCGGTCTCAGGTAAGGTGCCCACCGGGCGTCTATCGAGGAAGAGCACTCTATTGGCGATTATTTCAGTGCGCCAGTGCCTTTGCCCGTCCTGTCCCTCCCAGGAGCGGGTTCGCAATCTGCCCTCGACATAGGCCATTCGCCCTTTGGTCAAGAACTGGTTGCACTGCTCAGCCAGCCTGTTCCAGGTGACGACATTAAACCACTCAGTCTCTTGCTTCCGCTCGCCCTCGGGGGTGGTGTAAGTTCGGCCGGTGGCGATGGAAAACGAAGTCACTGGACTACCGTTGGGGGTGAAACGCATCTCAGGATCGGTTCCCACATTCCCTATGATTATTACCTTATTCAACCCCACCATCGTACCAACTCCTTTCCCCTAGCTTCTAATCGCCTGATCTAACTAACATGTGACGCAGGATATCCTCTGAGATTTTCAAGTTAGCTTCGAGTTCCGCGGTCAGTTCGGGCTTGAACTTGAACCGACTTAGTACATAGTTCCCCTCCCTGAAACGATTAATGGGATAGGCTAGCTTTCGTTTGCCCCAATGATCAACCTCGGTAATGGCCCCACCTCTGGAGGTGATGAAGTCGCTCACCTTGTCTATAGTGCTGGAGATATCCTCCTCGGCGACGTCGGGGCTAATGATCACAATCAGTTCATAATCGCGCAAATGCACACCCCTTTTTTCACTAAAGCCTGCGCTAGTCTTAGCCAAGATTGGCTAATTATATCACGTAGGAATGGCTAACAGCAAGTCGTTGCTACTCCGTGAGCCCGGGCACTGGGAACTTTCTGCACATCTCATTAGCTTGGTGTTGAATCTCGTCATATACTCTCTCATTGCCAAGGTTAGAGAGCACTCTGGTGATGAGGCGGGCGACCTGCTCCATTTCCTTAACCCCAAATCCCCTAGCGGTAACAGCCGGGGTGCCCAATCTGATGCCGCTGGCTATCTGAGGGGCATGAGGGTCGAAGGGAATAGCGTTCTTATTCACAGTTATGCCCGCGGCGTCAAGGGCTTTTTCAGCTGCATTGCCTGTTATCCCCGTCTGAGAGAGATCGACCAGAACTATATGGTTGTCTGTCCCTCCCGTGACGAGTCGTAGTCCCAGATTATTCAATTCACTTGCCAGAGCCTTAGCATTTTGGAGTACTGCTCGCTGATAGGAAGCGAACTCAGGTTGCATCGCCTCGAGAAAGGCAACTGCCTTGGCAGCTATGACGTGCATCAGGGGGCCGCCTTGCATTCCAGGGAAGACGTTGTTGTCTATCTTGGAAGACCATTGCGACTGGCAGAGAATGAACCCCCCTCTGGGGCCACGCAGGGTCTTATGGGTAGTTGAGGTGACCACATCAGTGTAGGGTACTGGGGAGGGGTGCACGCCAGCAGCGACCAGCCCTGCCAAGTGGGCTATATCTGCCATGAGCTTTGCATCTACCATGTCGGCTATTTGGCGAAACCTGGCGAAATCGATTATCCTGGGATAGGAACTAGCACCGGCCACAATAAGTCTGGGCCTGTGCTCCAGGGTGAGCTTTTCTAACTGGTTGTAATCAATTATCTCGGTCTCTCTATTGACACCATAGGGAACAAACTTATAGAGCTTACCTGAAAAGTTAAAGGCGCTACCGTGGCTGAGATGCCCGCCATGAGCTAGACTCATTGCCAGGACTGTGTCCCCATGTTCGAGCAGGGAGAAGTAGGCTGCCATATTGGCCTGGACTCCGCTGTGCGGTTGGACGTTGGCATGCTCAGCACTGAAAAGCTTCTTTGCCCGCTCAATTGCCAGTCCTTCGACTAGGTCAACATTTTGGCACCCGCCATAATAGCGATTCCCGGGATAGCCCTCGGCATACTTATTTGTGAGCAGCGACCCCTGGGCTTCGAGCACAGCTCTTGAGGCGTAGTTTTCTGCGGCAATAAGGTTGATGTTAAACCGCTGACGTTGGTTATCCTGCTCAATAGCAGCAGCAACTCTCGGATCAATATCGCTCAGCGAACTCATATCCACTCTTGCTTACGGCGAGGACTCGCACCCCACAAGCAAAAAAGCCACGCTCTTGCTCACGTGGCCCTGAATGCAAAACCCAACAACAGCGCATCCTATTCCCGGAACAATCGCCTCAGTTTACATCAGCGATTTCGGCCTGTCAACATCCTGAAGGGTGCAATTTCGCTCTCGCCCCACAAAGCAGCCCTCATGCAAAGCCACTACTTAGGTTTTAGCGTTCGAATAATCACTCACCACGAATGGGTGATGGCCTCGCTGGGACATGCCATCTGACATTTGATGTCCCTTGGTCCGCTCACCGGTTTACAGGGGGCGCAGACATACTTAAGGTTCTTGTGGTGTTCATCCCTTACCGAGGCTACGAGATCGTCATAGTCGTCGGTTATCACTTCTAGGACATCTTGAGGGCAAGCCTCTACGCACTTGCCGCAGCCATCGCACTTATCAGTGTCAACAACAATGTAGTAATCACCAGAACCATCGGTGTACCCATAGTTTGCAATGTAGCCTGGCATTATCACTAGCCTTCGCAGAAGCCAACCAGACATATATATCGCCATTAGCCTTGTCTTTGCGACTTTAGAAGTAAGTCCCTGGCGAAAAGGGCAGCTCCCAAAGCGCCGGCGATTTGAGGGTCAGGCTTTAACTGCATTGTGTCGACCCCCAATTCCTTCAGTAGCCTGCTGGTGACACCGACATTCTTGGAGATTCCGCCGGTAATCACAAAGTCTTTCTCAACTCCGATGCGCTCCAGAAGGCCGACCACCCTATGTGCCATAGCAGAACAATAGGCGGCAAGCACCATGTTCTTGGTCCAGCCGCTGCGCAGCAACCCTATTGCCTCTGATTTGGCGAAGATTACGCAGGTGCTGCTCACTGGGGGTGGCTCTTCTGGCACATCCAAAGACATCTCCCCTACTTCTACAATGGGAATCTGTAGCAGCTCAGCCATGACCTCCATGCCTCTCCCTGTGCCTGCGGCGCACTTGTCATTCATTAAGAACTGCGTGACCTTACCCCTCTCATCGCAGTGTATTCCTTTCAAGTCCTGGCCACCCATGTCCAGTATGGTTCTTACAGATGGCCCCCCCATGGAATTTGCTCCTCGGGCGTGGCAAGCGATTTCGGTTATCGCTTTGTTAGCCATAGGAATATTAACCCTGCCATAGCCTGTTCCCACAGTGTATTGGATATCCTCTTGTTTAATGGCGGTGCCATCAAGTGCCATACCAAGTGCCTTTTGGGCGCTATCGGGGCTGTTGGAACCTGTGCGGGTGTTGCTATAGCAATATAGCTCGCCGTCGGCGAGGACTACGGCTTGTGAACTCACCGAACCAACATCGATGCCGCCAACAAGCGATTCTGCCTTACGCCAGTCTTTATCAGGATCTTTCCAAGCATATTCTGTCCATCTAAAATACTCAGTCGTCATCTCGCTCCCTTTCTCAGCTAAGCGGCTGAAAGCGCGGCTCCTAAAGCACTCACAAACTGAGGGTTCTCAGGAACCACTATGTCGACTCCCAGGTGTTTCTTCATAACATCGACAATGGCAGCATTGTTAGCTATACCACCGACTAGTGCTACATCATTCTCTATCGGTATCCTACGCACCATAGAGGATACCCTAGAGGCGATGGCATCGTGGACAGCATGGGCTATATCGGTTTTCTCGATTTTGGAATGGATTAGCGATACCACCTCAGATTCAGCGAAAACGGCGCAGGTGGCGTTTATGGGGGCATCTTGGGTTGATTTAAGAGAGAGCTCGATCATCTCTGGCACATTTATCTCCAGCGCCCTGGCCATGCTTTCAACAAAGGCACCAGATCCGGCAGCACACTTATCATTCTTGGCAAAGTCCAACACCTTGCCCGCAGAGTCACAGCTTATCCCTCGGGCTTCCTCAGCTCCGATATCTACAATTGTCCTTACCGAGGGCTGAAGCCAGATTGTTCCCTTGGCGTCAGCGGTTACCTCGGTGATGTTGTTATCAGCAAAGGTCACGGCCTTTCTGCCAGCGCCTGTAGAGACTATTCGATCTATGTCCTCACGTGAGATTCCGGCCTCCTTAATCGCTTCATCCAGAGCCTTTCGAGCTGCCTCCAGGGGCTCGAAGCCGGTTGGAACCATGCTACGGCCTAAGACGTTGCCATCGCTGAGGATGACCACTTTCACTGCCTGTGCTCCCATATCAACGCCGGCGGTAGTCATTTCAATCTCACCTCATACTATTGCTTAGTTCTATATAGCTAACCACCATCATAAGTCTGGTAACTTGTATATCCCTTGTCCTTCCAGGAAGGCTTCCAGGCGGTCGAGGACTCCAGTCTCATCTATATCTCTACAATCCGCAAAGTTGCCCTCAAACATTGCCACTGATATGCCGTGTTCTTGAAGATCGCGTTGAAAGTCGTACATGCTGGTGGTCATGGGCACACAACCGCGGTTTAGGAGCAGTAGGTACGCGTCACCATTCCAGTGTTGAAAAATGATTACATATTCCTTCTTTCTCGTGTCCAAGTGTGACTGGAAGGGGTGTTCAGCCCGCCACCGTGCGATGGTTCGACACAAGTCCTCCCTGTTTTTGATCGGAGGCCAGCCTGGCCGCTCCTCGGGAACCGTGGCTGGGACCACTTTGCCTTCGTCGACGAGAAACTTGACCTCTCCTGAATTTATGAGGTATACATAGGTACCGACGAAGACAACGCCGAAGTTCTCAAGATAGCGGAATATCTTGAGGAAGCTCCAGGGTGGTGGAGTCAGCATGGTCATTCTGTATCTTTCAGCGGGAAGAGCAGCGATCTGATTGGCGATGCGGTCCTTTATCTCGTCCCTGAGAGTCTCCAGGAACTGGGTGGCCACCTTTTCATGCCGCCGCAGCATAGCGATGGGCATCAGGGCGAACAGGCTCTTTATGTCCAGGGGAGCAGGCACAGCCCCGTTAGTCAGGCATATCTCCCCCCACAGGGACTCGTTGCGAAAGTAGGTGCGCATGGCCTCAATGGCTTTCTCATCGTCAAACGTCCTCCCTGTGACCCTCTCCATCCATTCGATGGAGTCGAAATATTGCCCAGCCACATACTCTATCCTATGCTTGGGATCACCGTCCGCAGACAGCATTGTTTCATCATCGACATAATTCATGGGAAAGCCCTGATATTCAGCAACCATCTGGTGCCACTTGGGGTGGCCTGCGGGGCAATGGCGAACGCTCCAGGCGAAATCGAATTTGGGAAACGGCCCACCGGTAAAATAGTAGTTGTCGAGGTACATAGAGCCCAGGAAGTTGCGCATATAGCCACACATATCACGGGAATATCCCTTGGCTTCATAGGCTTCCATGCACGGGATGGAGAAGGGGGGATCGGCTGCTACACTGGCCCCGTAGGGCTCCCCAGCGAGGAAAACGAAGTCGCCGAGCCCTGCCAGTATGCCATAAGGGGTTGCCGCACAGCCCAGGACCATCAGTTTTCCCTGCTCGTGGCCCCTGGCCAAATCCTGATAAGCCTCTAACCTGAGCTCTTTGCCCCATTGCCAGCAATCCAGAGGCTTGCTTTTATACTTTACATTGGTTGTCATTCCTAGTTTGCCTCCGTCTTAATTATCACAAACAATAGTATCAAACCCTAAAACACCTCGATTTCGGCCATTTCAAGGAAGGCTTCAATGCGGGTGCGAAACTGTCCAAAGGGAATGGTGACATCGAACTCGAGGATAAGGATAGGTATATCGTGTTCCTTAAACATCTTTTGGAGCGGGGGGATATCGAACTCATGAGGGTCGCAGAATTTCTGCTGATACAGGAGCACACCCTGGGCGTTCCAATCTTGGGCATGTTCTAGGACACGATGGGGTCTGTCTTCAAGGTCGCCTCCTATAGCTGGACATAGCCAGCGTTCAACATAGCGGTCTGCGATTGCTGCCAGACGGTCCTCCTGTGGAGTAACCTCATCCCAGAAGTACCGGCTTCCTGTGCAGTGCTCATCGATGACAACGGTACAGCCCAATTCCTCCAACATTCTGACGAACACTATGTCGTCCATTTCGCTGCCGACCATCATTAACCGTAGACCTGTGTCCCGGTCGAGCTTTCTATTGGGCAACTCCTCAAGCAATTGTTGCAGCAGCTTGTTGTGCTCTACCACGTCCATCAGTTGACTGGCTACCACCATCTCCATAGCTTCGGCACCAGTAATGGGGGGCTCGTCTTCTTTGCGGAACTCGTAGACCTGCTTCATCAGTTTGCGGTTTGTATCGTATAGCTCTATTGCCCTGTCCAAATCATCCTGGGAAATGGATTTGCCTGTGAATTTCTCCAGAGCCTGTTTGAAATCAAGGAATTCCCCTGTTAGACATGGCTTTGCTCTCGAACTCCTCACATGGCACGGGAACCATATGTAATAAATGAAAGGCGTAGGCACATAGTTTCGCCAGTTATCGAACGTACCCTGGACATGGGAGCACGTTCGGGCCATGGTTAGCCCATCGAGGTAATCATATCTACCTTTGAGCCCTTGAGCCAGAGCATCACGGGAGAAGGGGCATACCGTAGGGAAAAGATACCGGTCTGTAATGTCGTGAACTTCGTGGGTCCCTAGAATTCGTAGCGGAAGCATACCGGCGGCATACATAATCTCCACCGGAGAATATGTACAAAGCCAGCCGATGACTTTACCTCCGGTTCGTTCCTTCCAGTCCTTGGCGTACTGGTGTCGCTTATCAAATACCTCTTGGAACGTTTCGATTACGCTCACTATTCGATGCTCCTCCAATTTTTGGGTGACTATAAATAGAGGCTATGCCGAATCCCTGGTTAGCGAGAGTCGACATGCCTCTATTTAGCAGCTCTCACTCGAACAAAATACAGCTTCATTGCTGATGAGGAATCACCCAGATGTGTATGGTGGAATGCCTCTATAATCAAGTTTAGCAATGGCGAAAGCTACTGTCAAGCTACGGTTTCGACCGATCCTGGGCGGCACACTCTCATTATTCCTTGACGTAATGCGTAGGTTGTCCTAAAATACTCGTTGGCAATAGTCGTGCTTTCAGAAGTGACGTGCGGTTAATTTCAGAGCTGGCAAGTTTTAGCCTGGAACGCGAAACCCTGCTTACGGTTGGGGTCTTCGATGGGGTCCATCTGGGTCACCAGTATCTTATTAAGAAGCTGACTCAGCAAGCTGCTGCTAGGAATCTCCTGAGCGGGGTGGTAACCTTTAATACCCATCCCCAAAATGTGTTGTCACCTCAGACCAAGCTGGCCCGCTTGACCACTGTAGAGGAGAGGACCAGACTTCTCAGGGGTCTTGGCGTTGAACTTGTGGTTCCTGTTAACTTTAGCACTGAGGTTGCCGCACTGAGCGCTCGAGAGTTTGTCATCCTTCTCCAGATGCATCTGCGAATGCAGGGCCTCATAATCGGCCCTGACTTCGCTCTAGGGCGAGGGAGGGAGGGGGATGCTGCTGCGTTGCAAGCCCTGGGGCAAGAACTCGGCTTTACTGTTGAAGTGGTGGAACCACTGATATCGGGGGGTTCTCTTGTAAGCAGCACTGCCATAAGGGAAGCCCTGTCTCGGGGGGATATGAGAGCGATCTCCAGGTTTCTTGGTCGCTACTTCAGACTGAGTGGGCCAGTGGTAGGCGGAATGGAGCGGGGCCATGGTTTGGGCTTTCCTACAGCAAACATAGGGGTTGATTCGGACCAGGCTCTTCCGATTGACGGTGTCTATGCTACTCTGGGTTATATCGGAGATAAAGTCTACAAATCGGTGACCAATATTGGCCTCAGGCCAACGTTTGGCGACGGCGGGCGCACTATAGAGGTCTTTCTAATCGATTTCGCTGAAGATATTTATGGGGGGAAACTCACTGTCGAACTCATCGAGCGTTTACGGGAGGAGATGAGGTTTGCCGACCCCGAGGAATTGTCGGCTCAGATTGGCAGGGACGTTGAGCGAGCGAGATCGATACTAAAATAGTCTTTTGCCAGAGCTAAATATGATGGAGAAAAACCTCGAATACGTTCTAAGGCGTGGGGTGGCTGAAATCATTGTTGAGGAGGAACTGGTACGCCTGCTTGAGTCGGGCAGGCGACTGAGGCTGAAGATGGGCTTTGATCCCAGCCGCCCCGATATTCACCTTGGCCATGTGGTGGCAATGAGAAAGCTGCGGCAATTCCAGGAATTGGGGCATCAGGTTGTGCTCATAGTCGGCGATTGGACAGCTCAGATAGGCGATCCCAGCGGTGAGTCCCAAACGCGGCCTATGCTTTCGCCTGAGGAGGTCCGTGCTAATGCCGAGACCTACATGCAGCAGTTCTTCAAAGTGGTGGACCGGGAGAAAACGGAGCTCCGCCGGCAGAGCGAGTGGTATGGCAAGTTTGGCCTGGCAGATGTCATCAGCCTGACGAGTAAATTCACAGTAGCCCAGCTACTGGCGCGGGAGGACTTCAGCACCAGGCGTGCTTCAGGGCGTCCTATCGCTATCACCGAACTATTGTACCCGCTTCTTCAGGCCTATGACTCGGTGGCCATCGAAGCTGATGTCGAATTCGGTGGCATGGATCAGAAGTTCAATTGCCTTATGGGGAGGGAGCTCCAACAGATGGTGGGGCAGCCCCCGCAGCATGTCTTCCTGACGCCTCTGCTGGTGGGCACCGATGGCCAGCAGAAGATGAGCAAGAGCCTCGATAACTACATCGCCATCGAGGACCCTCCCGAGGATATGTACGGGAAGGTGATGTCTATCCCCGATAGCTTGATGATGGACTACTTCGAGTTGCTTACCGATCCCGACCGATACCCAGACGATGTCCTAGCAGACTTCAGTCAGCAGCTAGATACCGGGGCAAACCCAATGGTGATCAAAAAGATTTTGGCTGCTGAAATAGTAAGGCAGTTCCATGGGCAAGCGGCTGCTGTTGAAGCACAAGGGGAATTCGAGAGGGTTTTTCAAGCCCGGGCCGTGCCCGAAGACATTGAAGAGCTTCGGATTTCGTTCAGCCAGTATGTCGATCCCCGTGTCAAACCGTCTTCTTCTGATCTGCTCGAGCTAATTAGAGTGGATGATCGGGGAAGGTGGCAGGGGCGTCCCGTTAGCCTTGCCCACGTTTTGAGCCACTACGGGATCGTGAAGAGCAATGCTGAAGCAAAGAGGCTTATAGCTGAAGGTGCTGTTGATCTTATTTATCCTGATGGCACGAAGGTTACCGTTGGCAAGCACCCATTGTACATCAGGAATGGCAGCATCATCAAGGTAGGCAAGCGGCGCTGGGTTAAGATCGTCAACACTGATGCCAAGCAGTAATTATAGGTGACCGCAAGATTCCTTCTAATTCCCCTCCCCTGGCGGGAGGGGATTAAGGGGAGGGGGGAGAGGGATCTGTGCGGAAATTTTTGCAGGATAACACAGCTAACAGGATTAAGTCTTCTCCGATTCCTTCTTTGACGCCGAGATTATTCTCTGGGCGACATGTTGTGGCACCTCTTCGTAGTGGCTGAACTCCATAGTATAGCCGCCGCGACCCTGGGTGATTGACCTCAGATCGATGGCATACCTCAACACCTCTGCCAGCGGGACCTGGGCGTCGATAACGTTGATACCGTCGCCAGGGGTCATGCCCAGCACCTTGGCTCGTTTTCCATTGAGGTCGCTCATAACGTCACCCGTGAAGCTGTCGGGAATAGTTACCTGAACGTTCATTATTGGCTCAAGCAACACGGGCTGCCCCTCTGAGACCCCTTTTCTTACGGCATGGGAGCTGGCGAGCTTAAATGCTATGTCCGAGGAGTCGACCGAGTGATAGCTGCCATCATATAGTTTCACCTTCAGGTCGGTTACGGGGTAACCAGCCAGTACGCCCTCATTCAGAGCCTCATTAACCCCTTTCTCCACAGCCGGTATATAGTTTTTGGGCACCGACCCACCTACTACCTTTGCTCCAAACTCGGACCCGGTTCCCCGAGGCAATGGTTCCAGCTGCAGCAAGACATGCCCATATTGGCCATGTCCGCCAGTCTGCTTCTTGTGCTTGTATTCTGCCTTGACTGGTACCGTGATCGTTTCTTTATAAGGTATCTTAGGCGTATCGATCCTCAACTCAACGCCGAACTTGCGCTTTATCTTCTCTACAGATACATCTACGTGCGCTTCTCCCATTCCCGATACGATGGTCTCTGCTGTAACTGTATCTTTGTGGACGGTGATGGTAGGGTCTTCCTCGCTCAGCCTGCCCAGCGCTGGCCCCAGCTTATCCAGGTCGGCTTTGGTCTTGGGGTAGACGGCGACGCTTAGAGTAGGTGCGGGGAACTCGATGGCGTCAAGCACCAACGGGTGTTCCCTGTCACAGAGGGTATCGCTTGTGCCCGTTTCTGCCAGTTTGGCCACGGCGCCGATATCTCCAGTGGCAATTCGGGGCACAGGCTCTTGAGCCTTGCCCCGTATCCTATAGAGCTGGCCGATGCGCTCGGCGCGTTTCTTGTTAGCGTTCCATACGCTGGAGTCGCTGTTGATGGCACCACTGTAAACCCTGAGATAGGTGAGCTTGCCCACGTAGGGATCAGCGGTCGTCTTGAAGACCAGGGCTGACAGTGGCGCTGCGTCGTCTGGGTCTACGGTCTCCTCTTGCTGACTTTGGGGGTTGCGGGCCGTGATCTTACCCTTATCCTTTGGAGATGGCAGGTAGCTGCAGATAGCGTTCATAAGTTCGGCGACACCCTTATTCTGCAGAGCAGAGCCCACCATAACCGGCACCACCTTGCCTTCAATTGTCCCAGCCCTCAAACCGCGACGAAGCTCCTCCTCGGTTAGCTCCTCTCCTTCCAGATACTTGGCGATGAAGTCGTCATCGGTCTCGGCAGCAGCCTCAGCCAACTTGTCACGAAAGGTGGCTACTTTGTCACCCAGATTGGGCGGAGCATCAGAAGGCTTGGTGGTAATCAGGTCTACCACTCCTTCGAAGTTACTCTCAGAGCCTATAGGCAGTTGAATAGGCACACATTTCCTCCCGAAGGTGGTCTCAAGCTGCTCCAATGTCTTGAAGAAATCGGCGTTCTCGCGGTCGAGCTTGTTAATAAACAGTATACGGGGAACGCCCTTATCCTCAGCGTATCTCCAAACCAGCTCAGTTCCCACCTCCACTCCGGAGGCGGCACAAACCACCACCACAGCACCCTCGGCGACGCGTAGCGCCGCCTTGACTTCCCCGACAAAATCCGCATAGCCTGGGGCATCGAGGATATTTATCTTGGTCTTATTCCACTCAAGTGGGAGTAGGGAGGTATTGAGGCTGATTTTGCGTCTCACCTCTTCAGGATCATAGTCTGAAGTAGTGGTCCCGTCGTCAACCTTGCCCAACCTAGTAGTTGCCTTAGTCTGGAATAACATGGCTTCACTGAGTGAGGTTTTGCCAGCACCATTATGAGAAAGCAAAATAACATTGCGTATCTGCTCGCTCTGATAGTTCTCCATATTTCCTTCCCCGAAGCGTAGTGCTCCTATTGTACTTCATGTCATGGAGCGGCGCAACTGAAATCGGGGGTTTAGCTGGAGTCCTTGAGGTCATAATAGCCCTGTGGTATGCTGAGCATCAGGTTCTTGCCTGATGGCTGATTCTCTGGCGGTAATCATGGCATGATGTGGAAATTGTTGGGCGGGGCAGCGCTTGTTCTCCTAATCATTGTCTCAGCAGTGATAGGCAGTGATTTGCTTAAGAAGCAGAATGAGTGGGATAGGATTGCTAGCCCCTACAGTTTCAATATCGCACGCTGGGAATTCGAAAACCTCTTCGATAAGTGGGAATACAAGATACAAGAGGTTTTCCATCCAAGCGAGCTCTCCGAAGCGGAGAAGGTACAGCTAGTCAAGGACTACCTGTCTCTGGCCCAAGACATGACCTTGCTAGGGGACAGGATCAACAGGGAAAAAGCTGAAGGACTCGGGTCAGAGGCGGATATCGACGTCTGGGAAGCGCAGCTTGCAGCTCTAAGGACAGAGAGAGATCGGCTTGAGGATCAGGTCGAGGAGATCATAGAAGGGCAGATAAGCAGGGTCCTGGCAGAAGAGGGTTTGTCAATGACTTTGAAGCTGGGTGGGGAGGTTGACCTCCTCTTCCCTCCGGTGGATTTCGTGTTCGAAGAGAGACCCAATGTCCTGATCGTCTCATCCAGACACAAGATAGAAATTGTCGATACCGTTCTCCTTAGACCTGACGTGAGTCTGGAGGAGAAAGTAGAAATCGAGGAAGCGGTAGAGGCGTTGGATTTCTCGGGCCTAGTGGAACAACTCGGCGGTGTTGCTACCTATCCCAGCATTGTTCCGCAGATGCCTTCGCCCCAGAATCTTCTGTCCAAGATAGCGCATGAATGGTTGCACCACTACTTTTTCTTTCGACCCTTGGGACAGAGATATTGGTCGAACTACGACATGACCACCGTAAATGAGACTGCTGCGGAAATAGCTGGCAGTGAGATCGGCCTCATGGTCTACGAGCGTTACTACGCGGGAGAGGAAGAGGGATCAACGCCACCGGCTGAAGAGGGAGAGCCAGCATTCGATTTTGGCAGTGAGATGAGGGAGATCAGGCTCGCCGTCGATCAATACCTGGCAGGGGGAGAGATTGAGGAGGCGGAGAGGTATATGGAGGGGAAACGCAGGTTTCTTGAGGCCAATGGATACTATATCAGGAAGCTGAACCAGGCGTACTTTGCTTTTCATGGCACCTATGCTGATACCCCAACGTCAGTGAGTCCGATTGGGGGCCAGTTACGGAAGCTTCGAGAGCAAAGCTCGTCTCTGGGGAATTTCATAGATACTGTGTCCGGGATTTCCAGCTATGAAAAACTGCTGGAGATGGTAGGCGAGCGAAACCCTGGCTGAGTCAAGCAGGACTTCACTATTTTATCCAAGACGTTTATAATCGGGAAGGTTGCATTCCGAGCCATGATGTTGTCCGTCTCAAATGAATCCTGGATGAGGCAGTTGCGTTGGTTCTGGCGATTACTGCTTCTAGATGACATGCCCTACAAGCAGGTATAACTTTATGTGGACATATATAGCGTTTAGGATTGCGGGATTCACCATAGCACGCTTACCCACGAAGGTCGGATATCTAATCGCGCGTTTGGCTGCGGATACAGTCTACATATTCCGGCCCTCACTAAGGGCGGCAGTTGCGGCCAACATGAGACGTGTTCTGGGGCCAGAGATAGATAATACTATTCTGAAGCGAGCTGTACGAGGCGTCCTCAGGAATGCCGCTAAGAACTACTTTGACCTTATCCACTTGCCATACATGAAACTCAATGACATCGACAGCTGCATAACAGTCCACGGCTGGCACAATTTTGAGGACGCTTTGAGTAGGGGTAAGGGGGTAATCTTAGTTACCGCGCATCTCGGCAGTTTTGATATGGCTGGGCAGATACTTGCAGCACGCTCAGCCAAAGTAACAGCCCTTGTCGAAACACTGAAGCCAGCAGCCTTGCTCGATCATGTCATCGCCCTGAGGAGGAGCAAGGGTCTAACTTGCATACCTGCTCAATTAGGTGTGGTAGAGGTGGTAACACAGGCTCTGCACCGTGGTGAAACAGTGGGGCTCGTGTGCGATCGTGATATCGGGAAGGATGGCTTCAAGTCGGAGTTCTTTGGAGAAGAGACTAGGTTGCCTGCAGGCGCAGTGCGCATCGCAATGCGCACGGGGGCAGCGGTTGTCCCTGCCTTCAACCTGCGCCGAGGGGATGGCCGGTATGATGCATACTTTGAGCCGGCCCTCGACATCATTCCCTCGGGAGATGACGCTGTGGCAAGGAATATGGAGCAGGTCATAGCTGTCATGGAAAAGTATATTAGAACATCTCCTGAGCAATGGGTGGTCCTCAGTCCCATCTGGCAAAGTGAGAAATAGTCAACGCTGCTTAGCGAAATGTCAGTGCCTGCCGCTTTCATGCTAGCGGACCTCTTAAGTTTCATGCCCCCCACTCTGTTGTTCTATCGCAGGATTCCAGCCATAGGCTCTTTGATAAGGGGCCTGTGTTGAATGAGATTCGCTTTTATAGTAAGATGTAGACACACCGGGGCTGTAGCTCAGTTGGGAGAGCGCTTGAATGGCATTCAAGAGGTAGGGGGTTCGAATCCCCCCAGCTCCACCAGGAATGAACAGAGAGAACCAAGAGCTCAAGAGCCCTCCAAGCATTTGTTGCCTCAGAGCCCAAAGAGGGGGCATTTTCGCCAAAGACTTACACTCACACCTTAGGAAAATATTAACGAGGAGGTCTTTTACATGGAGATAAGAAGGGTGAGCGTGTTAGGTGCCGGGATCATGGGCGCGGGCATCGCGCAGGCGGCAGCCCAGGTTGGTCTAGAGGTGAAGATGAGGGACATCGAAGATAGGTTCATCGAGAGCGGAATAGATGCCGTCAGGCAAAGCCTCGGGCGCTTTGTCAAGAAGGAAAAGATTACCCAAGCTGATGCAGATGCCGCTCTGGCTCGGATTAAAGGGCTCACGGACTTGATTGAATCAGTGAAAGACGTTGATGTAGTAATTGAGGCTATTCCGGAGAATATGGCTTTGAAAAAGGAGACCTTCGGTACAATTGATAAAGTGTGCCCCGATGATGTCATCTTCGCCTCCAATACCTCGGGGCTGAGTATCACTGAGATGGCCTCTGTCACCAAGAGAGCCGATAGATTTGTCGGTATGCACTTCTTCAACCCGGTACCGATGATGCAGCTTGTGGAGATTGTCAGGGGTTTCAATACCACTGAGGAGACTGTGAACATCATACGCGAGCTATCTACCAAGATGGGCAAAACGTCGATAGTAGTTAGTGATACCCCCGGCTTTGCCACGAGCCGGTTTATTGGCGTGATGATGAATGAGGCCATAAACGCTTACGCGGAGGGTATAGCCAGCGCTGAGGATATCGACCTCGGTATGAAGTTGGGAATGAACCATCCCATGGGCCCATTGGAGTTAGCTGACTTCGTCGGGCTGGATACCCTCCTTTATTCGATGGAGCACATGACTGAGGAGTACGGGGATCCCAAATATCGCCCGGCCCTTCTGTTGAGGCAGATGGTTCGAGCCGGGCATTTGGGAAGAAAGACAGGGAAAGGCTTTTATGACTACACTAAGTAGTCTTTGCCTGTCGAAACGAACTTGAAGACCCTGGGTGGTTCAATTGGTGGAGCAGGAAAGGTAGGGAAGACAATATGGCAATTAAGTCAGGGAAAGACTACATAGAGAGTCTAAGGAAATTAAAGCCCAAGGTGTATGCCTTTGGTGAAAGAGTGGAGAGTGTTGTTGATTATCCCATGTTCCAGCCGCACATAAATGCAGCGGCCATGACCTATGAGCTGGCCAATCACCCTGAGTTTGAGCAGGAGATGACCGCTACCTCCAATCTGACGGGAGAGAGGATCAACCGATTCACCCACGTCCACCACAGCATAGATGACCTGGTCAACAAGGTACGAATGATGCGGTTGTTGGGGCAGAAGACGGCCACCTGTTTTCAACGGTGTGTGGGACTTGATGGCCTCAATGCCGTTTACATTACCACCTACGAGATAGACCAGAAGCATGGGACAGATTACCACGAGAGATTTAAGAAGTACCTGAAATACGTGCAGGACAACGATCTGATGCTGGCCGGTGCCATGTCTGACCCAAAGGGGGACAGGAGCTTGAGGCCACATCAGCAGGAAGACCCTGACATGTATGTACATGTCGTTGAGAAGAGAGATGATGGCATAGTTGTTCGCGGTGCCAAAGCTCACATAACGGGAACGGTGAATGCCCATGAGATATTGGCTATGCCCACAAGGACCATGGGTGAGGATGATAAGGATTACGCTGTTTGCTTCGCTGTCCCTATCGATGCCGAGGGGGTCACCCTGATATTCGGTCGGCAGACCAATGACTCCAGAAGGCTTGACGGCGAAATCGACGCTGGCAATGCCAAATACGGGATCGTTGGCGGCGAATGTTTGATAGTTTTGGACGACGTTTTCGTCCCCCGGGAGCGGGTTTTTATGTGCGGCGAGTATGACATCACCGGGCAGTTGGTTGAGACCTTCGCTGGTTTCCACAGGAGTAACTACGGAGGCTGTAAGGTCGGCCTGGCAGACGTAGTAACAGGCGCAGCCTACTGGATGGCGGAGAATAACGGAGTGGAGAAGACGCCCTACCTCAGGGACTTGATGGCCGAGATGGTCAGCATGGCGGAAACATGCTGGTCGTGCTCGCTAGCTTGCTCCTATCAGGGCAGCAAGACAAATTCCGGGGCCTATAGCATAAATGCGCTTCTGGCGAACGTGGTTAAACTTAACATAACACGCATGAATTATGAATGGATGCGCTTGGCGCAGGATATCACCGGTGGTCTGATAATAACCTTGCCCTCAGAGAAGGACTACAGGAACCCCGAGGTGGGAAAATATATAGATAAGTATTTTGGGGGCAAGGCTGGCACGTCGACCAGAGATAGGATGCATATGGTGAGGCTTATCGAGAATATGGCAGTGGGTGCGGGTCTGCCAGAGGCGCTCCACGGTGCCGGCTCACCACAGGCGCAGAAGATGATGATCCAGAGGCGAGGAAACCTCGAAGCCAAAAAGGAAATAGCGGAGACTGTTGTCGGCATCAGGCCGGACAAGTACTTCGAGAGAATTACGGGAAAGACCGAGGACGAGTACTTCGCCGAATTCAGAACGTCATTGCCGAAGCGTGAATAGGTTTACGGGCGAATTGATGAAGAGGCAGGTCAACAATGGGCTGACCTGCCTCTTTCACTTGCGACGATTGTCCTTCTGTTTGTTGCCCACAATTTAGGGCGGTGGGTTTTGTTGCACTCCACCCACCCTACTTTTACTTTTACTTACCTTTGAACTCGGGCCTTCTCTTCTCGAGGAAGGCTTTTGCGCCCTCCTCTGCATCTTCAGTCTTAAAGATGTCGGAGAACAGTTCTGCCTCGTTTTCGATAGCCTCTTTCACCCCCATCTCCATGGTGGCTTTAATGCTCTTCTTGGTGGAGTCCAGGGCTACGGCGCCCTTCCATATTAACCTCTTTACCATGGCATTGACGGCATTCTCCAGCTCTGCGGCGGGCACCACCTGGTTGACCAGACCGACGCGATATGCCTCCTGGGCATCGATCGGGTCTCCTGTGAGGCACATCTCCATGGCCTTGCCCTTTCCTACCAGGCGTGTCAACCTCACGCTGCCGCCGCCGCCGCACATGATCCCCAATCTTATCTCCGGCT
>JAUXAX010000069.1 GCA_030619685.1 Dehalococcoidia bacterium
GGATCCGGAGCAGTGGCAGTGGTATTAACTCACTCATCCCTGTCGAAATCCGGCCATAAACTCTTGGGTGGGGTTGTACGAAATGCTTCACAACACAACGACCTCTGTCGCATAGAAGCTGATACTTATTTCTACGACCCGACTAGCTACCCCAATATGAGTACGGACTATACAGGAATTCTCAATAATGGCGTGGCATTGGCGGCCGAAACGTGGAAGGTCTTCCAGCGAGAGCTGGGGTGGAGAGAGCCAGATGTAGACAGGTTTTTTACCCATCAGGTTAGCTCTGTCCACCAAGAGGTGCTATTTCATACCCTGGAGCTGGATGAATCCAAGGGCTTTTCCACCGTGGAATACCTGGGAAACATCGCTTCGTGTTCCCTCCCCATTTCACTGGCCATAGGAATTGATGAGGGTCGTGTTAATGTTAGTGAGAGGGTTGTGATGATGGCAGCTGGCAGTGGCTTGTGCGTTATTATGCTGGGTCTGGAATGGTAGCGTCAAGGGATGATCACAAAGCATCATGGTTACCAAGATGGCTGATGAAACACGAATCGTAATCACCGGGATTGGTCTATCAGCACCAAACGGAAACAGTCTTGCAGAGTTTAGACAGAACTTGCTTGCTGGCAAATCTGGAATAGGGAAGATCGAAACCCACTACATGGGCGAGGTCATAGCTGGCGCGTGCGATTTTGATCTACTGAAGTATCAAGGGAAAAAGGAACTACGTCGGGGAACGCGAGCAGGGTCTTTTGCGGTCTACTGCTCTCACGAAGCAGTCGCTGACGCGAAATTGGATCTTGAGTCTGTTGACAAATCGAGAATTGGTGTCTATGTCGGGATTACCGAGCACGGTAACGTGCAAACCGAGAATGAAATCTATAACCTCAAGCAGTTCGGCTACAATCTAGACGTCTGGTCCCACCACCAAAACCCAAGAACTGTGGCCAGTGCGCCGGCGGGCGAAGTCACCCTGAATATGGGGATTACCGGCCCACACTACACCCTGGGAGGCGCCTGCGCCGCCGGCAGCATCGGACTTATACACGGCGTACAGATGCTGCTGCTGGGTGAGGTAGATTTGGCCCTGGCTGGTGGGGTCTCAGAGGTCATCCACGGCTTTGGTATTTATCTCAGCTTCAAAAATGAACGTGCGTTGGCGAGTCATCCGGACCCCACGAAGGCATCCCGCCCCTTCGACAGGGACCGAAACGGTGTTGTCGTCTCCGAAGGCGGCTGTATGTGCGTTCTGGAAAAATTGAGTGACGCACTCGAAAGAGGGGCCAGGATTTACGGCGAGATCGTCGGTTACGCCATCAACTCGGATGCATTTGATTACGTTCTTCCCAACCCGGAAAGGCAAGCTGAGTGCATGAGCCTTGCCCTCAAGAAAGCCGGCATATCAGCGAGCGACATCGATATTATCAACACCCACGCGACTGCAACCCCTGAAGGGGACAAGGTAGAGTGTCAGGCAATCAGACAAGTCTTTGGGGATAATTCAAATACCTACATAAACAACACCAAGAGTTACATTGGCCACAGCATGGGTGCTGCTGGTGCTTTAGAACTGGTGGGCAATCTACCTTCCTTTGAAGACCATATCGTTCACCAGACGATCAATGTAGACAATCTAGACCCTGAGTGTGCTCTCAAAAACCTTGTAATCAACGAACCCAAAAAGGTGGATAAGGTCGACTACATCTTGAATAACTCCTTCGGAATGTTGGGACTCAATTCTGCCCTTATCGTCAAAAGATTTGCAGAATAGTATTGACAGAACCTCCTGGCTGGAATTGATACGAAATTGTCTAGTCTTGGATAGCTACGGTGCTTATTTGGAGCCACTCGTGAAGGATACTTAGCCAAAACGTAGCAGCAAACCAGAGTACATCATTTCACCTCATTTCACCAGGGAACCGAAGGTTCACATGACTTTCTCCCCTTGCCAAACAGGGGAAATCCCTTAATAATAGAGCCTAGCTATGAGCTACGATGTTCTCATCATAGGCGCGGGAATGTCCGGTCTCGCCGCTGGCATCAGATTGGCCTACTACGATAAGAAGGTTTGCATCCTCGAAAAACATTATCGAGTCGGGGGATTAAATTCATTCTACAGTCGGGACGGACATAAATTCGATGTTGGTCTCCATGCAATGACCAATTATGTCCCCGAGGGTACCAAATCAACGCCCCTCCCCAAGTTGCTGCGACAGCTCAAGCTAAAAGCTGAGGATTTCGCCCTCTGTCAACAACGAATGTCAATGGTTAAGTTCCCGGGGAAAACTCTCGGATTCAACAACGACCTAGACTTCTTTGTACAGGAGGTAGTCGAGAATTTTCCATCGCAAGCCGACAACTTCCAAAAGCTACTCAAGACTATTTCCGAATATGCCGCACTGGCCCTGGATGCGAAACCAGTCTCGGCTCGCGAAGTCGTGGGCTCGATTATCTCCGACCCACTCCTCATTGATATGATCTTTTGCCCGCTCATGTACTATGGCAATGCCCAAGAGAATGACATGGAATTCGGGCAGTTCGTTATCATGTTCAATAGCATCTTCTGCGAAGGTTTTGCCAGGCCCCAAGCCGGGGTCCGGCAGATCCTTGATGTACTGGTCAGGAAATTTCAGGACCACGGTGGTGAATTAAGGCTAAGGTGTGGGGTGCAAAGTATACAGGTTGCCAACGGCAAGGTTGAATCGGTATTGCTCGATAACGGTGAAGTGCTGACGGCCGATAACATAATATCATCGGCCGGTTACGTTGAAACCATGAGGCTTCTATCCGACTACGACCCTGCGAGAGTCAAGTATAATGTGGGGCAACTTTCATTCGTAGAGTTTATCATGGTTCTTGATAGAGAACTTGCTGAAACGGGCTACGATACAACAATCATCTTTTTCAATAACTCGGATAGATTCAGTTATAGGAAACCGGACGATTTGGTTGATGTCTCAAGCGGTGTCATATGCTGCCCCAACAATTTTCACTTCGAAAGCCCGCTGCCCGAAGCCATGATCAGGGTAACCAACATGGCCAATTTCGATCTCTGGAACAAGTTGGAGCAGGAAGAATATAAAGCACAAAAAGCTGCCTGGCTTGAAACCTCACTTAAAGAGGTGGTAAAATTCGTACCAGATTTCCGTGACTCAATCGTTTACACAGATGTCTTCACTCCAAAGACGATTCACAGGTTCACGGGTCACTTGAACGGCGCGGTATATGGGACTCCAAACAAGATCAAGACAGGAAGAACACATCTGGAGAACCTGTTTATTTGCGGGACAGACCAGGGGTTTCTGGGGATCGTTGGAGCAATGCTTAGCGGTATCTCCATGGCAAATCTCCACGTGTTGCAGAAGGGATAACAAAGGGGAAGGGCAGTGACGAGCGATCGGTTGAAAGAAACAAAACCGGAATACGATGTCGCCGTGATTGGCAGTGGATTGGCGGGGCTTAGTTGTGCCAATATGCTCGCCAGAAGCGGACATTCAGTTTTGCTGCTGGAGCAGCACCATCAGCTCGGTGGATTGGCTGCCTGGTTCAAGAGGAAGGGCGGGCACATCTTCGACGTCTCGCTGCACGGATTCCCGGTCGGCATGATTAAGACCTGTCGTAAGTACTGGTCGCCTGAAATCGCTGACATGATCGTCCAACTCAAGGGAATCAGGTTTGACAACCCTCAATTCTCCTTCACAACAACCTTCGACAGGGAGGATTTCACCCGCATCCTGCAGGAGCGTTTCAAGATACCCCTAGAGAATATCGAAGGCTTTTTCAACACGGCCAGAGACATGAACTACTATGATGAGCAGACGATGACAATCAGAGAGCTCTTTGAAAAGTTCTTCCCCGGCCGCGACGATGTCGTCCGCCTGTTGATGGAACCGATCACCTATGCGAACGGATCGACCCTGGATGACCCAGCGATAAGTTACGGCATTGTGTTTTCCAACTTCATGAGCAAAGGCGTCTATACCGTTCAAGGCGGGACAGACAAGTTTATCGGGAAGATGCAGGATGAGCTCATAGGAAATGGCGTCGACATAAGGACCAAGTGTCCGGTTGAAAAGATTATCATCGAAGATCAAAAGGTCTCGGGAGTAGTCACAAATGGGCAGATGATCAAGTGTAGGGCTGCTGTCTCCAACGGCAATCTACTATCAACCATTCATAAGCTCGTCGGGGATGAGCACTTTTCAGAAAGCTTCATTGAAGAAGCAAATAAGGTACGTCTAAACAACAGTAGCTGCCAGGTCTACATGGGCATCAGAAAGGGCGAGAGGATAGACTACGTAGGGGATTTGCTTTTCACCTCAGTAGCGGAGAAGTTTGATTCCACAATGCTCTGCAGCAGGAATATCACCAGCCGAACCTTCTCCATCTACTATCCGGAAACAAGGCCAGGGTCTGATATGTGCTCGATCGTTTCCTCTACCAATGCCAACTACGAGGACTGGGCAAACCTGCCCGAGGAAGAATACCGCGCTTCAAAAAAGGAGTTGATCGAATCGACGATCGATGCTCTGGATAAATATATTCCCGGGGTCCGGGAGAAGATCGACTATGTAGAAGCTGCTACCCCAAAAACATTTCAGAGGTATACTCTTCACGAACGTGGCGCTTCTTTCGGCACCAAATTCGAAGGATTAAAGATAAGCATGGGGCTTCACGAGGAAATACCGGGACTTTTCCATACCGGTTCGGTAGGGATCATTATGTCCGGCTGGTTGGGCGCGGCTAACTACGGAGTGATTACCTCAAACAACGTCGACAAATACCTGAGGTCCTGATTTCATTTTACAGGAGGTAACAGATGTACGATTTCAAGGGACAGACCGCTATCGTAACCGGAGGAATAAGGGGGATAGGCAAAAGCACTGTCGAGAGTTTCCTGAGGGCTGGTGCCCGGGTTATTATCGCCTCAAACGAAGCCGCTACAGAACAATTCAAGCAAGACACCAGTGAGTTCGCTGAGAATATTGATATCCAAATATGTGACGTGTCTAAATATGAAGAGGTTGAAAAGTTTTTTGAATACATAGACAAGAAGTATGAAGGCTTCGAGATACTTGTAAATAGTGCAGGTATTCGGAAGGATGCTGTCCTGGCCATGATGAGAGAATCGGAGTGGCATGATGTGCTGAATGTCAATCTCAGCGGAATCTTTTACATGTGTAAGTTTGCGGTGATGAGCCTGATGCGCAAACGATATGGACGGATTATCAGTATAACCTCACCTTCCGGCAAGTATGGATTTGAAGGTCAGGCAAACTATGCCGCCTCAAAGGCAGGCTTGGTTGCGCTGACCAAATCACTGTCCAAGGAAGTTGCCCGCAGGGGCATTACGGTGAATTGCGTCTCACCGGGATTTATCGCAACCGATTTGATTCGAGACCTGCCTGATGAACTACGCGATTCCTATATAGCACAGATCCCCTTGAAGAGATTCGGCAAGCCCGAGGAGGTCGCTGCCTGTGTTCTTTTCCTGGCGTCTAGGGAAGCGTCTTATGTCAACGGTTCTACACTAGAGGTAACAGGAGGTTTGTAAAATGGAAGATGTTTTAAATGCGATACCTCATCGTCCACCGTTTTTGTTCGTCGACAAGATCGTAGAGCAAACGGAAACGAAAATCAAAGCAACAAAAGAGATAAGCCCCGAGGAGCCATTCTTCAAGGGGCACTACCCAGGGAATCCGATTATGCCCGGGGTGCTGATTTGCGAGTCGATTTTTCAAACCGGGGCGATTCTGCTCTCTCGCACGATTGGTGATATCGGCGAGGGTACGCCGGTGTTGACTCGGATCAGTAACGCTAAGTTCAAGAATATGGTCAAACCGGGTGCCCTCCTGGAGATGGAAGCCGAGGTGGTGGAAAGGGTGAGTAATGCCTTTTTCATGAAAGGCAGCGCCTCATCCGCAGGAAAGACGGCGGTAACAGTTGAATTCGCTGTTAGCTTAGTCAAACCTGAAACCTAGAATCTAAGGTTAAAGGAAGTGATATGGACTTCTTAGACATCGCAGACAAAGCGTTCCTCGTATTCGGGGTAGCCAACAAGAAGAGCGTAGCCTTTTTCGTCAGCCAGGTTCTCTCGGAGGCAGGGGCGAAGGTTATCCATTCGGTTCAGACTGCGGCACACAAAGAAAGCATTTCCAAGCTTTTCCCAGATGCAGACGTTTACATATGTGATGTCGAGCGGGAAGAGGAAATCACAAAACTGGCTGAAGAGGTCTCCAAAAAGTATCCCAAGCTTCATGGCATCGTTCATTCCATCGCTTTTGCCAACTACGAAGAGGGACTTAGGCCATTTCACGAGACAAGGAAGAAAGACTTCCTGCAATCCGTTGACATATCCTGTTTCTCATTGATCAGTATTGTCAATGCATTTAAGGACATCCTTGATGAAAAGGCATCCGTAGTCACTATATCGATCTCAGCCACAACAATAGCAGCCGAACCCTATGGCTGGATGGCGCCTGTAAAGGCTGCTCTGGACTCTACCCTGTGCTTTCTGGCCAAATCCTTCAGCTCCTTTTCCCAGGTCAGGTTCAACTCAGTCAAGGCTGGCCTGTTGAAAACCTCTTCATCCGCAGGAATACCAGGGTACCTGGACTATTACATCTACGCCGAACAACTAACCCTACGCAAGAAAGCTATCGAGACCAAAGAGGTTGCCAATGCGGTGGCATTCCTTTTGAGCGATCGATCCAGCGGCATAAATGCCCAGAGTATCATCGTGGACTGCGGAATGTCGACTAACTACTTTGACAAAGCTCTTATCGATAAGGCGATTCGGGATTGATCAGACCAATGACTCTGTTTCCAGTAATCTTGCCAGTTGCCGAAGCCGGACACAAACTCTCTGGAAGAGAAAAAGTGGCCAGGCTAAGCAGAATTGCAAGGGAGGCATTGAGATTGAGTGCGGAAAAGAGCGGGGTGATCCTCCGAGAGTTGCTGAAAGACGAAGACGATGTTCCCTGCCCATTTGACGGTCACTACTGGTCTGTCTCCCATAAACCGAAGTGCGTGGCAGCAGTTGTTAGCCAGGAAAAGATCGGAATCGATATCGAGGAAATAGAACCTCGGTCCGAAGCTATCTTCGATCTCGTGGCGAGCGACGAAGAATGGGAGCTAGGCAAGGACAGGTCCTGGGATTGCTTTTTCCGTTACTGGACTGCAAAAGAGGCGCTCCTAAAAGCTGTTGGCATCGGCATCGGTGGGTTAAGGGCCTGCCGGGTAATCTCGGTTCCCGACGAGAATCATATCGTCCTAGACTATCGAGGTCGCCTATTCCAAGTTGAGCAAACGTATTACAGAAATCATATTGTCTCCATCCTTAAAGGCGAAAACGAAGTCCAATGGAATATTGCGGAGGATTTCAGTTACTGTTGAACAATGGGGAAAGCTCATGGTTGAACCAGAGACAAAACCGATAGCCAAGATTGCTTATGTCTTTCCCGGACAAGGCTCACAGGCAATCGGGATGGGTCATGAACTTTACCAGAGTTCACGGCGGGCCAGGGAGGTCTTCGAGGGGGCAGATGAAGCGCTCCAATTCCCCCTGTCACGGCTCTGTTTTGAGGGCCCCGAGGGAGATCTGCGGGAAACCATCAATGCCCAGCCAGCGATACTGACAGTCAGCATCGCTTGTTTAGCAGCCGCTTCAGAGATCAACAGCACGATAAAGCCTGCCATTGTCGCCGGACACAGCCTCGGTGAGTACACCGCTCTGGTGGCCGCAAACGTCCTTGAATTCGCCGACGCAGTTCGTCTTGTACGGGAACGAGGGCGCTTGATGCAGGAAACGGGCAAAATCAAACCTGGAGGCATGGCGGCGATCATTGGTCTCGACGAGACAACCCTCGACGAAATATGCATGGAGACCGGCGCCCAGATTGCCAATGTCAACTGCTCCGGGCAGATCGTTATCAGCGGCCCAAAAGCGGCAGTAGCACACTCCATGGACTTGGCACAATCGAGGGGAGCCGTCGGCGCGGTGCCACTTGAGGTCAGTGGCGCTTTTCATACCGTCCTGATGGAGCCCACAGTTGAAGGCATGGCCCGGGCCATCTCACAAATCAACTTTCGCTCCCCTGAAGTTCCCATCGTGGCTAACAGCACGGCCAAGCCGGTAACCACCATCAATGAGGTGAAAGAGGAGATCTTGCAGCAGCTATGCCACTGTGTTCAGTGGCAGCCCTCTGTGGAGTATATGGTAGAGGCTGGGGTCTCCACCTTCATTGAGATTGGCCCTGGGGTAGTCCTCTCGAAACTGATCAAAAGGATAAGCAAGCAAGTGCAAGTCCTCAATATGAGCGATCTGGAGTCCATCAAGGCGACAAGCCAAAGCCTTTGAGGGACTCACGGCCATAGTCCTCGAAGGAGACCGTCGGCAACCCAGCAAAATCCGAACCCGGTAGTCGAACCCATTCAGGCCGGTATCATGAATCCATTTTCGGCGATGACCTGTTTGTACCAGAGCGAGCTATCTTTAGGAATACGCTGCTGGGTTTGGTAGTCCACCCAGACAATGCCAAAGCGCTGCGCGTAGCCGAAGCTCCATTCGAAGTTGTCCATGAGCGACCAAGCGAAATAGCCAGCCAGGGGCACACCACATTCAATAGCTCGGTGGGCAGCGGCAAGATGTTCGCGCAGATAGTTCAACCGCCGCTGATCCCGCACCCGCCCGTCCGCGTCGGGACCGTCGGAATAGCTCGCACCGTTTTCGGTGATGTACATCTTGCCGGGCTGGTACTCAAAATGCAACCGGTTCAGCAAGTGGCGAAGACCATCGGGATAGACCATCGTGCCGATATCGGTGTACTCGTATTCGGGCCCAGCGTAGAGGAGTAGCAGGGGCTCTTTCTCGCTTTCGGGTGTGACTTCGCTGCGAAGTATCACCGGCGAGTAGTAGTTAACGCCCAGGAAATCCGTCGGGGCGGCGATGGCTTCCAGATCACCCGGTTTGACAAAATTCAGTCCCTCCGCTGGCAGATAGCCGGCGTCAATATGCTCAGCCACCAGATCGGCGGGGTAGTGGCGACCATAGAGTGGATCGAGAAACCAGCGATTGACGTTGCCGTCGAACCTGCGAAAGACTGGCAGAACGGCGGTATTCGAGGAGCCGGGCACAAGCGGAAACAGGATGAGTGTAATGCCGACTTCAGCGCCAGAGCTGTTGCGGCGCAGCACCGGCACAGCCCAACCATGGGAGAGCAGCAGATGGTGGCTGACTCTAAGCGCAGTGGGGTAATCCTGCAGGCCCGGCGCGTGCGCCCCCATTTGATGGCCCAAAACTACTGTCGCCCACGGCTCGTTGTGGGTAATCCAGTGTTTCACCCGGTCCCCCAGGTGCCGGCTGACGACGTCGGCATACTCAACGAAGGCTTCGGCCGTCGAGCGTGCGGCCCAACCACCTTCGTCCTGCAGGCTCTGCGGCAGGTCCCAATGGTACAGGGTCACAAATGGCTCGATTCCAGCCTCCAGCAGCCCATCCACGAGGCGGCTGTAGAAATCTAGCCCGGCCTGATTCACCTTTCCCCGCCCGGAGGGCAAGATGCGGGGCCAGGACAGCGAGAAGCGATAGGCCTTGAGGCCTAGTTCTTTCATCAGAGCGATATCCTCAGCCCAGCGGTGGTAGTGATCGCAAGCCACATCGCCGGTGCTGCCATCTTCGATATTGCCGGGATTATGGGTAAAGCGATCCCAGATCGATTCGCCCTTGCCATCCTCGTCCCAGGCGCCTTCGATTTGGTACGCGGACGTAGCCGCCCCCCAGACAAAGTCATCGGGGAAAGCGCAGAATTGAGATGACATAGAATCTCCTCCAGTCGTTAGGTGGCAATGGCACGTAACACAAGTATAACCAAACTCAACGTCGACTGATCTAGCTAGTCTTCTTGTTCCCGCTTTTTATGCTATCGTATATCTCTTGAGCCTCTTTGGGGGTAGCGTTTTCGTGGATAATGGCGCGCAGGGCCTTGATCATGGCCACAGGGTAATCGTTCTGCCAGACGTTCCTTCCCAGATTCACGCCCACAGCACCTTTTTGAATGCCATCGTGAACAAACTCAAACACCTCAAGCTCTGTGTCCACCTGGGGACCTCCCGCCATGACCACCGGAACGGGACAACCCTGAGTCACCTTGTCGAAATTCTCGCACCAGTAGGTTTTCACCACACGCGCTCCCAGTTCAGCAGCAATTCGACTGCATAAAGCGAGATAGCGGGTATCTCGCTTCTCAAGCTCCTTGCCCACTGCGGTAACCGCCATTACAGGGATACCGTATTTCTCCCCCTCATCAACAAGCTTCGACAGATTTAGCAGCGACTCCTTCTCATAGTCGCTGCCTACAAAGATAGAAATGCCCACCGCCGAAACATTCAGTCGGATAGCCTCCTCCATAGAGGTGGTGATGCCTTCATTGGCCAGGTCCTTGCCCACCATGCTGGTGCCTCC
>JAUXAX010000009.1 GCA_030619685.1 Dehalococcoidia bacterium
TTCAGTTAGAGCAACTGCCTCTCAGAGAGATCCTAGAGCTCTTGCTGAGAGGGAAAGAGAGTGCTACAACTAAGGCAAAGTGTCAAGAAACCGCAATAGCCTCGCAACCCTACTTGAAGACTCTGCCTTGGTTGCAATCCACCAGGCAGTCTGGTTGAGGCCATCGTCTCGAAGGGCTTGAAAGCCCTCGTTTGGGTCACAAAACGATGTAGTGTGCAATGAATTGCTAAACGTTAGCCCGCTCGAGTAGTATCCATGAACCTTGGGAAATGTCTTGGGGTATTAGGGGCTTTCTGACTTGACATCAGCCATATGCAATCCCAAAATGGAGGATGCCCGCACCGGTGTTCCAGTAAGCGGGTTTGGTAAGCTCGACATGACAACCCACTTGCTGCTGAATAATGGAAAAGTGCTACATCAACCCGACAAGGAAATGTTCTACTATCTCTGCAGGTTTGGGCGTTATCCGAAGTACGATGAAGTTCAGCCTTCGGATCTCGACACCGTAAGGGACCAAGATAGGGAGCTGGCGAACAAGATGGCGGCACGCATGGGCAAGGAGGTCTGGAAACCTCTAATTGGGGTAAGTATCGCTCGGATTAAAACCGAATGGGATTTACTGCGTATGAAAGATCACGAATGGCTAAGTTGTTCTGGCGAAACCAAGGAAGTCTTGCAGCCCCTCTTTCTCCCTCGTATCAACGTAGCGCGACTGACCAAGGCTCTTCATAGAAAGAGACCAAGCTTTATTCCAGTTTGTGACAGCATTCTAGTCCAGCAGTTGAACATGGTCGCCGATACTCAGGCAGATCTGCTTATTCAGTGCATGACAAAGCTGCGCCAAGTAGGACAAGCAAACATCTCTGCCCTGACTACTCTACGCGGTATCCTTATGGATAAGGCAATCAATGTGACAGAGTTAAGGATACTGGAGTTTCTCTACTGGGTGAAATTTGGTCCCTTCGGAACATTACAGCAAAAGAACAAGTTCCGACCAAAATGCCAAACCTTCAGGGTAACTGGAAAGTGCTTGCTAGGTATAACCCAGAGTTCATGTATTTGAGAGAGAGCAGGCACCAGGCCAGTAGTAATTCTTTTTGAGACGGATTGTCCTAAGAAGAGCCTTGTCCCAGTCGCTTGAACTTTTTGGACAAATGTGCAATGCTTGGAAAGCTTCAGAAACAGAGGACATTTTCTTGAAGGCATCAACCGCCGCTAGGAACGAAGATAGGCACTCCTACTAAATGACTGCCACAATTTGGGGGCTTCCCATTTTATTGCTATCTTGGGGCTGCAAATCCCTGCTATGCTATCGACTTCGCAAATGTTTCTGCTCTAGGCTTCAAAATCCTTAGCCATCCCGCCCAGATTAGCAAAACAAAGACCATATTGAAGATGTAAAAGTAATCGTGAACATAGACTCCAGTTAGCCATTCTAGATAAATGCTCAATGTTATTCTGAAGATATTGAATCCCAAAAGTATAGCCAGCCCTGCGCAGATACCGGTTAAGCGCTGTCTAGAAGTTGCTCCAGGCGCAGCTAAAACCAAGGCGATATAAACATAGAAAAGCGTACCTCCAAGGCAACCAACACTGATATCAGATGTAAGAGAGGGATTTTCCAGCCCGATAATTGGGCCTGAGACATAGCATTCTGCTCCACCTAAATTTAGTATTCCGCCAACTATTCTCGCGGTCAAATTGCGCATCGCATTATGGAAAGCCGGAAAAAACCTAACGAGAGCCCGTTCGAGAAAGATAAAGGCCAAAAAGACTGTTCCATAACGGGCTAAGAAACCTAAGAAAGACTGCTTAACTCTCCGAGCGCCGATAAGATAAGCGGCTGTGGCAAATCCTACTATTAGTATTAGAAATGTAATCCCAGTGATAACCCGCGACATTAGACAAAGCCCTATAAATAAGGCTAAAACCCCTAGTCCAATAATCGTCCATTTCTTCATCGCTTCGCCTTTGAAAAGCAAAAGGACTAGCAGAGATCGCTAGCCCTTTCCGCCTGATTTTTTGATGCCCTATCAGGAAAAACCAGCGTCAACGTACTTTAGGCTCGCTTCAGCAATCTCCTCCAGATCAAGTAACCTAAACCACCAGCTGCAACTGCGGCTGCTGCGAATACATACCAGTTGGGAAAGACCGGCGTAATAATAACCTTAGCACAGCGCTCACAATCGATGCAATCCCAGCCCTCGTCACACCCGGTTGGATCTGGAGCTGCTGATTGATCACAAAATTCTTCTGGCCGCCCACTCCAATATCCATCACCACAGCTAGGAGTGATCACACCCTTCATGCAGGACTGACAATCGATGCAAACCCAGCCAGGGTCACACCCGGTTGGACCTGGAACTGCTGATTGATCACAAAATTCTCCCAGCTTCTGATCCCAAACTTTATTACCACAGTTCGTACATTTACACTTGTCAAGGTCGCAAACCTCACCTTTTGAACAATCCTCATTTCTTTCACACTCAGCTCCACATTCACCTCTTACACATTTAGGTGGATCCCATGGATCTTCTAGACACAGACACTCGACGCAGTTACCCTTGTCATCCCTGGTTTTCAGTTTATTGCCCTCGCACTCTTTTGTTGTTTGACCACACTGCTCAGAGTCATCCTTTGGAGGATCACATTGTTCAAATACTCTTTGACTGTTGGGTTGTTGAACTTCAAAATCACCACACCAACAGATTCTCGGCGGAACAATAATCAGCAGGCTGTTGGCACCTTCAGGTCTGCAAGGTTTGAACACCTTGCTTGAATTACTAACCCTATCTACTGCCCATATATAACAACTCATTATCCAATGCTGCACACAATCATAGTTGCGAAATTCTATAGTCCTCTCGAATTTGTTGCTGGCTTCATCATAATATTCGTCCCACTTGGGCGTCTCAGCGGTATGGCAATAATTTTCCACCGCGGGCTCACACTGAATACATACACTCATAAGACCTGATCCATCTTGTGCCTCAAAACGAACGGTCTTCCATCCGAATTTTCCAAACGTCCCCCCTCCTACTTCGGTAATGTTAACATATGGACCACAAATATCGGGATCTCCTTGGAAGATCTTCCTAACGCCGACAATGTCGGCAAGAAACTTCCAAACAGTCAGCTCTCCTCTTTCAAGCTCCTTTGCCCATTCATAATGCTGCTTTCCCTTCAGTGCTAGGTCTCCAGCGTTACTTACAAATTGGTATGCAGTAGGAGCCCCAGCCATTGCCAAATTCAACGAAAGCCCAATAATAAATTCACCAATACCCTCGAGTTGCCTCGCACCATCGATATAAAATTGATAAATAGTCGGGTCGCGGTTACCAACTAATTCCCCTCTATATACTAACTCTTCCCCAACGGCTAGTGTTTCCACATATCCAGATCCACCCAGGTCAAGAGACTCGCCCGCCCCATTAGCTAGTAAAATATTCCAATAGATGTTTGAATAACCATCGCCTACTTTCTCTATTACGGAATAGCCTGGTTCGCTCAGCGAAAAAGTTTCATTTCCTCTTATCAAAGAGTAATCAGAATAGACTGTTTCAATCTTTCTTATTTCTACACTTCCCGGTTCTTTCTGTATGACAGTCGTATTGTAATGAGCAGATATCGCCGTATCCTCTTCTACATCCGAGGTCATAGTTAGATCAAGCCAGCTTTCCACCTGATTATCTGAGACGATCAATTCTTCTTTGACAAAGGACAAATTCCAATTTATGCCGAAATCATTTATCTCCTGAGAACCCTCGGCACAGTAACTATTAGGGCCGGTTTGACTAATCGTGATGGTAGGTTTAGCAGAATATGTTTCTGTAATAATACGAGTAGGCCGATCCGGATCGGAAGATACTCCCTCAGTCTCAAAAACTTCAAAACTGTGAACGCCATATATATTTTGCCGAATGGATAATTGGGTAGGGCTATTTTCAGTCCATTCTAGAGTATAATTCAGGGAATAACTTTCTTTTAAATCAGGTGCAGACAAAAGAAAATCTATTTCTTCTTTCCAATCGGAGGAACTTATCCTAGACCAGTGGTATTCGCCTACCCCCTGAAAAGTTTTCTCACTATCGCCCAAAATAGTTTCAAAATAGTGTTCAGCTTTGACATATGTGTCATTATCTGATTGGAGTTCTTCTAGATTGGTATGACTACCATAGGTAATCCGATGTCCGAAGTTCATAAGTAGTTGATTTATCGCCATTTGTGTCGCTCTAATACCATCATCTATAGAAGATAGTGGACCACTATTTTCTGCTCCAAGAGTCGAATAATAAGCATCAACACCACCGTGACGGTCCCAGTCTTGAGGTTGATCAGTATCAGTTGAATTTTTGTCTCGGCCAATAGATTCCCCAGCCAAAACAGTTTTACCAGTTGCAAAACCTATATCAAAATATTCTCCCGAACTCCATATCCTTGCAGTGACGGCATAATGGTGAGCCTGACCAGGATTGTAATCTTGATCAGAGCTCCAGGAAATAAAATCAGCAATCGTGGTCGGCCCAGGCGAACCAGAGTAAAGACCTACTTCATCTTCTAGATTGTTAAAGACCTCCAGATTATTGCCAGTACAAAAAAGACCGTATCCATCTGAAAAATCGTCAATACTACTCCCTGCACCAAAGAACACGATAAGATAGCTATCACTAGGCAGATCCCAACTTGGAAGTGTAGTGGCTGTTGTTCCATCTCTATTTGAAATTGTCCAACCATCGAGGTTCTCAGGCCCTATTCCTGCGTTGTACAGCTCAAGCCATTCTATTCCTGTGTCGTTTCCAAAGGGATTAAACATTACTTCGTTGATCTTTACCAGTTGCTCTGTCTGCGCGAGTGCCGTTCTAGCGTCGCCACCGGGGATCGACATTTCTACGACCAGCAAAATCAACGCGAATAAGGACAATGTCTTGAGAAGTCGTGTCAATTTCATTTCAACCTCCCCTTTTGGACCCCACGTCCGAGTGTGATTGGCGATGTTCTAGAGATACTAAGGTCACATCTTGGTAGACGCGACATTGCACGGACAGGAGAAGTGCCCTTTCTCAGCCGACTGCACCCCTGCCTGCTACAGAGGTCTGCCCCTCAGTGGGAGCAGAACAAAAATAGGAATACCCAAAGGCAACCATCTTTACTGAGCAATCAAAACGGGTGAAACGCCCGTAACGAAGGTCCCTCTACCGAGGGAGCGATGTGGACCGGGGTAGCTAAGGTGTCGTGAAGGAACTACGTTCAGGTTCACTCCGCTTTATACCACCGTCATCAACTCTTGTCAATATCCTTCACCTAATTTGACCTCACTTTTCCTACCATTCTTTACCTTTCGTGCCCATTATTTACCTTTTCCACCATCTTTCCAAAGTATATCAGCGTCCCAAAGTGGAGGGAATGTTTTTTGTGGTTAAAGCGGAGCTATAAAGAGGGACTGTCCTTTTCGCAATGTATGTAACAGAACAACTGATTGTGACCCCAGCTACACATTATGAGTTCTTGTTAACCTACTGCCTGGGCGCCCTCCGGCGCATGGGAGATCCTGCTATCCCGGGGGAGTGGCCGCTACACGTAAGAACCAGCTCACAGCTACCCGGGCCACCGTGGAAAGAGCTTCGGCGATGTTCTACCCCCTCGTCTCGATAGGCTGCCACTGCCACCCGCCTCCCATCTGGGCAACGTGACCTAGACCTGGGAACGGGAAGTGAAAGGCAAGCACCAGGGCCTTCTCAGCCGTAGCCCTGTTCAGAAGCTGGCGCCTAGTAGCTACCACCTCGTGGGGAGCAAAATCGACGACCGCATGCCATTCTGGCTGCTCGAGATGGATGGGATGGAGTGCGGCATCTGAGATGCATAGCAGTTGCTCACCTCGCGAGGAAATGGCCAGCGCCATGTGTCCCGGCGTGTGGCCAGGTGCCGCGAGGGCATGTATGCCTGGCACGATCTCCGTTTCATGATCAACGAGGTCGAGTTGGCCTTGAATCGGTGGGAGGTTGTTGTGGGCGAACTTCAGGAGGACTTCTTTGCCGTGTTCATCAAGCTTCAGTCCTGCCTGTTCTGACGTCCAGAAATCCCACTCGTCTTTCCACATAATGTGGCGGGCCTTTGGGAAAGCTGGCTTGCCTTCGGCGTCGGTATTCCCGCCGATGTGGTCCGGATGCCCATGCGTGAGGATGACCATATCAATGTCCCCAGGCGCAATCCCTCCTGCCTGGAGGTTCTGAAGAAGTCTTCCTGTGCTTGCGTCAAGACCATCCGCACCCGTATCCACCAGCACCTGATGCTCACCTGTGTTGACCACCACGCAGATATACGGACTTACCCACGCAGCCCACTGTTCTGGCTGTATGCTGTGTTCGCGAAGCTCCCGCTCAAGGAGTTCTCTTGGCGCGTTGGCGAAGAGAAAGGTAGCAGGAGGTGGGAAGGTCGGTGGTGCGTATGTGAGGGTGCCATCGCTGACGGCCATGCATTGGAAGCTCCCCACCCTGAACCGATAGATTTCGGTGAGCATGTTCCTGTCCCCATTCATTTCAAGTCTTCTTCAGTTCAATTCTTATGTAAGCGCCCTCTTTTTTCACATCATAGTTTTTGAATAGGCTTTCGTTGAGAGCTCTTCCAATTTTGCCTGAAGTATAAACGTCTGTTCTATACCCTACGTGCAGGCGGGGCCAGACTCTCTCTATGACCCATAACGGCAGGGGAAGGTCTTCCTCCATTCCCAAGCTTCGAACAGTTTCTTCAAACTCCGCCTTCGTGACATCCTTTCGTCCATCGTACATCCAAGCCTCTCCTCCACGCTTGAGGATTCGGTGCGTCTCGTTGAACGCTTTAATAGGTTCTCTTAGATGGTGAATCAACCCTGTGCTGACAACGAGGTCTGTGGAATTGTCTTCAAAACCAGTATTGTAAGCACTGCCGACGTTGAATCTAACCCTATCTGCGAGTCCCTCTTTCTCAGCATTCTTTCTCGCTATCCTCACCATGTCCTCGGAGATGTCGATTCCAACCACCTCAACATTATCTATTTGCTTTGCTATCTCTATAGGTAGACGTCCAGGGCCTGTGCCCATATCAAGAATGGTGCCTGATACTTGTCTATCCTTGACCCGCTTTGCGATCTGCTTAAACCACTTGACGAAAGTCCGGTTGGCATACCTATCGTAGAGCCTGCTGAAAGGCCAGGGTATTCCCTCTCGCATGATCATTTCTAGGATGACCTTTAACGCATACTTTGTGGATTTTTCCAATGGTACGGTTTTGCACAAACGATGTCAACCGCTATTGAAAAAGCCAGTGAGCAGCGTTATGCCCAATCATCCCGCGCACAATGCGAGTGTACGGGTGAACAAAACCGAGTTTTGTTCAATAGACCCAACAGCCAGCAGACCCCCAGAGTTGCTTCCCGGTTCCCTATGCAGTAACCTCTCTTGTCCTCAGTTCAATACGCGGTAATCTAAATGGCAGATACTGTAGTCCGTTACGGCTGTGCCATCCCGACACAGCTTCTCGCCCAGCAATGGGCGCTCCAAAACGGGGATATCGCCTACCCTATTAGACGAGACACTAATTCTTAGGCACTCCAAAAGGACTTCCTATCGCAACACTGGTCAGCTTGACAAACTCTGATCGAGTGGTATCATGATATCGATAACCTGTTAAAAGTTTGCTATTCCCCGACCTGTTCTATTTCCCAGGCATTCCCCAGGCCATGGATGATCAAACCCTAATCAGGTAGGAAAGAAAGGAGGTCATCCATGAGCTACACGGACAAAACCCTCACTTGCTTGGATTGCGGCACGAGTTTCACCTTTAGCGCTTCCGAGCAGGAGTTCTTCGCTTCCAAGGGCTTCACCAATGAGCCAGGGCGTTGTCCTGACTGCCGGGCAGCCAGAAAACAACAGCGCAGTGGTGGGTACGGTGGCGGAGGCTACCGGCAGAGGCAAATGCATCCGGCCGTCTGCGCCTCGTGCGGCAAAGACTGCGAAGTACCGTTCGAGCCACGCGACGGGCGACCGGTGTATTGCTCAGACTGCTACACTCCGGCTAGGCGGTAGCCACAAGAGAAGAGCAGTTACCTGCTGATCCTGCCAGGATCGCTTTGAGGACTTAGACTGAGGATACGGGCAGGTGGGAATGGTGCCCGATTCCTCTTTTTTACCAATCATGTAATGTGCATCCCAACATATTCTTCGCTTTTACCACTTTTACGCGCTTACCCTTAAAGTGCTCTTGAGTTTATTTAACCCGGATCTGCCACAATAATACGAATAGTGCGCATAGCCACAATATCGCAGTTGCTGATGGCGAGCTGATCGAGGTGTGGCGCCTTCCGTGAAGGTTGCGGTAATGACAGATAACCGATCGCAGTCGTTTGCAGCCGTTTTTCCATTTTATTTGAGGGAGGTTTGAGATGGGGAATGAGCGCGAGGCAGTTCATGATGACGATTGCAAGCAGTGTATTCATCACTGGTTAATAGATGAGAGGAATTTCGGGGTTTGCAAGAAGTGCGGAGCGGGTGAGCAGTTTTCCCGTTCGTGGAGCGCCGCGAGCTTCCAAAAGGCTTGGTGCAACACGTCTAGTAAGGTGCAGCATAATGTCCCGCGCACCAAGAGCTGACCGACTCCGTTGCGTGGCTTCGGAATAGAACATTTTACTTTCTAAGCGTCTGGGCGAAAGGAGGAGAGAATGGCACAGGCAAAACAGGGCGATACCGTCAGAATCCACTACATCATGGCGGTAGAGGTGGCTGGTCAGGCGGGGGTAGACGGCGACCGTTTTGAGAGTTGCCAAGGCACCTCTGCCCCTCCACCACGATCTCCTGCTTATCACTCCGGTCATAGAGCGTCACCTGCGCCTCGTTGGGAACGGGCGCAAGGGCGAACCTCTTGCTGATAGCGGGAGAGGGAGAGACGGTGACGAAGCCCCGCTCCAGGAGAATGTCCGTGAGAGCCGTGGAATAAATGCTCCTGATTCTGAGCCTAGCCCTTTCTACCATAGCCGACGCCCTCGACCTCTATCATCAGGTCTTTCCCTATCTTGGTCTTGGCCCCCAGGATGCTTTCCACCAGCCAGAGGTTCGTCTCCACGTGCTCCGTGAGTCGGGGGATGCGATAGCGGCTGGTACCTCCGGCAAGTGCGGCTGAAAAGATCAGCTGGTCAGCAAGGAACCTGTCCACCGTAGCACCGGAGCCCAAGTCCTCAATCATGCTGCGGCCCACATGTCGGCCGATCTCCTCCGATGTCCTACGCGGTGCCCCGGCGCGGTCCGCGCCCAGTATGCAGCCAGAGTCAGTATAGGCGAACAACGCCAGGGCCGCGCCAGCCTGTGGGGCACTGGTATCATTGACACTCCTTATGGAAGCGCTCAGCCCCGCACTGCGAAGTACTCGCTGGCACTCGGCAGCCATCCTCTCACTGACCTTTCTTTCCTTGAGGTGCGAGGAAAGGGCTATGCCCTCAATCTTGGAGACCCTTCCCTGATCCGGCAGCTCCAGGGAGACGAGCCTGTCCTCTACCGGGCTCACCTCCATCTCTATGATACCCCTTCCCCTGGGCACGTAGCCGGGGCGAACGATCTCGAGGCGGACACGGAGACCCATCCTGCGCAGAGCGGGTAAGAGGACATGCTGCATGTGGTATGCTGAAGGGGCAAAGTCCTGAAATAGCCCCCCAGTGATGCGGCAGGTAACCGGCCTTGAGGCGAAGCACGCAGCTGGGAGTATGGTGAGAGCGAGCATGGTGGTGGACCCCGCCGTGCCAATGTCCCACTCAAAACAGCCCCCTTTTAGGGCACTCCTTGGCCTGAAGACTATCTCGCCAGAGCCCACCCTGCCCCCTTCCACCTCGCCCCCGCAAAGTTCAGCCAGTGCTTCGATAGCCCTGAGGTGCTGCGGCCTGAGGCCAGGCTTGTCCCTCTTCGCCCTGATATTTGTCAGCTGAAGCTCCTCACCTAGCAACGCCGCCAGCCCCACGGCATAACGGACGATAGTGCCGCTCCCCGACTTTTGGGCCCCGTCGACACGGATCATGGCGGAGCCATTATAGCAGTTTCTAATCCCTGGTTGGGAACGTGTCGCTATAGTAGGGCGCTGTTGAACAAAAGCCAGAATTGTTGGACGAATTGCACCAAATGGCTGATTGTTCATTGATACGCATGAAACTGCGAAAATTATAGTAACTGCAGGACATTATATTGACGCCACCTACATGAATTGGTATAGTAACTCCGCTACGAAGTTCGCTGAATACTCGGCGGCATTTTGCCTTGGCTGATAGGCCAAGCTGTGCTTTAGGAGGTGTTAAATGTCATCTTATACTGGTCCAGTTACCCCAGATTGGGTTCTATTCGATGACCAAAGCAAACAACGGATAGAGATAATTACCCGAGGTGGGTTTCCACCCCGGCCGGGTGAAGTGATACCTAGCGTGGAGAAGTGCCCTCGTTGGCTAATCACGAGTATCGGCGAATTAACTGTTGAAGATTGGAGTAAGACGCCTCCAGCAATGTATTTCCCCATATATGGTCACGGTATCTAGTAACCCGGTGTTACGGCATGTAGTTGTGGCGGATTTGGAGGGAGCGGCATGACCGAAGGGAGATTAGGAAGCACCCTTAAGGGAAAGATAGCGGCGACTCTGATAGGCATAACTTGTGCCCAGGAGTCCAACGGACAAATCAACTTCGCCTCTCCATTTGTAGATGACGAAGGCGTTGACCTGATATTCTTTAGAAGAGGTGGTGGTAAAGCCATTATGGCTCAAGTAAAAAGCAGAACGATGGGTTCCAAGCTACTATCTAGGGGCATATATAGGGTCCATGTTAGAAGGGCAAGTTTCAAGCCTAGAGAAGGGTACTACTTCATTTTCGTAGCCCTCGACGAAGCTAGAAAACGTCTATTCGATACTCTTTGGTTTATTCCCTCGGCAGACTTTGAGAAGAATCTGGTGCGGCAGAAAGGCGAAAAGGTGCTTGTATTCCAATCGAGGTTCAATTCCAAGGACATGTGGCAAGAATATCGGACGAGTCTGGGGCGACTCCCGCAACAAATTGCGCGAATTTTGTAAACCTGTCAGACACCTAGTGGCTCAGCGAAGCAGATTGGCACAGAGCATGATTACTGTTTCTCCCAAGGTACTGGCACCGTTGCAATGCTGCGGTCTTGCCACAAGACTTCTTGTGCTACTGTACATATCGCAGTAGAATGGCGCAAATCACCCATCTTATTAGGCAAGAAGTAGCGTGGATCATGCAGAGACGTATCAGATCCTAGAGAGGAGAAGCTGTAGTATTGGCCTGACAAGCGAAGCAGACGTTTTATGTAAGAAGGAGGCAGTGATTATGGATAGAGGTAATTTACCGAACATGAAATCCTACCATTTCAATATTCACGGCGATAACATAATTGAGTGCGAAAGAACGCTTTCATTGATCGTTGATGCTTTTGAGGGGGAGATCACGGACATCGAGGGTCCTCTTGATTCAGCTGTGTGCCCGTCGTTCCATCTGAAACTTGCAGATTCAGATAGTCTTATGAGATTCACGTTTTACCCAGGTTTTGGCCGCTGGCTTCAGGACATACTCTCATTGGTTCGGGATCAGGGGGGATTGCTTCGGGAATCTGCCGATGCCATCCTCACGCAGGTTACATCAACCGCTGAACAGCCACTGCTAGCTATCGAGTATTGCGCAGCTTTGCAGGCCGGCAACCAAGCTTGGCAACGAAACGGTCGCGCGTACTCCTTCGCGCTGGCAGGGATCCCCTACGTCTACATCACAGAGTTGGGTGGGTACGAACTTGGGGTTGGCCGTTCACGAAAGGCGGTCCGTGTCCCAAACCCCGCTGTGCCTTTCAGTTACCTTTCCTTATCCAAGTCTCTTGACACGTTGGCGCTTCCGGTTCTCGTCCCGAACAAGGGCGCAGGTTCATCTTTCATTCGCAATTATAGCAATTTATTCGGTTACGCCGATCTGCTACAAATCGTCAAAGGTCTCATTCTCGGTCAAAGCTACCAACAGGGGTGGAATTCACTCGAGCTTAAGGCGCTCGAATTTGTAAAGGCGCTCGCCTCTGACCGTAGGCGCAATGATTCTCTTGCACCTAGTCAGTGGACTGATGCGTACGCGGTTGTCTCCAAGGGAGACACGCTCGTACAGTATATGTCGCAAATAGTTGCGATACCGTGGTCAAAGACAGCTACCATTGGCAGTCTGACCGAGACTGCCCGCAATCTTATGACAATCGCTTCTGGATATGCGACCGGTCTCACATCATCGAACCTCCCAATGTGTTTGATCCCTGCCAACCAACGCAGTTTATTCTTAGATAGCGCAACAGCGCTCTATTCCGGTTTACCAACTGCCTTCACAGACTGGCTGTCTATGCCCAAGGACCTAACCATTTGTTGGATTATGGGATTCAAGCCTCGCGGTGATGATGCCCGTCCTGATCGTGGTTTGGTGCCTATGGCCCGCATGCTCATTGGGGAGGACTCCGATTTGCTCACCGTAGTCTACGGTCCCGCACCATCCGCTACATGGCCGCGTCTTGAGGATGACCCGGTGGGACTCATGGAGACGAATGGCCTATGGGAGGCCATAATGATGGTAAGCGATGCTCTACTCATTGATTCTGCCACTGCAACCAACCTAAGTACGAGAGCCTTTGTCCGAAGCCATTGGTCAGCTGGCATCCCTACGCCGCGCGCCACATCCTTAGTGGTGCCACCGTATCCTGCGCGAATCGGTGAGAATGACGTTGACACAGTTCTTCACCTATTGTTCCAACGTGTTAGAAGCCCGTCTGTATTCGAGGGAATGTGCAATCCGCCAGGAGGTGATTGGAGTGGTATGTCATTACTCACATCGGACCAGGCCCTTGAATTACGATGGCTCACACTTCCCCGAGTTACTAGCCCCGGTGCCAAACGCCCCGATCATCTATTTCAGGTTTTCGGAATTCACGACCGTCCTGTAGCTTTGGCCATCGAATCGAAAGAGCGAGTCGCAAGTATTGAGGGGGATATAGGGCCCAGACTAGTCAAATACATGCGCGAACTCTGTTCTACGTCCCCAACCGCTCAAAGGTCAGTATCGAGGGATACGTGGAGCAGAGCTACTGCCTCCCTGCCTCCACAGTCTATTCAATTCGCGTCTGCAGCTGCTTTTGTCATGCACAGCATCAATGACCTGCAACAGGCCAGCAGATTGAGTGCCACAGACCTCATACTAGGCCTGCAATTTGCAGCTGGAGGCAGGACTTGCACTATCTACGTGCATCCTTGCACAGAGCTCGGACAGGCCGTGGCGAATTTCATGAAAGCTATATCGCGTAATACTGCCAATATCGATGTGCGCCAAGCCTAGTAGTTAAGGTACAGCGATTCCTCTACCATCTCCAAAGAACCGTTGAGCACCTTACCTACAGCAGAGTTCCCACTTGTGACCAGGATGCGTCGCATGTACAGCTGCCTCGGTATTGATTGCGCGAGTTCGCATCCCCCCCTCCGGCCATCAAATGACATCGCCCACTTCACCCCACGACGGTTCAAATCCTCCAATACCCCATACATCCGACCAAAGTCTATGTTATTCATGTACCTTTGCTTGTTGCCCAAATAAGGAGGGTCCAGATAAGCAAAGTCGCCGCTATGTGCCTCTTTCAGCGTCTCCGTATAGTCTTGACAGACAAACCGCACGTCCTTTATCACACCGTGCCACATCTTTACTACAGACTCGAACCTATCTGGGGACATCCCCCGACGCGATAGGTGGAAAGAGTTGTTGAATTCCCCCGCCCTGTTGAATCGCACAATGCCATTCACGCAAGTTCGTAGAAGGAAATTCAAGTCCAGTGGATTCTTGGTGTTATTAAAACGTTCTCGAACCTCATAGAAGTAATCAGGCAGGCGCTCTTGAAGCTTCTCCCATTGCTCTCGATAGTCGTCGATCAGGACCTCGGGACTGCTCTGCACAATCTGCCACAGTTCTATCAACGGCGCGTATATGTCGCCTGCGACAGCTGAACGCCCCCCTACAGCAAAAAGAACGGCGCCACCGCCGACGAACGGTTCAAAGTAGCGATCGTGGTCCGGAATGTAAGACGCTATCGTAGAGGCCTGAGAACGCTTACTGCCCGTCCACTTTATCAAAGGGGGTATGTGTCTTACAGGACTCTGGGCTGCCCTTGTCGATGTATATTTCCTCGCCATCTCTGCTATATGCGCATGTGCGCCTTGGCTTTTCTCTTTTTGATGAGATAACATATTCCTAGAAAGCGCACTTATCCGGCTCTTGCAAATCTCTACGTATTCGGGATTGTTCTCAAACGCTATAAAGTGCAGCCCGCTAGTCAGAGCAGCAACGCACTCGCTCCCAGACCCGGTGAAGGGAACTAAGCATATCTGCCCTGGCTTGGCCGATAACGCGAGCATCCGCCTTAGCAAGCGTACCGGTTTTTGCGTTGGGTGTTTACCATAGCGGATTTCCTCTCGATCTTTGTTGTTCGGAATATCCCAAACAGTGCGAAGCTGCTTTCCAGGAACTTTCAGATTGTCTTCTGTAAGTGACATGTTCTTTGCTGCGCCATAATTAAAGTAATACTGTCTTTTCTTCCCTGTATGTGCCCAAAGAATAGTCTCATGACTAGCGGTCAATCTACGACCAGATAGATTGGGGAAGCTATTGCGCTTATACCATATTACCTCATTAATAATCTCTATCTTTAGTAGTTGCAGGGCGAAATTGATGATCCCGATGTTATGGTAGGTTCCATGAATCCACAAAGAGCCTGTGGGACGTACAACGCGCTTCATTTCAGATATCCACTTCAAAGTGAAGAGGAGGTAATCCATAAGAGGCATCTTATCCCACTCAACCATTACTTTCGACCAGTTGCCGCCAAAGCCTGGCAAGTCAACTGAATTGTCCCATTTCCAAATATTTCCTTTTGAAAGATTGTATGGTGGGTCTGCAATAGCAATATCAACAGACTGGTCAGGGAGGTAACTCATTCCTTCGATACAGTCAAGAAACAAAACTGTATCTAAAGGATATAGCCCGATAAAACGTTGTGGTTCGGATGTCTGCAAGGGGGCCGCGAATCCGATGTTTTCCGTAACTAGCGGATGCTTTGGTGAATCTCTAATCGTCTTGAGATCTTTATCCATATCGAATACCCATCAATACCACGTGTTTGCTATCTTGCTACATTTTATTTCTGTGACCTAACGTAAATAGTACATCATTTGGCAGCAAGTTTATATCTTCCGCTTCTCTTCGAGCCTACACGCTTCACTTCGGGCATACGGGTAAGTACAGAAAAGACAGAATTGCGAGGTGTCTTAGAAAGTAACGTTACAGACTCAGCAACATGATTGTAGATTTCATCAACGGTGGCGTCTTCGCGCTTTTTCACCAAGAATTCGAGGATCACCTCCTTAATTGTCGGTTGGTTACGTACTCTCTGCCTCATTTTTTCCAAGGCTCTCCTAATCGCAGGAAGATTTCTCCGACGGACAAACCATTGCGCCCCAATCTTCTCAGCTGGTAACTGTCCGTGGTAGACACGATGTCTCAGCGTATTAATATTGATTCCGAGTTCCTTTGCCGTTTCTGTCGGAGTCAGTAATTGATCTTGATCTTGTATCAATAATCCTCCAATAACAAACTTCTTTATTTAACCAACATATTACCAACAGGCAAGCCGGTAGAATCAAATGGCAACGGCGAATTATCTTAGTTATTCACTACAATATACATCATTGAGTTGGTAGTCAAGTCTACCTGGGAAGACTCAACTAACAACGCCGGACGTGCAAATTCCAAATTCGTTCCACTCCTAAACCATGTTCCAATTCTGCAACTACATTCTGCGCCGGCCGTGCCCACTCCCCACAAATAGCGTAGATATTGCATGCCCCGACTCCCATCGGGGTCGCGATCTTGGGCTCGACAATTCGTCAAACTGTTCATGCGTGAAGACTTGCCATCAATTAATGTATAATGGTAAACGTGGAAGCCTCGAACTTCATAAGTGCGTTTATACGGCCTCTGTGAAGTTCCAAGCCTTAGACGCGGTGAAGCGAGACTGTCTACTTGTAACTGTCGTCAATGGTATGAAGAGAAGCATGAACCTAAATAGCGGGTTTAGAGTTTTAATGATAGGCCAAGTAAAACCGCAGAGACAGAGTTAGGGAAATTTACATGAGTATAGGGACTTATTCCAGATCTTGTGGCGGAGGGCCATCGGAACACGCGGGCAACCTGTATCATTATCTATATGCAGCAACTCGTGTAATGGAATTGCTCGAACCAGATCAGCGGACGAATGCAATACGGCTGGAGGGTTTATTTGATGTTCCGGACGAGCAGGTCATTGATATTGTGGTCGAGCGTGAGTCTGATGTCGAACTAATCCAGGTTAAGTGGTCAGCATCTAGTAGCAGCTTAAGCCCTGCAGATTTCTGGCAAATAGCCAGAAGACTTTGGTCGAACGCAAAACAAGTGGACTTGCGTGGATGGCGGCCACATATTCTTATACATACGAACCGGAGACTTGCGCATTCACTCCAAAAGCAATGGGAACTTCTTCAAAGATGGAAAGGTCTCTCACAGGATCAATTGGATCACATCTTTACTGAAGATAGTAATGACAAGATAATCACACAAGTAAAAAAAGAATCGAATGATGTCACGGGTAAAGATCCGAAAGATGTTGTTACATTCATCCAGGGCATTAGCATTGACCACAGCTTGGGCTCTGGGGCGATCAATCATACTGAGCGAATCTTGGATTTACAAATTAAAAACCGAAACCTACTGCCTGAACTATACCGTGCTCGCATACTGGAACTCGTCATCGAACACTGTCTACCCGAGAATGCTGGTAAGGCAATCACTTTTCAGACTCTCCAGCAAGTGCTGGGACTTGATTCTGGACCGAAGCTCCGGCATGATGTTGAACTTCCGGAGGGATACACCGAATGGAAGGCACTAGGAGATGAACTCGATGTTCAGATAAATGAGTTAGCCACACATGGCGGCATTGCCGTTGTGCTTGGCTCTCCAGGTTCAGGAAAAACTGTTCAGCTTCAGAACTGGGCAAGGGACAATCGTTATCCTTTCTATGCCTGCCGTCTGGGTGATCGATTTGATGATATCCCCGTTAGAGCAAATCAAGCAAAGTTTCAAATGGAGACAAGTAGCTTGATAAGACAACGGTATAGGGACCGCATATCTGCATCTGATCACCATGTTGAAGGAGAAGTGTCTGGCTATACGTCAATCCGGGGCGACTCGCTAACTCAGTTGCTCGATGCTTTAGGTGCGGCGAGTGATCCTTCAGCCCCAGGAGTGCTTGTTATAGATGGGCTGGATGACGCATATCGGTGGGATGCAACTGGCTCATTTTTGAGTTTGCTTCAGCTCCCACATACCGGGGTTGTTCTGGTAGTCAGTGCACAGGGACAGGAATTTCTGCCTGACTGGATGCGGAGTCCAAACGACCGGATAAAACATATACCTGTCCCACCATTTCCTGACGAATTTAGCAGGAAGGTTATTCATAAACTGTTGTATACTCAAGATAAAATTAATCAATCGGCATCTAATGAACTAAATAGTATTGTTGAACAAGTAGTACAACTAAGCGCAGGCAACCTCCTAGTACTACGAACAATTTGTGAACGTTTGCAACAAGAAGATCCGTCGAGGTGGCGATCTGTCCTTAATAGTACTGGAGATGAGCCCTTCGAAGGCATAGATAGTTACTTCAATACAGTCCTTCGGTCACCTTCTCCGAATGAACTACGATGTCTTAAGACACTGGCTATATCGCGAATTCCTCTCACGGCGATCCAGGTTAGCCAGGTTACCCAATGTCAAATAGAAGACCTGCAACCAGCCCTAATACAGCTACAATTTATCCTAACACGCTCTGCTGAATTACCAACGCTCTATTCACTTTACAACATAAGCCTACGGCGGTATATAGAGAAGACTTTTTTTCAAAAAGACCAGTTGAAATTTCATGATGCTTTATCGTGTCTATTGATGACGCAACAAACAGACCTAAATGCAGCAACAGAAGTTCCTTATCATCTATTACAGACTGGACGATTCGAAGAAGTGATAAAGTACATTACTTTTGAATACCTTGATAGGCTCCTTACCAATTTTTTGCCACCGTCTCGAATACAGGAACAGATGGTGTTTCTCGCCAGTGCCACCAGCGGTTTGGGAAGGTTGGGTGAAGCCGTTCGCGCTGCGTTGTTAGCCACTAAGGTTGACCAGCGCCTCGACTTGTTAATGCCTCCTAGCAATGATACTATCGGCGGCTCTGATACCGAGTTTAGAGTTCTTTTAAATGTTCTCTTTTCTGGCTCCAATGATGTCATGCATTCTAGGGCACTCGATCTTTTAAAAGAAGTTCAAGACCCTGAAGGACGGTATAACATCTCAGTTCATCTCGCGTTACAAGCGTTCAGGCGTGGTGATACATACCTCGCCCAGGCTGTCCTACAGATAGCTCATAATGTCTTTCTTTTTTATCATCCGTCTAGGAGTCCTGGCACCGCTGTGAATGAAGCTGCATGTTCAGTTTGGCACAATAAAAAGTTAAGCGATATATACACAGAGTGGAAGTCAGTGGTATGGATGCAGGGGAAAAATGATGAGCAGGAACTAAAACCTGTACCTCGCTCGCAACAATACAAGCTGCGAGGAGACACGATGCGTTCGATTGCACGCGAAGCCATAAAAGCGAATAGGGAGCCGGAACTACGTGAACTAGTTAAAAAAGCGGCACAGGTCTATAAGCCATATATTCTCTTAGGGATGTGTGAAGCACAGGAACCGTTGAACTCCGCGGATGTCAAAGTGCTTGTAGAAGAGGTAGACAAAGCTAAATACTTTACCCTTCAAGAACGGATGCAGATAGCTAGCCTACTTCTGAAGGCCAACGGTGATGCTAAAGTAGCCGCTAAGATCAGTGGACTGAAAAACTCAAAATTGAGTGTGGTTGACTTACTGGGAGCATCGTTGCCAGAGCATCAACCGAAGTTTAATGCGTTCTTAAAAGAACTATACCTACGTGTTAGATTAGGTGAGAACCCCGAATTATCCTATGACAATATAAAAGAGGGCGATCAACGCCAGTCTGCACAATTCTTTTACGAAGCAGCTATTGCTCTCTTCCGGGCTGAGGCTATGAAAGAGCGCGGTAAATCCAAACCAGCAATCATAGAACAAATAGATGCAGCCGGTAAAGCATGGGAATGTGAAAGACCATACTCTATGTGGTGGAGTCCATTTTTTGATGCCAGAAGACAACTGCGGTTAATTACTCATCGTCTTATCAGACTTGCTTTTGATATCGACGAAGATACAGGGCATTGTACAGGACAAAGGATTTGGCACCTTAAAGGATGGTCTATTGGGGCACTTGACCTCGACTCCAAGCTCGACATACTGATAGAAATCAGCGAGATTCATACCGCTCGGGCGTGGATTATTGAGAAGCTTGACTATTGCATAGAAGATGTTCAATCAAATGTACGAAACACGAGTGAGCGAGTATCACTTCTTCTAAAATGCGCCGATGTTGCCCGAAGCCTTGGGATATTAGAGAGAGCCATGGAGTTAATCCGCTATGCTGTTCTTTATACCAAGGGATTACCGGGTGTCGATGAAGAACCCCGTTACTATGCTGCTCTGATACTTGGCGAAGCTCTAAACAAGCGTGGTCAAAGTGTGCTACCTCTCCTCAAGCGGTTGGGACGATGTATAGATGCATCGTTCGAAGCCACCAATAGAAGGTATGCAGGCCACACGTGGCCTTGGCTTATTGAAGTCCTTTGCACCGTAAATCTCCCCGCCGGCCTCTCGCTTGCTGCAGAGCTTGATGATGACTCTGTGAAAGATGAATACCTGCCTGAGATTGCGACTTGTTTGAGGAGAATATTTGGAAAAGATGGCCTTAGTATCACTCCAGCGCAGTGGACGGCCTTATTTTGGATTGCAGGAGGTGCTTCTGATAACGAGCCACATGAGCGACTAGCCGATACTGTTAGCAATTTATTAGAGCGCTGTACGAGTGACCAAACTAAGCAGCAATTAAATGTTTGGATAAAAAGTCTATTAGATAAAGAAAGTGGAGAGAAGGAAAGTAAACCTGTTAACCACGAACAGAAATTAGACCCTTCAGCTGTAGCTAAACTAATTGGAGTTTCGGAGAGACTGTGGACAGAAGCTCTTACTGGATCCAAGGACGCAATCCACAGCGTTCTTGATTATCTCTCTGCATGGTTACCAGATAAAAAGGCTGCCCATTCTTTAAATTATGGTTTAGAGAAGAAGATCGAGAAATTCCTCGAGGCTTCCATTTCCTACTGTTACCCTGATGACATCGAGCGAATACGACAATTATATAACTTGGGTTGGTATGCTTCCCACGATGCTCCACTTCTAATAGAAATAGCTCGCCGGGAGTTAATACGAGGTCCTCGAAAAGCTAAAGACCTTCTATTAACTGCACTTGAGGTCTCTTATTGGGATAGTAGCCCAACTCTGATTAAGGGCTTCTGTCTTCTTGCGGAGATCGATAGCAGCGCATCTAAGCGGCAAATTGTAGAGCGCATTGCGTGGCGAAACAAGACTTTCGACGCCTACTGGATAGTTAAGACGTTGAACGAATTACCGGATTCCCTTGCATCAACTGAGGAACTTGATGTGGTTTACGATGCTCTGTGCTCGGATATTGAAGATTCACTGTCAACACTCCCACGACGTCCTACTAGAGTGGCTTTCACAGATACCTGTGCGCCACCTATTACAAATGTGCCAGAACTAGTACGACACTTGCTACATAACCGGGATAAGGAAATACGTCAGGGAAGTTTGGAAGCAGTGGGCATTCTTGCGATTGAAGGAGTTGATGACTTGGTATCTGTATTCCACTCACGAGACGGCATTGATAGGCTTCCGGTTTATCTCCAACGGACGGCGGAGCAACAACGGCTAGCTGCGTTATGGGTACTTGCTGAAATTGATGCCAGGCCGCTCAGAGCAGTTATTGACGATATATTTGATCGCTATCTTAAAGTTAATGCACCAAGCGGACAACACTTTCTTATGTTCGAGTATAGCAGGCAGATCTGTAGTCGTATACTGGAAGCGACAACTGCTAATAAAGTGGTTAACACCGTATCAATGCATGACATACCTCCTGGAGGGCCGAGGAGGTCTGTGCACTTCACAGACAAATTTCATCCAGGATCCGTTTTTCCTTTCCCCCTTGGAGTTCTAGACAGAGGGCTGGAATATGACTTTGAATTATTAGCTAAGATATTCCGAATACCAGTACGTGTCGTAGAAAGAGCTATCAAGAAAATAATGACCCGGATTAGTGTTCTAGATGAAGAGGAAATACAGCTAGATAGACGGATCGTAGATCAACGATACAGTCGAAACTCTCGCCCCCTGATAACTGCACGTGAAGAGGTAGTTCGTCACGCTTATCGAATATTCCAGCAATGGTGCTTCGTCAAACGAGCAGCGGATGCAGACTTGCTTGAGGAGGAGGGGACAGCACACTTTGAACGAAGAGAACTTGATCCTTGGCTGCCACGACTACTTACATCGAATCTTAGCCTTCCATTTGGTCCACCGCAATCTTATGAAGAGGGAGAAGGAGCTAATTGGTTTCAAGCACGGCTACCGGATTTAACCAGCCATATCTATACTGAAGACAATATAGTCTTGCACGAATATGTCACGCAAGGAGAAGCAGTCTGGAAGATTATATGTTCAGTAGAGTCCTGTCTTATCAGCGAAACCCTCGAAAAAGAATGGCTAGATAAGGAAAACTTAGAGCCAGTACATTCCGACTTCCCTATGTATATTTACATACGTGAAGTAACTGAGGACTACAACTGGTGGTGGAATCGCTGGAGCTACGGAGCTTCAAAGAACGGGGCTGGACGACAGGTTGAAGCCTATGCTGTTAATGGACTTGCTATCGCTGAACCATATTATGTAGTCGTTTCGCGGCCAGCTCCGCTTCTAATAAGTACCATGGAGTTGGAACGTACACCTTACGGATATGCTATACGGGATAGTCACAATGGTTCACTTATATGGACAAACCAGTGCGTCAATAGCAACGAAGTTAGAGTTCTCGTGGCAAAAGACTGGCTTTTAAATAGACTTAAAGAAATTGGCTTGTTACTAGCGTTTGAAATAAGAGTAATTAAAGAAAAACGGAAAAAAGAGAGATGGGGATACGGACTTGAGCGAGATAGGAGTTGGATCCTTAGGGGTTTAATCGATTATCAAGGGAACATTAAATGGGGTCTTACCGAACAGAGCGCTCAAGAGTATTCAAGCACCGGTTCTTAATGTGAAGGAGTGTGACAGAAAGGCCACAGACTCTAGAAAAGCTACTGTGTTGGCAAAATAAGGTAGCACGGCAAGCCATTTAGCTACGAATATCTTTAATCCAGAACCAGACTCTAAGTATTAGAATAACTATAGGACCGACTACGTTAAACACAATATCAGCCGGTCCCAATAAGTCTCTAAGAAGCAGAGAGCCAAGTAACCAGCCTATAGTATAAAGTAACCCTGCATACCGAAAGGAATGTATGGTCGTTATGTTCGCAATTATACTAAATAAACCGAACAGCCATACAAAATACTTGGGTATATAACCATCCTCTGCAAAAGCACCGACAATAGTTATCAGCATAATTCCCATAACTATGCCTATAATTGCTTCTGCCAGTCCCTTTTGGATTTCATTCATTATTTGTCCTCCATGGCAAGCTAGTTAACTGTAGCCTTATTATATCTCTCAAATATCGCTTTTACGATTTTTAACACTCTTGACCAATAAATCAGACAAATGAAAAGGCTACTCTGCACGTTCTATATATTGAACAACTTCGGCTAACAAGTTGGACTTGAACCAGTACTTTGACTAAACATTCAGCCATTCTGTGTGCCGAATTTCCTGAGCAAACCCTGCCGAAGCAACTCGCTTAATCCAGTATCACACCCTCCCCATCTTTGCCAGGAGGCTCAGCAGGCACGGTTAAACCTACGCAAACACTCTGTTCAACAGCATTCATATCAAGCAAGATTGTTGGGTGGCCCATACTTCTCAATCAAACGGGCTTCCAGTGACCCAGCATTACTACTCGAATTAGTATACAATGCCTTTACCAAGGTAGCCCCCCTGCCCTTATCCCGATATATCGCATTGTATATTTCCTGTACCATTCTGCCAGCCCCAGCCTTCCCGATATACTTTACCTGATGATTGACATCGGCAAAGATATATACCCCTGCTCTCTCCTCTAGATTTCGGTAGTTATCGATATTTAGCCACCGGGTATAATCCACAACTCTCCAATCTTGGTGATCTCCAATATCCCATTGCATCACGAACCTCCCCTGTTGTGAACTGGCAACGCCGCCCAACAGCACCGCCAGCATCGCCGCATCTGATGTTTGAAGTGTAGTCACGGCAATCCGATTTGTCAACAGACATCGAGTTTGGATTCCGTATCAGAATCTCACCGTCCACGTCATGCCCCTCTTTCTGAGCCACAGTCCACAATTCATCGATATGTCTAGTTACTTTCTCTGGTAGAAAGGGGACATTGTTGACTAAGGCTATTGAACAAAACTGACTATTGTTTTGCTTGATCGGCTCAGGTAGAATTGGCGGCAGAGTGGAGCAGGAGTCTGTGGTCTATTTCTTTGAACAGCACGCACAGCAGGTGGTCCAGGCTTTTCTTGGTCACCTGCGCCGGACAGTCAAGCGACGTTACTTGAGGGACACCCGGCTTCCGCCCTGGCTTAGAGCCGCGAAAGTCCGAGCTGGATGGATCAATGATAGTCTCGTGGCAGTCTTTGAGGACATCACTGAACGCGACACATACCAGATTCTCGGACCGGTTCATGCAGACACGGTGGTCTTGCTGAACATCGAGGACTTTGTGCCAAGCGCGGCCTCCTTGAAAGCTCGGGACGCAGAGGGCCTTATCATCTTGAGCGGCCAGTATCAAGATAGGAAGCGCACCATAGTCAACCTAACAGGAGAACAACCGGCTCTTTTCGACTGTGGGTACGCTGGTTATCACGGTCCGCGTGCTCTTTTCAATCTCGTTCTCCAACATAGCCCAGCAGGTTCTGAGGTAGGGCCGGTAGCCACACGCTTCGTCCCGTTTGCGCTATATGTGCACAGAAGCGATGCTATCGATCCGTCTCGGGTTTGGGGTCTCTGTGAGCAACATTTGATAGATCTCTTGGTGCAGATTCACGACTCTGAACAAGGAGACTTCTATGAGCGCTTGCTTGGTCCGGCCACGGTCTTCGCTATGACTAAGGAGTCGAGCGTTGTCGTCCTAGGAAAGGACTCAGGCACTGAGCTAGACGAACTGATTCAAGTTCGAGACTATCTGCGGGGAAGAGGGTACAACGCCCAATTGATCAGGGATCTGCCTGAGATTAGTGAGATGTCCAATGAGGAAAAGGTGCGTCTCTGGACCCTAAGTTCTAGGTTCTGCGTGATGGTTGATCGAGTCCCTGCGGGCCAAGTAGCTGAGTATTTGATGCTCAGGGGGCAGCGCTCCATCCTGGCGGTGCTACGGCCTTTCCAGTCCGCATCTACCTACATGATCGGCGATGACTCCCTTGTTGATATAAACTTCATTCGAGTATTCGAATTCGAGCAGACGCCTCTCAGGGTGCTCGACGATGTAATTGCATGGGCAGAGGAGATTGCCCGGGCGCGAGGTAAAGCCTATGACAAAGCCTACCCATGGAGGCGTGAGCCGCGTTCGCAATGAACTGCTAGTTACTGCTCGTGAAAGCACTGAATTACCATTCGTGAGAGCAGGGCGCTTCATTGAACATTCCTCGGTTTTGTTAACAATCACTCATTTTGTTAAGGCACGACACGCTCCAGGCAGAATCCAAGCCACTCAGAATCGGAGTAACAGAAAACTCGCTATTGTTGCATCGATGGCTCCTGCTATCTGACGCATGCGGCTGCTACGCCCTTCTGCAACAAGTCAGCGTTTTGTCAGATGGAAGATCTAGCTTCCATGTCTGCTGTCGCGTCGACAGCGCAGTACGTGGTCGCTATAGCAGGGCAGTGAGAAAAGCTTGCGTGCTTGAACGGGGGCCTAGGCTAGCTATACATTATAGAGATGGTTTGTGCGATACATCATCAGTGTTCCTAGACCGTAGAATGACGGCTTAAGGCCTTGCTGTATCTGAAGTGCTGTGATATGCTAGGCCTCGCAGAGACTGGTAGATTCTATCCTTAACCAGCAGGAGGTATTCTAGAGTGGATAGCGGAGCTATTTATTGGTTACTTTCGGGTGTGAGTACCGGCGTAATATTGGGGTTCTTAGGATGGGCCTGGCAACGATGGGTACGGTGGAACACCACGGAAGACTTTGAGGTAATGCTGCCGAGCTCCTCCAAAATGAAACCACCTGAATTCAAATTCGGAGTCATGCACGCCCGCAATGATGACGGAATGATGGTCAATAGAGTATATTGGTTTAAGAAGGCTCGTGGGGGAAAATGGCGTGCTGTTATACGCCATCCCAGAAATATTGGCTTCCAATACAAATGCTTCGTTGACCACCCCACGTCTTACAGCCCTCAGGAGCTTATGACGTGGCTGTTCGAGGAGGGCCACAAGAACGCTGCCGTAGGAGCAGGCAAACCAAATAGAATCTGGTTCATTCTTCCGGACAAGCCCACTGCAGAGGATCCGGCAGGAAACATCAATAATCACTACTATCCCGAGTGAGGCAGTGCGGGGCCGAATGCGTGGCACACAGCGAGCCATATTCGCTCGGACTAGCACAGTGCTGCGGATTTCCCCATGGGATCAGTCAACAATTGCTCGTTTTGCTGTGTGCGGGCGATGGATCAAAAAAGCAGTGCGAAGGTCTTCTCGAAGGTCCTGGTTTTACCTTTCGTCCTAAATGGGGAGCTACTCTTTGACCCAGTAGATTTGTCGGTTACGTTGACAATGACCTGGATTCCCACTGTAGCAACAAGTATAAACACGGTGGTGACACAAACAGAGCAATAACCGAAGTCTTCGGGTATCCACCGCAGGACAATCCCGAATTGGAAGAGGAATACAAGAACCACTGCTGGGGTCTAGGTGAGAGACCACCTAGAACAGGAAGGTTTGGCTACTTACGGTTGTATTGGTTCATAAGCTCCACCAAAGCATGATCGCATTACGCCTAGCACTGCTCTGCCGCTGACCAACTCCCAGCTCCCTCGCACTAAGCGTTGTCAAGGAGGACACATTAAAGCGCTCAGTATCAGGCAACCGTGGGCTTGGCTCATAGTCAATGCCCTGAAAGACGTCGAAAACCGCGACTAGCGCACCGATTTCTGCGGGCGAATCTACGTCCACGCCGGATACAAAATTGACAGTACTGCCCTACGCTACATCACTGCCAAACGTCTACTCAGCGACGACATGGTTGAAGCTGTCGAAGATCTCCTCATGTCTTGGACTAAACGCAGGTTCTCTGGCATTGTAGGAGAGGTGGACATTATCAACTGTGTCACCAAAAGCTCAAGCCCCTGGTTTGTTGGTCGCTACGGCCTAATGCTCGCCAACCCCATGGCATACGATATCCCTATCCCATGCAAAGGCCGACTCGGTTTCTTCAAGCCGAATATAGCCCTATTCTCGCGCTAAGCAGGCTCAGCATCGCCAGCTACCAGCACTTGACAGACCTCGCCACCAAGACCCCTATCTGTTTGTGCCAAAACCCGAGGCTTTTCAGATACGGTCGAGAGAAAAACGCCCCCGCGCGGCACCTGCCCCACGGCGCGGGGGGTAAATTCAGGGCTGAATGCGAGGGCCACTAGGCAACAATCCTCGCTTTTGTGACATCCATGGCCCCTGATGTCTGACGCGTGCGGCTACTACGGCCTTTCTGCAACGGGTTGGTGAAGAGTGCAATGCCCTCAATAACCTTTACCTGAGTAATGCTAGATAACAGCTCCCCTCAGTATCAGAGGATGACAGTTTCGCAATGTTTGTCTTATACTTCGGGTTAGGAAGTGTCGCTCGGGCTCACCCATCAGATACTGGGCAGGAGAACAGTGTGTCCCTTTATGAAGAAGAACTCTCTGTATGACGAAGTAGTGAGAGAAGTCGCAGACGTTGTAGCGGGCGGTCGTGCTCTCTTATTCATTGGATCAGGTATTTCAAATGACCCACCGTCAAGGCTACCTACGGGACGTAGCTTAAAGACATGGCTGGTTGAGGCGTTCTGCAAAGAGGAGCCTACAAAAGTTCAGACGACTCTGCGGAAATCTGCCTCCAGATTAGGGCTGGAGGAAGTCTGTCAGATCGTGTATGAGCGCCTCGGAGATCGTCTGCTAGAAAAACTCGATTTGGTGCTGGCAAATGATGAAATTGGCCCTAATGTGATACACAAATTCCTTGCGAAGGCCCTAGAGCGGGGCAATGTTATTGTTACCCCTAACTACGACAGTCTGATCGAGAAGGCATGTCAGCAAGAGCCTAGGGGGTTGTATATTGAGGACGCTGAATTCAATTCCCTTCTGAGGAACAAGGTACCTGCATTCCGAGGGTCTATTTTCAAGATTCACGGAAGCTTTAGAGATATTCGCTTCCCTAATAGAAATACGCTTGGCACTGTCACAACTATGCTTAGCCGCATCGGGAAATTGCCCGATGCCAAGAAGACGGTGCTCCAGCAGCTCCTTGAGAAATATGCGGTAATCTTCTTAGGCTATAGTGCTGCCGGAGATATTGACATCTATCCTGTATTGGTAGCTCAAGTAACTCCTGTGCCACACCGAGTCTTCTGGGTGAAGCATTCTTCAAAAGCCGCGTGTGTGCTATCCAACAGGCAAGTCTTTAGGGAAAAACAGCGGGAGGCGAAGAGAAGTGAACTGGACCGAAACTGGGAAACGTTCAATTCAGATAGCATCATAGTTAGGACAGTAGAGAAGCATGGCAGCAAGAACGGAATCAAGATTATCTGCCCAACACGCAGATTTGTCTTAGACCTAGCAAGGCAATTGAATGAAAAGGAGACATCCCGTTTTTGGACTCTTGACAATAATGAATTGCATAGCTCGATGGACTCAAGCGAGGACCCATGTAGCACCATAAGGTTGATGGTAGAGTGGGCGAATGGCGTCGACAGATGTATGAAACATTTGATAATAGCGGAATTGGCAGTTGCAAGCAGACAATGGGAGATCGCCATAAAATATCTGAACAAGGCCAAGACGGCCGATAATGGCCATTTGTATCCTGACATAGAAAGGCGTATGGGTTGGTGTCACTACCAGCGCAATCGGGCAGACGATGCCTTGCGATCTAAGGAATCATATGAAAGAAGCCTCCGAGAATACGAGAATAGAGCAGATAAATTAGGGCAAGTAAGAATCTATAGCTCGCTAGGGCTCTTGTATAACCGCAGAATGAATGACTTCGATACAGCTCAGCAATATTCAGAAAGAGCTTGGGCGATACTGAGAACTCAGTTTCTTGGTTGTCCAACGGAGATTGAGGGCAACGAGGCTGATATAGGCGAGGTGGTTAGTAAAGCAGAGGCGATGGCACTCTGGGCACTTCAACTATGTAAAGATAGGTCTGTGAACAATACCAATCTGTTGGACACCTTCAGCGCAGCGTGGCATAACATCGGACATGTTTACCTACGACGAAGCGAGGATCCAGCTAGGGTTATTAGGACGCTCGGTTACAGAAAGGCCATTACTTTGCCTTTGAAAGCTGATGAAGTAACCCTATTACACAGGGCTTTAGGTTTTACGTTGGTCAGCGAACGGATTATGGATGAAATCGGAGACCTGAGAGGTCTTGTCCAGGCGAACAATATCATAGGCTTAGCATATACCCGGTTGAAAGATCCTAAGCAAGCTATCCGCCTGCATGAAAAGTGTTGTTATATGGCTGCTACTCTCGGCTGGTCACACGAGTACGCCCAAGCATGCCGCAATTTGGGCGTAGCCTTTGCCTACCAGGGAGAACGAGGCAAAGCTCTCAAGTATATCTGGAGAGCAATAGTCGTCTGGGGCCGTTTGTGGAGGAAAGAAAACCGATGGAAAGATGCCATTTCTGCTATAACTCTCTTCCGCTCAATTTGCGTTTCGTACCTGTGGTCTACGTGAGCGAGGCGGAGAGCACGAAATGCCACAGGAGAGGCTTCTTCTTGTCCGCTAGTCATCTATGATGGACATCAGAATAGTCCTGGTGCCTTATTTCGGTTTTTGGACCCGTACATATCATTGACTGGGCAATACAATCGGGCGGTTTATTTAACCATGACTGACGTGAGATTCCGGCGGGTCTGGAGCCCCTCTCCTCAATAGGTTGCGAGCTACCACACTAACTTTGACGGTCATTGTCGTAAATGCTACAATTCCGCCCAGAATGGCCGATTAGGCGAACTCAGAGTTCGTCTATATAGCTATTAAGTGAAATCGTGGACGGAGGATATGAAAATGCAAGAATACCATTATTTTGTTGCGCATGAGTTTAGCAAGCAGAAGAGGGATGATCTTAGAGAAGTTATTGAAGAAGCTTTTAAAGGGAGTAGATTAAAAGCGTATTATTCAGACATGGAAGTTAGACAAAAGCATATTTTAGAAAAGATTGAAGAAAGAATACTTACAACCCAATTTGGCATCTATGATGTTACAAATAGTAATCCAAATGTTTGCTTGGAGCTAGGGGTCGCAAGGGGAGCAAGAAAGCCCTATTATATTATCCATGAGAAAGGTACAAGGCTCCCCGCTGATTTAGAAGGTCTTGATAGAATTGAGTATGAAAGTTATAAGCAATTGACCAAAGAATTGAAGAAGAAGGTGGTGAAAAAAGAAAGAGAGAGGTTTATGGAGGTAAGAAAGAGCCTAAAACAAGAATATTATGAGGATATCTCAGAAAAAGAGATAAGAGAGAAATGCTGTAAATTGTATCAAGCAGAAGAATTACTTCATAGACTTGGTTATGAAGTTGAAGATAAGGATGCATCTAATGGTAAAGCTTGGTTTGCTGATTTATCGGAGTTACGTGGCCATGTTATTTTTGGCCCTTATGAAGCGTTACCAGAACTTGGCGACCATGTAGTATTCTTTAGGATGAAAACAGATGATAATTCATCAACAAATCCTATGTTGGTACTTGATGTAGCGGGTGGAGGTTATGCCACTAAGATTACTCGAGGTATCAGTTTCCACAAACCAAATAAATATCAATGGTTTTCGTTAAATTTCAAGTGTCGAGTGATAGAGTCAATGGAATATAGAATATTTAATCAACCTCAGTGGGGGAAAATTTGGATTGATTATGTTGCCATAGTTAAATCATCTGCACTGACAAAATGAACAGGTTATGGGTCTGTCCACGACTCTTCGCAACCCTTCGGGTTGCTCGGAGCTAACGCACCCACTTAACAGAGTATATCTGGTTTGGGCTATGCCCTCACCCAAATTCCTCGCTTTGGTCGGAACTTCAGATATACTCAAAACGTTAAACAAAAGTCCATTTTGTGCAATCCAGTCGGCGTGGAGTAACATCCGGCCACGCATCCGCTCCAAAACAAGTCATCTTAGTACGCCTCGTAGAACAGGCGCTTGTCTTCCTTCAAATGCGGGAAACATTATGCAATGTTTCTTCAACATACGTATGACCCTGCTTCCAAAAGAGTAGGGCATGGGTTGCTTTTACAAAACCATGGTGTTAATCTTGTGCCTAGAACAACGCCAGTCCCCATCAATAAATGTGCCGACATTGTGCTACGAGACACGCTATGCGAGGATAACAATGAAAACAACTCGCTCAAGTGAGGCCTCAACCATAGTTGATTGGATAGTGGAGCTACTATTAGGCCAAATGACACCGACGGGCAAGAAAGGGGGGCGCTTGCTTCGTCGGGTTTTTTCGAAGCTAGTTTTGGGTGTTGCGAAGCTAAAAGGGGAGCGCTTGTGTGTGAAGCAAGCGCTCTCACCACTGAGCTAACCGCCCAGGGTCGAAGCTATTTTAGCCCCCAAAATCCATATTGTAAAGGGGGGAGCGCTTGCCTCGTCAGATTTTGCAAACAACGATCAACAAACAGTAACATCCCAGTGACAGCACCCATTCAAATCAGAGAGCTTCCGAGTTCTCACACGATCTGAAACTTCTCTCTTATGGCGAAGAATACGTCCTGGGGCTGGTCAATGGGGTAATCCATGTTCACGGTCATGAGTAAGGCGTTTTCGTGATGGTCGCCCTTGAGCTCTCCCGCCTCGGATTTGAGCGGCAGCGTCTGTATTTTGGCTTCGCCGAACGAGCAGAAGCCGTGGTCGGAGATGACGATCAGACTGTTATTCTTGTCATCCATAAAGCCGCTGCCGAAGATTAGCTCCCCAATCTTGCTGTCCACCTGTTCATACCATTCCAAGACACAGTCCTCGCCCCAATGGAAGTGTTGGACGCGGTCGAGAAGGGTATAGCAGGATATGAGAATATCGGGCCTTTCCGCCAAGAGCTCTTTCGTCTTCTTGGTGACTCTCTCAAGCTCCTCCTGCCACTCCTTTTCGTTCGTCGGTAGCCCGAAGCCTGCTGGCCTGAAGTCAACCCCGAAGGAGTAAGGTGGGACCACGAAGGGGACATTGAGCGCCTTCACGTTCCTACCTTCCCGGTGCAGGATGTCCCAGATGAAATCGACCTTGATATCTTCCCTTCGGACAATGTTGCCTCCAAGGGCGAAGCTATCATGGCCATGCTCCTCGAAGGTCTTGCCGCAAAACATGCCACACCAGATGGAGGGGGATATGGGCTTCTCCTTGAGCACCAGTTGCTTACATTTCCCAACTTCGCACAGCCTCCTGAAGCTGGGAAGCCTGTCTAGATTCGGCCTTATGACGGTCCATGTAGCGGCGTCAATTCCCAGAACGAAAATCATCTACGTCTCCCTGTTGGGCTATCAGCAGTGAGCCTTCGGCAGCCAGAGAGAAATGCGACTTCGCAGCTGTCAGCTACACATGGGTTTCGAGGACGACGCCGGCACCGATGTTCCTGCCGTCTCTTGCCAGCACAAACCTGCCCAGTTCCGGTATGTCGGAGAACCTCTCGACAACAAGGGGCTCGGTTTCGAAGATGATGGTGGCTGCCTCGTTCTCACGTATCTGCTCCGGGTTTTTTTCCATCACCTCACCCGTCTCCGAGCTTATCCTTTCCCTGATTTGCTTCACCAGGCACACTGTCCTTTTGGTGCCGCATGTCACCTCCAACCTGTCCCCCCGACTCAACCTCCCTTCAAGAAGAACAACCTCGCCCAGGAAGCTTTCGGTCGGGGTGGGGGCATTCTCCAGGTGTCCCCCGACATTTCCTCTACCCACTTCGTTGTCCAGGACGATGCCGATGCTGTCCCCCGTCCTTGCCTCTTCTACTTCCCCAGGGAAAACCTCTATTCTCTCCGCTCTCGCCTGCACTCCCGACGGCTGGAAGACAAGCTCGTCGCCCACCCTCAGGTTTCCCGATTCCACCCGCCCAGCTGTCACCCTCTCGGAGCCTACCGCATAGGTGTCCTGGACGACGAATCTGAGGGGCTTCTCACCTACCTCCTCGGGCTCTATTTCATCGAGAACCTGGAGCAGCGTAGGCCCTTGATACCATTCCATCCTTCCCGAAGGCTTATATACGTTATCGCCCTCCAGGGCGGAGATGGGTATGAATCTTACATCAGTATAACCCAGGGAGGAGGCAAGCTGCGAGGTTTCCTCTTTAACCTTCTGGAAGGTGTTTTCCTCGTAGTCCATTAGGTCCATCTTGTTGATGGCCGCTACAATCTGCTTAATTCCCAGCATGTGCAGAAGAAAAGTATGTCTTCTGGTCTGCTCCTCAACCCCATTGGGAGCGGAGACCACCAGGATGCCAACCTGGGCGTGGGAGGCTCCGGAAAGCATGTTCTTTATGAACTCCCTGTGGCCAGGGACGTCCACGATGGTGTAGTAGTTCCTCCCTTTGAACAGAACGCGAGTCGTGTCTATGGTCCGCTCCTCCTTCAGCTCCTCCTCGTAGGAATCGAGGAAGTAGGCGAACTCGAACCTCTTCTTATACTCTTCGATGACCTTCTGGATCTCGGCCATCTTCTCCTCGGGAAGCGCCTCTGAGTCGTAGAGAAGCCTCCCTATCAGGGTAGACTTGCCGTGGTCTATGTGGCCAACGATGACGACGCTAAGGTTCATTCTGCCTTTCCTGCCAGTATACACCGGGTCGGGTGCTGAAGCTGCTCACTACATATAGCCCAGAGCACGGAGTTTCTGCATGGTAAATGTCTTCTCCTTGTCCTGGGCCCTGCCAGAGCGCTCAGCGATTTTTGTTGTACGCAGCTCCTCGACAACCTCGTCTATGCTTGACGCGGTAGAATCGATGGGCGCGGTACAGGGCTCGCAGCCCAGGCTGCGGTACCTTTTGCCGTTCTTGGCGAGATACATCGGGTTGATGGGGATGCCCTCCATTCTGACGTATTCCCAGACATCCAGCTCGCGCCAGTGCAGGATGGGATGAACCCTCATATGAGTGCCTTCTCCCACCAGGCCTTGGAACTGGTCCCACATCTCCAGCGGCTGGTCCTTGTAGTCCCATTTGAAGTTCTCGTCCCGGGGAGAGAAATACCGCTCCTTTGCTCTGATGCCGTGCTCATCCCTCCGTATGGCCAGGATAAGGGCATCGAAGCCGTTCTTCTCCACAAAGTCCTTCAGGGCCTCGGTCTTCAGTCTGGTGCAGCAATCGAGTTTTCCGTCCTCAGGATTCATTCCTTCTTCGATTGCCTTCTCGTTGCGCGCCACCAGTAGATCAAGTCCCCACTCCTTCGCGATCCTGTCCCTGAATTGGTACATCTGCTTGAATTTGTATCCGGTATCGATGTGAATTGCTGGGAAGGGTATCTTGCCGAAGAAGGCTTTCCTGCACAGCCAGAGCATGGTGGTGCTGTCCTTCCCCATGCTCCAGAGGACCGCCGGCTTCTTGAACTCCGCGTACGCCTCCCTCACTATGTATATCGTTCGATTCTCAAGGTCCTTCAGGTCGAGCATGGGTTTCCTCCTGCTACAACGCGAACGTTCTCACCAAGGTCAGGGCTCCGAGCAAAATGGTCGCCAGCCCTATGACATACTTCAGTTTCTCAGTGCCCACCCTTTTCACGGTCAGGGCAGCAAATGGAGCCGCGACTACCGAGCCTATGGTAGCAGCTGCGGCCAGCCTCCAGTAGACGTCTCCTTCAACTAGCAGATAGGTCAGGAAGCCCACCGCGCACAGTATCGCTACCGCCACGGTGGTGCTGCCAACCGAGCTCTTCACTTCCCGCCCGATGACAATCTGCCCGCCGGTCACCAGTGGTACATATCCCGCCCCGCTAATCCCCTTATTGAACGCTCCCAGTACCCCGAGGCCAGCGATGCCCTTCCAGGAAAAGCCACGGTTGCTCTTCCGTCGGAACAGAACGGTCAATCCGATAGCGAGGACCAGCACCCCGATGTAGGTCTCAAGGGCTACCCTCGGAATGTTTACCGCGGTAAGCACCCCTGCCAGAACACCTGCTACTCCAAAGATGACGAGAACAAAAATAACTTTCGCATCAGTAGACCTTGGTAGATAACCCAGCCCGCGCAGGCGCTCCTTTATCAGCTTCTCATCTCGCTTGAAATCCAGATGTATGTTTCCCACTCGATGGTGAACAAGCCCCCCGACTACCCCTCCCGCGAGCTGGCTCAATAGAACAACGGGAACGATCTGTAGCGGCGCGAAACCTATGATCAGGAGCACCGGGGTTAGCGCAGTGCCATATCCCACCCCCATCGAAACGCTCATGTACTGGCACAGCAGAGCGATAAAGACGACTACCACAAATAGTGTTGAGGTCAGTTCCATTTTCTCTATGCCGAGAATCGCTAGTCCAGGTAGCCCAGCGCCCTCAACCTTTTCTTCACTTCCTCCTCCTCTTCTTTGCTGAAAGCAACCCTGTCTTCCTCTTCGTCGTCCTTGAGCACCTCCTCGAGGACGAACGTGACATATTCGTCGACTGAGCCGAAACCTGTGGCTTTCGCTCTCTCATCTATCCTGTCATATAACCCGCTTCGTATGTGTACAGCTTTGCCCTCCTGTTCCGTGCTCATTCCTCCTCCTTAAGATAGCCGAGTCTCTGGAGCCTCTCCCTTATGGCCCTCACTTCTTCAGCAGTTAGCCTGTCCTCATCCTTGATCTCACCGCTGGAGGCCAGAGTTCGCATCACGAAGACGATGAATTCATTGACACTAGAGAAGCCAGTGCCTGCTATCATCTGGCTCAGCCTTCGGTAGAGCTCCCGGGGAATCTTGATGGTAACCTTGTCCTGCATGATACTACGACTGGAGTATAATTGTAGTCCAACATTAGCGTTCTGTCAAGAGGCGAGTATACAAAATACGTAAAGTCGAGGGGTTTGGTCAGGACCCGTGGCCCAGGGAAAGATCGGCGCCATGCTCTGCAGTATGGTAGAATGAAACATTGCTTGCCTGGAAATATGAGGGCGTCTCTGAGGGTGCATATGGCAGGGGAGACGGAAATTCGCCGATATGAATTTACCTTCACCGGCCATCGTCCTTCAAGCCATAACAAATTTACATTGCGCCATCCGCACGATTGTCAAATGTCGCTAATGAATATAGAATACGGCCTGACCAGGGCTTTCTTTGAATACTTTCCCATCGTATTTAGGGTTTAGGGGCCTATCCTATCATGGAAAATGGTCAAATTGCTGGCGCATCGCTCCCAAAGATAGCCAGGTGGACGACATCACGGGCGTGCAACGGGGTACTCTGCAACGGTGGCTTTCCAGTGCATATCCAGGCGCCTAGCGCAACGTTGCTACAGGAGCTTGATCTCGGCAGAGAGGCGAATAACTGCCAAGGCAACAAGACTATTGCCTTCTGTCATTCTATCCTGGTTTCGCCAGGAAGTATCCTATGCCTTCTTTGGTGAGAAGAAGCTGGGGGCGGCTGCGGTCTGCCTCCAGTTTCTCTCGCAGACGCCTGATATGAAACCTGAGGCTGTCTACAGACCCGGGGTAATCTTCACCCCATACCTCCTCGGCAAGGCTGGAATAGGTCGCCACACGACCTCCCATTCTCATCAGGCAGTGAATAATATGAGCTTCGATGGCAGTGAGGTTTATCTCCTTTTCCCCATACAAAAGCTGGCGTGTGAGGGGATTAAAGCACAGTGAGCCCAGAGTGAGGGGTACCTCTTCAGCAAAACGGTCCTTGTCGCGCATCCTCGCCTTTATCCGTGCCAGGAGCTCGAGCTGTCCACAGGGCTTGACTATGTAATCGTCTGCTCCCCACTCAAGCCCCCTAACTGTATCGGCTTCCTCTTCCTTAACGGTGAGGATAATAATGGGTACATGGGAGAAGAAGCGGACCTCCCTTAACACCTCGAAGCCGCTTATATCTGGAAGCCCTAGATCGAGGATGATGACATCGGGGTCTTCGCTCTCCACCAACTCTATCCCTTTCCTTCCCAGGTGAGTGGATACTAGCTGAGCCTCAGGCCAGCGTATCTGAAGAGCCAGGGAAACACATTCTACGACCTCCGGGTCATCTTCAATAATCAGCGCTTTCACGATCTCCCTCTTATCTCAAGACCTTCTTGTTCCGAAAATGCGCTTTCTTCTGTTCGCCCTGAGCCCCTCGATTAACTCGGGACAGGCCTGTCGAAGGGCCGTTCATGGTTCCGCAGGCCTGCCCATCAGGGTTTGCTACTGGCTGGGACCCTCCAGGGGCAATGAGAAGCCGAAGGTCGAGCCTTTGCCTGCATGGCTTCTTACCCATATCCGTCCCCCATGAAGCTCCACCAGTATATTGCAGAGAGCCAGGCCCAGCCCAAGTCCGCTCAGGCGCTCCCTATCACTCTCCCTACGGCGATAGGGCTCAAATATCCGCTGCTGCTCCTCCTCAGCTATCCCCAGACCTGTATCCTTAACCTCCACTACCAGGTTCCCATGCTCTTGCTTGGCTCTTAGAGTGATCCTTCCTCCCGCAGGGGTGAATTTGAGGGCGTTGTTGAGCAGATTCAGCATAATCTGGTGCAACCTGGCCCTATCACACCAGACCAGGGGCAGTGAGGGGGGCAACTTCAAGATCAGGGATTGCCCGCGACTCGAGATTACTGGAGACACATCCTCAACCACCTCTTGAAGCTGTTGCAACACGTCTACCTGTTCGGGCTTTATCTGGAGCATCCCTATCTCGCCTTTTGCCAGGTCGAGGAGCTCATCAATCCTGCTGTTCAGGTTAGAGGCGCCCCGGCTAATGTTTCTGGCCAATCTCAGCAAAGTCTCATCTTTGAGCTCAGAAGCCAGTACCTGGCTTGACATCACCACGGGAGTGAGCGGTGTCTTCAACTCATGCGCCAGTGATCCGGTGAGTTCTACTCTCCTCTTCATCTCCTCTTCCAACTGCTGGCGCAACTTCTTTTCCTTCTCGTACAGCCTTTCCAGCTTCTTCTCCGCCCGCTTGCGCTCGGTGATGTCGACGAAATCGGCCATAAAGCAAATGGGGGTGCCAGACTCATCTTGAACCGTGCTTGCTACTAGATAGACGTCGAAAGTTGAGCCATCCTTTCTCCTAGCGGCCAGTTCACCTTTCCAACCGTGCGTTTCACGCAACGCTTCTAGTAGTGCTAAAGCCTCCCTTTCTATCTTCCAGAAGTTTGTGATGGGTCTTCCCAAAACCTCTTCTTCATCATATCCCCATAGGTTAAGAAAAGAGCTGTTCACGTATGTCACATTACCTTCGAGATCGCCGAGCGCAATTGCGTTGATGGATGATGCTATGGCTTCATCCTTTATCCTCAACTGCTCCTCCACCCGCCTGCGCTGGCCACTTTCAACAACTACCCATTCACCCTCCCGGCGAATAAGGGCGTACCGATGGTTGTTGACCACGTCTATCACATCCGGTGCTACGCACCTAGCAAGAGAATAGGAACAAATGGCAAGCATCCGATAGTTGCCGATGATATTGTCCAGCTCTGCTTCATAATCAGCGAATTCTCTCCAACGCCTTTCCTCAAGCCAAAAAGTATCGCTGGCAATGCGAAGCCCATCAAACCCTCTTTCTATAGCTTGTTGCTCTTTTTCCACCCATCCCTGCAAGACCCTGTCTGGCTCGAATTTCCCTGATTTCGTGTACCAGTCACTGGCGTCGAGTATCTCTATCTGACCCTTGTCAATGTAATCGTCCAGATTCCGTACTGCCTTCCCCAATGCTGCCTTTGCGTCTTCAACTCCTAAAGGCTCTGAAGTAACCCACATGCAGAGTTCGTTGTTTCGCAGTCCTGCCTTGAAGTAGGGCACCACAATATCAATCAAATCTCCTGTGGTCTGGTAAAACAGACAGAGATGCGTGCCCCCGGGAAGATCGCCTACAATATCGATCCCCGTTTCTCTCATCTCCCCTCCTTGACTGACTCAAGAGTTCGGGTATTTGATCTTTTCAAAGGACTTGCCAGTCCATGTCCTAATAGCGTGGACGTTACTGCACAGGATCGATAGGGTATTGTTCGGCAGGACGAGTGCCGTTTCCTAGATTGACCGCACCCATGCCTGTACAAAGGTCTGCCCCTCAGTGGGAGCAGAGCGAGAAGTGGGAACGAGATAGTTATCGACTGTGAATTTCGCCCGCTACTTTCTTAGCCGATTTATTCCCATTTGTCAAGCTATTACAACGAGAAGCTTCCCTTTTGATCCCCCCTCCCTCTAACTCCCGCCAGGCTTCGTCCTGAGGCTCAGCCCGAAGGGGGAGGGAGGATTGCGTATTCCTCTCCCTTGAAGGCTTCGGCTGTGAGCCCTCGGCGTGAGCTCGGTCGAACGCTCAGCCGAACGGGAGAGGGTCGAAGGATGAGGGGTGTATCTTAGCCCCTCCATCCAGGGGATGCGAAACCGCGCCAAAGACTATGAACCTGAATTGTAATCCTTTTGTAATCTTTTTGTAATCTCTTCGTAATCTCTCCTTAATAGCTCCTTAATCTTTTCTTAATGTCAATTGTTGTACAATCTCATCTGGTCAGCCGCGACCTTAGGCCATTTGCATCAAAGGTCAGGATACCGTTGACCAACATACGCCCAATTCGTGGAGTGTGTTTTTCACTTTTTGCTCTGCTCCCGCTGAGGGGCAGACCTTTGTACAGGCATGGGTGCGGTCAATCTAGGAAACGGCACTCGTCCTGCCAGATAATAGCGCATCTGCGGAGGCGAGAGATGGCTGAGAGCAGCGTAGCCCCACGAAGTAAACCCCGCCAGAGTAATGCTCAGATATTCAAAGAGTGGAAGAATGGATTGAGCGCCTTTGTAGACGTATCCACAGACGGCTTCGTCTTGTTCGATGAAAACCTTGATCTTGTGGGCATAAACCCTGCGGGGCAAAGATTGGTTGGTCTATCAGAAGAGGCTGCAAGAGCCGGTATTGGAAAGAACATCCTGCAGCTTATCCCCGGCATAAGAGAGTCAGGACGATACGATAAGTATCTCAATGTTATGAGAACGGGAGACCCATTCATTGCCGACGACATTGTGCTACATCCGAAGCTCGGAGACATACGCCTGATGGTTAAGGCATTCAAGGCAGGAAACGGGCTCGGGATTGTAGTCGGCAACATCACCGAGCGCAAGCAGGCGGAGGAGGAGTTGAACAAGTACCGCCAGCACCTTGAGGAGCTGGTGGAGGAACGCACCGCCGAGCTGGAGCATGCGAACGAACAACTTCAACAGGAGATCGTTGAGCACCGGAAGACTGAGAAGACGCTGCGCGAAGCAGAACAACGCTATCGTACTGCGGCAGATTTCACCTACGACTGGGAATCCTGGGAGAATCCCGATGGTACCTTGCAGTATGTTTCGCTGGCATGTGAGCGGCTCACCGGTTATTCGGTCAAGGAGTTTATGGACCATCCCGGTTTGTTGACTGAGGTCATTCTACCTGAGGATGGGGAGATCTGGGCCGAGCATCGTCATGACGTTGCTGAAACCCCAGGGAGGCACGAAGTGCAGTTCCGCATCCGGCAGCGGGACGGCGAGACCCGCTGGATCGAACATGCCTGCCAGCCGGTGGTCGATGAAGAGGGAGCGTTCCTTGGGTATCGGGCCAGCAACCGCGACATCACTGAGCGAAAACGTGTGGACGAGGAGTTGAGGATAAAGGACTGGGCAATAGCGTCGTCGCTCAATGCCATCACCATGGCCGACCTCGAAGGCAAGACGATCTACGTCAACGCCTCTTTCCTCAAGATGTGGGGGTACGATAGCAGCGAGGAAACCATGGGAAAGCCCGCCGTGGAATTCTGGCAGGACCGAAGAAAGGCTGCAAGTGTAGTGAGAGCGCTGCTGCGAAAGGGCATCTGGCAGGGAGAATTGGTCGCCTTAAGAGCAGATGGCTCAACCTTCGATGTCCACGTACTAGCAAGCAAGGTTGAAGATGATGCCGGCGAACCCATCTGCCTGATGGCCTCTGCAATGAACATCACTGAACGCAAGCGGGCGCAGGAGGCCTTGCGAGCCAAGGAGGAATACTTCAGGTCGCTCATAGAAAACTCCTTGGAGGCTATCTTGGTTGTGAATGGCGATGGGACTATCCGCTACCAAAGTCCATCCGCTCAACGTGTGATGGGATATAGACCGGAAGATCGAGCTCCCGAGAACCCGTTCCGGTTTATTCACTCAGAGGACGTATCAAAAGCAACTGAAGCCTTTTCCCAATTGGTGCAGAATCCTGGTATCACTCGATACACCGAGCTATGTGCTAAGCACGAAGACGGCTCGTGGCACACTCTTGAAATCCTCGCCAAAAGCCTTCTCGATGACCCGGTTGTCAGAGGTATCGTCGTCAATTTCCGCGACATCACGGAGCGCAAGCGGGCGGAGGAGAAGCTGGAAAGGCTGTACGAGAAGGAAAAGAAGCTGCGCCAGCAGTTGGAAGAGGAGATGAAGAGGAGAGTGGAATTCACCAGGGCGCTGGCGCATGAGCTAAAAACCCCCCTCACTCCCGTGGTGATGTCAAGTCAGCTACTGACTTCTGAGCTCAAGGATGAGACTTTGCTGAGGGTAGCCCAAAACATTTACCGGGGCGCCTCTAACCTGAACACCAGGATCGATGAGCTCCTCGACCTGGCAAGAGGTGAGATAGGCATGCTCCAGATAAAGCCCGAGCAGGTAGACGTGTTGCAACTGTTTCAAGAGGTGGTTGAGGATGTGTCTTCAGTAACCTCGAGTCGCGGGCAATCCCTGATATTGAGGTTGCCCCCCTCACTGCCCCTGGTCTGGTGTGATAAGGGCAGGTTGCGCCAGATTGTGCTGAATCTGCTCAACAATGCCTTCAAATTCACCCCTGTGGGAGGAGAGATCACTCTAAGAGCCAAGCAAGAGGACGGTAGCCTGGTAGTGGGGGTTCGGGATACGGGGCCGGGGATAGCTGAGGAGGAGCAGCAGCGGATATTCAACCCCTATCACCGTCTGGAAGGTGACAGGGAGCGCTTGAGCGGACTTGGGCTGGGGCTGGCTCTCTGTAAGACACTGGTGGAGCTTCATAAAGGGCGGATATGGGTAAGAAGCCGTGCAGGCAAAGGCTCGACCTTCGGCTTCTCATTGCCCCTGGAAGACTTGGGCGATAGTAAAGAACAGGGGAGCCTGGAGCATCCGCTCCGGGCATGATTGGAGCCGATGCCCCAATCTATCCTGGAAAAGGCCTGGAATCCATTTTCGGATCAAGAAGCACCTTGAAATCGGAGGGAGATTGTGAAAGCGCTGATTATTGAAGACGACCCGGCGATTGTAGAGTCTGTTTCCCTGGCCTTCCAGCTAGGTTGGCCTGAGGCTCAGTTAGTATCCACTCACCTGGGAAAGAAGGGGATGGAGTTGGCGGAAAGTGAAGACCCCCATATCATTATCCTTGATCTGGGGCTTCCAGATATAAGCGGCTTCGAGGTGTTGAAGCAGACACGTCTCTTCTCCTCTGTTCCCATTATTGTCCTCACCGCTAGGACAGAGGAAGCCAGTGTAGTTAAAGGGCTAGAGTGGGGTGCAGACGATTATATAGTCAAGCCCTGTGGACAGCGCGAACTCCTGGCACGGATAAAGGCCAGGGTACGTGACAGGAACAGTCTTGCCGAAGAGTCACCTATCTCCTTCGGCCCACTGTGCTTCAATCCCTCCACCCGCCAGCTTGTGAACGGAAAAAAGGAAATAACCCTCACTGCCATCGAAGCTCATATCATTCACTACTTGATAAGGAACGGGGGTCATGTGGCGACCTACTCCAGACTTGCTGAGGAGGTATGGGGTGACGATTACCCCGGGTCTGTAGACAGCCTTAGGGTTCATATCAGACGCTTGCGGCAGAAGCTAGAAGCAGACCCTGGCTGCCCGCAGCTTATCCTCACCAGACCCGGCATAGGATACTTTATGGCAAAACCAGGATAGACGAACGGCTACCTCAAACACGCAGGTGGCGCAACTCATCGGGCTTGCTGCTTCTCATCAATGCTTCTTCTGTAGTGACTGTACCTGACCTAACAAGGTCTTGTAAAGCCTGGTCCATGGTCTGCATGCCATGTTGCCTGCCAGTCTGCAAATAGGTGGGAATTTGGTCGGTTCTACCATCCCGAACGAGATTACGTATGGCGTCAGTGCCAAGCATGATCTCGAAGGCAGCTACCCTTCCCTTGCCCCCGGCTCTAGGCAAGAGAAGCTGCGAGAGTACACCTTCCAAAACCAGCGATAGCTGAAATCTGATTTGGTCCTGTTGGTGGGCGGGGAAAACGTCAACTATGCGATCGATGGTTTGGGGAGCGTTCACAGTGTGCACTGTGCTCAATACCAAGTGACCTGTCTCTGCAGCGGTGATCGCCGTAGCTATCGTGTCCAGATCCCGCATCTCCCCAACAAGGATCACGTCAGGGTCCTGCCGCAGAGTGTGTCGCAAGGCAATAGAAAAGGACCTGAAGTCATCCCCGAGGTCCCGCTGGGCAATTATGCACTTGTCATTTTGATACACGAACTCAATCGGATCCTCGATGGTGATCACGTTTCGTGTATTGTTCTTATTCAGGTGGTTAATCATGGCAGCTAAAGTGGTGGACTTACCGCTTCCAGTGGGGCCAGTTACCAGTACCAGGCCTTTTGTCATGAGCGCTAGATCCTTACACACAGAGGGCAGTCCAAACGCCTCTATGGACGGCAGTTTGAGCGATACCTGTCGGACGGCGATGCTGATCGTCCCTCGCTGAAAGAAGGCACTGACTCTGAAGCGAGCTAGCCCCGCGATACTGTAAGCCAGATCCAGCTCCAGCTCACTGTAGAACTTCTCCCTCTGGGTCTCGTTGGTTATATGTTCAAGTGCTTCTTTGGCATGTTGGGGCGTGACGCCAGGCATGTCTTCTAAAGGCCTCAGGTCACCATCGATGCGAAGCACTGGTGGGCTCGGCACCCTCAGATGTAGGTCCGACGCTCCTCTCTCTACCATCCGGCACAATAGCTCATCAATATCCATACCAAGCACCCCCTTTCTAGTATGAAAAGACGTAAAGCTGGTTTTTGCCACCTCTTTTGGCACTATACATAGCCTCATCCACCCTTTGAAGAAGTTGGGTGACCTCAGAAGCATGAGCCGGATAAGAGGCTATGCCGATGCTTATGCTAATTCTCACTTCCTTGCCATCTATCTTTGTCCGATACCTCTCCACCTGAGCTCTGATCCTCTCGCTAATCTTGCGCGCGCTCTTGCTGCCGGTCTCAGGCGTGAGTAACATGAACTCATCTCCTCCCCATCGAGCTGCAACATCCGAGGCGCGTGTGTTAACTTTGATGATGCTTCCAAGTCCCTTCAAAATACCATCTCCCTCGTGATGGCCAAAACGGTCGTTTATCGCCTTGAGCTCGTCCAAATCGATCATTATCAGCGATAGAGGGCGTTTACTTCTCTCGGCACGGCTAACCTCTCGCTCTATCTGCTCCATTAGATATCGACGGTTATAAAGGCCAGTCAAACCATCGGTAAATGCGAGCTCCAGAGCTCGCTCATATAGCTGCGCGTTATCGATTGCCATACCTATTTGATTGGCTATGGTACCAAGCAACTTCACCTCTCGATCGGGAAATTTGCGAGGCCTGTAGCTGCCAACGTCCATTACTCCCAGAAGCTTCTCCTTCGCCATTATCGGTACAGCAGCAAGAGATCGAATGCCTTTTCTCTTTGCCCCTACACGCCTAAGTCTGCGATCAGCCGCGACATCCTCCACTATGAGTAGTTTCCTCGACAGGGCCGCTTGGCCTGTAAAGCCCTCACCAACCCTCAGACGCTCCACCCTTTTAGCAAATCCCGGAGACGCCCCCCTATAAGTCCTGAGAACCAGCTCATCGTTCCGCTCATCAAGCAAGAATATCCCGCCCGCCTCTATCTCCATTACCCCCAGCACCTTCTCCAGAACGCTATCCAACAACTCCGTTAGGTTCAGAGTTTGGCTCACTGTGGCCCCAATATTGAAGAGCGTCTCGATCTGCTTGGTATAGTCCAGGCCCTCCGTCTCAATCCTCTTCCTTTCGGTGATGTCCATGAGCGTTCCCAACACGGACCGCTTTCCCTTATATTGGATGGAGGTGAGCCTATCCAAAACCCAGATAGTCTCCAAATCCTTCCTTATCAACCTGAACTCATAGGGCAAGCTACTCTGCCCCTTCAGAACCTCTATAGCTTTCGCTCTGACTGCCTCCCTATCTTCCGGGTAAGCGTAGTCGAGAGAATATGTACCTACAAGTTCATCGCTTTTATAGCCCGATATCTCTTCGAACAGGCGATTGACATATTTGAAGCGTCCATCCTGCAAGAGGTATATCCCCGTCGCAGCAGTCTCCAACATTCCTCTTGACAGTTCGTCGCTCCCCCGCACCGCCTCCTCCATCCACTTGCTCCCCGCCTCTGAATTATTCAGTCCTGCAACGGGCTGGTTCAGGGCTGCCACGTCCTCAACGAACTGTTCCTTCGTCTTCTCCACGTACTTCTTATCTGTTTTACTGCCCATAACCCGACAACGTCAATCCCTAGTCAACGAAAATCATATCAAAAACACCAAGCCAACACAACGGCACAAAAGTACTGGTAGGGGCTTTACAAAGGTAATAGAGCGGACCGCAATCATAAGGTGAACGCTCGCTTCTTCGTGCCGAGTACCAGCCAGTCGGCAGTTACTCCAGAGGTGGCTTCCCCTGCGCCCAGGGACAGGCCTCCTCAAAGGCGGCTGCCGCTCTAAATACAGTGACCTCGTCATAAGGCCGGCCCACAATCTGGAGCCCCACGGGCAGGCCGTCTTGGGTCCACCCAGCAGGAACGGAAGCCGCCGGCTGACCCGTCAGGCTGAAAACGAGGGTGAAAGGGAGCCATTTCAAGAAATCGGCGGGGTTGGGAACGTCCAGCGGGGGGGGAGGGAGGGCAAGGGTGGGGGTTAGAAGCAGGTCGTAAATCTGGAAAAACTTGCCCATCTTGACTGCAAGCTCCTGCCTGGCGAACATAGCCTTGGCGTAGTCAGTGGCCTTTATTTCGGGTGCTACAAGCAGAATCGTAGCCGTGAGTGGGTCCAACTCGCTCGCTATCACATCCGGTTGCCCGAACGACGAAAGCACCGCAACGAGATCAACCGCGTAGAGCGTTGACTCATGGGACTCCGGGTTGTCAAACCCGGGGTGTGCCTCCTCCACGTCTGCTCCCAGCCGGGAGAACTCCCCTGCAGCCCGCTCGCAGATCTCGCGAACCTCGGGGTCCACCTCGGCGTAGCCCAGGTCGGGACTCCATGCGATTTTCAGTCCCCTTATGCCGCCCTGCAGAGACTCAGCGAAGCTGACCCCAGGTGCCGGGATGGAGTAAACATCGCCCCAGTGGGGCCCAGCCATGACATCAAGCATCAGGGCTCCATCCCTGACCGTCCGGGCGATAGGCCCCTCGTGGACCAGTATCTCAGATCCATGGAGGATCGGGTAGCGGGGCACACGCCCTAATTGGGGCTTGATGCCGAAGACGCCGCAGCAACTGGAGGGAATGCGGATAGAGCCTCCGCCATCAGTTCCGGCAGCTAGAGGGCCCAACCCGGCAGCTACAGCAGCAGCGGCACCCCCGCTGGAGCCGCCTGGACTCCTTTCCAAGTCCCAGGGGTTGCGCGTGATGCCAAAGACCAGGTTGTCGGTCAGTATCTTAAGGCCGAATTCCGGCATATTGGTCTTGCCCAGCATGATCGCGCCTGCCTCTTTCAGCCGGGCAACGTGAACAGCATCCTCCTCGGGGATGAAGTTCTCGAACAACTTGCTGCCCATGGTAGTGCGCACACCCTTGGTGAAGACCATGTCCTTGATAGATACCGGCACACCGTGAAGAGGCCCCAACTCCCCACCACCCATCAGAGCATCCTCAGCCTGCTTCGCTTCGGCCAGAGCCGAATCGGCTGTCAACGTTACGTAGGCATTGATCTTTGGATTGATAGCCTCTATGCGCTCGAGGAGACTTCTCACCACCTCCAGCGGCGAAAGCTTCTTCTCCCTGATCGCCCTGGCCAAGTCCGTAGCACTCATCCAGCAGAGCTCCTGGCTCTCCATCATATACCTCCTCGCTAGAAATGCTATTGGTCTCTTTTCATGGCAAAGGAAACGCTGGTTAGCTTATACGACTACTGCACGGCGCCATAGCAGGATACGAAGGCCGTGTCAAGTAGAGCCAATCCACCATGAAGCGCAGAAAAAAGATCTGTTAGCGTTAAGGGCTATGAGAGCATCTGCAAGAATATGCCGGCGGCAACCGAGGTGGCAATAACCCCAGCCATGTTGGGCCCCATAGCATGCATCAACAGGAAGTTCGCAGGATTGGCTTCCTGCCCCATTTTCTGTGCCACTCTAGCGGCCATAGGAACGGCAGAAACCCCGGCAGCGCCAATCAGCGGGTTTATAGGCTCCTTGCGGAATAGGTTCACGAACTTAGCCATCAGTACGCCGCCCGCGGTAGACAAAGCGAAGGCCAGCGCCGCCAGCCCGATGATCGCCAGGGTTTGTGGCCTCAGGAAAACCTCGGCGGACATCAGTGCCCCCACACATAGCCCGAGGAGAAAGGTGAGAACATCTATGAACACAGTGCTCGCCGATCGCGCTAATCTATGGGTAACATCGCTGACGTTGAGCAGGTTGCCAAACATGAGCATACCGATAAGGGGTGCCGACGCAGGGACAAGCACAGCAGCAATTACAAAGCTCAACACAGGGAAAGCAAGCGTTGCCCTCTTGGAGATCTCCCTACTTTCCGGCTTCATCAATATGGCCCGCTCCTTCTTGGTAGTAAGCAGCCGGACTATCGGAGGCTGGATGATAGGCACCAGTGCCATATAGGCATAGGCCGCCAGGGTGATAGGCCCAAGCAACTGAGGTGCCAGAATAGCGGTAATATACACGGTAGGAGGCCCATCAGAACCGCCGATTATGCCAATGCAGGCTGCCTCCTCTATGTTAAAATATCCTGTAGCTATGGTGATGAGGAAGACGACGAAAACACCTATTTGGGCAGCGGCGCCAAAGAGAAAGGAGATAGGTCTGGAAAGGAGCGGGCTGAAGTCAGCCATGGCCCCCACGCCCAAGAAGATGAGCAGAGGGATTATCCCATTCCTTATTCCGTAACTATATATCCATGCCAATATGCCCTCGGGCCTGCCCTCGAGGGCACCTTCCATCAGAGGGGGATACAGATTGACAAGGATAATGCCCATTCCGATGGGGAGAAGCAGCAGAGGCTCAAATCCCTTGGCAATGCCCAGATAAATCAGCATACCCCCGATGAGTACCATCACTACTATCCGGGGGTCAGCCCATAGGTCTTTGAAGCCAGCGGCAAGATCCGACAGATTACCTAAGTCCATAGCATGTTTCGAAACGTCCTATTGCCGTTTCGCGCCCAACCCCCCTCTCCCACCCCAACCCCGCCGATCCCAGTAGACTCCTTGTGCAAGGGGATATGCTGAACGCCAATTCCGGCCACGCCGGGTGTCTCTCATCTGAGTTCCAAGCCCTGGAGCAATTTGTTCAGTAACCGGTAATCCTTCACCATCTACGCTCGCCCAGTAGCTCGCCCCGTTCACTACCACCGCAACCGGCGAGCGAGAGAGGTCTCCCACCTCCACTTGGCAATGCACGCCGCCAATGGCGACCGGCCGCCCTCCCAGCCCCTTGCCTCGCTCCTTCATGTACGAGGCAAGCGCCAGTGCAATAGCAGCCACCTCGACCATGTCTTTTGGCCCCTCTCCCACCTCTGCCTCCGCACCCCCTGCAGCCACCGCCTCCTCCAGGGCCACTCCATCACCGCGAAAAACGCGCTCTATCCCCATCATTACGAACATGATTATGGAGAGACTGCCAAATATAGCCCCCGCACCAACACCACTGATAAGCAGCCCTTCTGTTAGGTCAGACATAAGCAAGCGCACCCAGCCAATGAAGTGCCAACCATATAGGCTAAGAAGGTACCATAAACACGATAATCAGTCAACGCTGCCAAGGGAGAAGACATATAGGATGGGCAGCGCTGCCAAGCATTTGCCTGGGGTTCTACACCTGTGGCGGCCCCTCGCTTAATAACCTGAGCTTGGTCTCATCAACAATGATCGTCTTGCCCCTGACGGAACGAATAATGCCTCTATCTTTCAGGCGGCTCATGACCCGGATCGCTGTCTCGGTGGTGGTCCCGGCCATGTCGGCGATCTCCTGGCGAGTGAAGGGGAGATCGGGGCCAAGCTTTGAAGAGAGCATAAGCAGTATGCTGGCAACTCGCTGCTCAACCCTCTCTGCCGCGATGTCCCTAAGACGACTCTGAGCATCCCTGAGTCTCCCTCCCAGGACATAGATAATCCTCAGGGCTACCTCAGGGCGATCGGCGAGAAAAGCCAGGAAGTCCTCTCTCTTGATCTCCAATACTTTGGTCTCGCCCACAGCCTGGGCTGAAGCAGGATAGGGCTTGTTTTCGAAAACGGCAACCTCGCCGAACATCTCGCCAGGACCGAAAAAGGCGATGATAAACTCCTTCCCCGATGAAGAATGTTTAAGAACCTTTATCTTCCCTTCAGCTATGATGTAGAACCAGCGGGGAGTATCCCCATCCCAGAATACGAACTCGCCTGGATTGAAGCTACGCTCGATAGCGATCTGCGACAGCTCAGCGAGCTCATCCTCGCTCAAGCTGGAGAAGATCAGGGACCTTCTTAGAACCTCAACTCCCGTAACATGCTGCAAAGTTATCACCCTTCGTTTACCAGTCGCTTCCAGCAAGCCGTATGTGCAGATTATAGCACATAGGATCTCCAATCTTGCCCATCGAGGAGAAGGACTCTATCTTGAACATCTAGACATCCAGACATCTGAGCATCCGGATGGCTCCAGAGTAGGGTGCAGGGGAGAATCATGTAAGGGCAAGCCGGCGGGTCGCCCCTGCCGTGCTTGCCCCCTTCCGCCCCGTGGTATATCATAGGCGCTGGTGCCATTTGTCATCCGATATCCGGGGAGCGATTCCAAACGGTGAGGTAAGAGGAAGCTGATGGACTTGGGTGAACTGTTTCCCATTATCGTGGCGGTTGTGGCAGCGGTCGCGCTGCCTATGGCTTTGAGGAAGCGTAAGAAGGGTGGCCAGAAGAAGCTCGATGAGCTTCATCAGCACCTTCAAGGTATAGGAGTGAAGGCATCCCCGCTGGAGAAGGGAAGCGACCTGGAGCAAGGGATGCCAAAACCATCCTGGGGAGATAAGTCTGGGGGTGTTATTGCAGTGGAGGATAGGAATATAGATTCCATACGTATTATGGGCGTGTCCAGCCAGTATGGGACCAATTACCACCTCGACTATCTGGTGAAGAGCCTCAGCCAGACCGGGAGACAAGACGCAAAGAAGACCAGGATGATCAAGAAGAAAAGCTCGCCTCTCTGGGGAAAGGCGGTAGACATTGAGTGGAGGGGGGATCCGTACCTGGCTCAAAGACTCAACTTCGATTATCAACTGAAGCATAAGCTGTTGCAAGCTGATTCCAATGCCCTCAAGGGTAGCATCGCGATTCAACCTGAGCCCAAGTACGGGTATACCAGGATCAGGACCGATTACCAACTGCCTTCGCTGGACTTGTTTGAGGCGATAGATGCCATTGCTAAACACGTCAGATCATGGGCCTAGCGCCAGAAGTGGGAACAAGGAGAGCAAAGATGCTAAGCTTTGAGAAGAAGCTTTCAGCGATAGATACCACTCAGGAGTTATTCCCCACGTGCTTTGGCTGCGGCGAGGACAACCCCGTAGGGCTCAAGCTCAAGTTCAGGCAGGAAGGCAACGAGGCTACAAGCGAGTTCACCATCAGCGAGTTCTACCAGGGCTGGTACGGGGTCGTACACGGCGGCATAATAAGCACCATCCTCGACGAGGCTATGGCGTACACATACTTCCCCAGGATAAAAGGTGTCACCGTCAAGGCGGAAGTCAGGTTCAGGCAGCCAGCCCCTGTAGGAGTGCCGATGGTGGTCACTGCCAGGCTGGTTAAGAAGACGAGAAAGCTTTTGACCACAACCGCTGAAATAACCCTCAAGGATGGCACCGTGGTAGCTCAAGGCACCGCCCAGGCGTACGTTGTCAATTCCGGCGAGGGCTGACCGTGCTACGCGAAATACCCCCGCCCTCCCTGCCTAGCTAGCGCATCCTCTTGACCCACCAGGCCAGCCAGATGAAGTGAATTACGGAGAACGCAAGCACCACCGCCGCAGGCATCGCAGCCCTGGCATCAAAGAAGATAAGGGCAACGGCCCCCGCCATACCATTATTCTTCCTGGAGCCCAACAGCATAAGGCTGATCCTGTCCGCCTTTTCCACGCCCAGAAGCCTTGAAATACGGTTGATCACCTCGGCAAGGACGAACGTGCTAGCAAAAGCGATGGCAGCTACGGGCAGTAGCGTGTTTGGTTCCTGCAGGAATGTATCCCTGTTCAAGCCAACAATCGTATAAATGACCAGAAAGAAGCCCCAGTTCACCACAGGCTCTCTCCATCTCTCCACAGCCGACATAATGCGCGTACGCCGTATTATCTGCGAGATTACGAGCGGTGCTATTATCAGTTCGGCGAGTATTACGAGTAGTCTCACGGGCTCGATAAAGTTGGTCCCCAGGAACAATATGCAGATCGCAGGGGTAATAGCGAGCGCTGCAATGTATGCAGCCACGTTTCCCACCAGCGAGAACCTGGTATTACCACTTAAAAGGTAGGTCAGAGGGATCACAGCGACCGCAGGAGGCACCGCAGCCATAAGCACGAAGCCGGTACGCAGGTCGGGATCGCTAATGGTCAGCGATGAGAGCCCAATATAGGTGCCGCTGAGGACAACGTAGTTCAGTACTAAGGCAACCAGGACAGGAAACAGTATTCTCTTCAAATCCAGGAATATCTTGGCAGATATACCCCATATGGAAACGGTCATAATCAGGGCGAGCACAGGCACCAGCGCAGGCTCCGTATAAGACGCGCCCCTGCCAAATGCCAGGCCAACGGCCAAGGCAAGCATGAATACGAAACTGTTGTTTCTGAGAAGGCCTATGAGGCGAGTTCTAAATGACATAGAAAAACCGCTGTTACAGGTCAGGTATCGCAATTGTACTTCTATTCATAGAAGAACAAAAGGGGCAAGGGTGTTCAATTTGACAACCCGCTGTCCCACATGCTATACTGGTTTTGTTGACCAACCAGTCGGTCAATAAGCAAACGAGCAAGAATGGAATCGCCGCTCAAGAGGAAAGACATCCCACCGCAGCGCCGCAGGCAGATACTCACCGCCGCAGCCGAGCTTTTCTCATATAGCGGCTACCACGGCGTCACCGTGGATGCCATCGCCCAACGGGCCGGAATCAGCAAGGGCAACCTCTACTGGTACTTCAAATCCAAGCAGGAGATATTCCAGCTACTTATCGACCGTGTCGCCGGGAAGCTTTTCACGCCAGTGGCCGAAACAATGGAGAGCGATGCGCTGCCACGCGACAAGCTGCGTGCCCTTGCCCAGAGTTGTCTCGATTCCGCTGAGGCGGATCCCAGGGCTGTGCACCTTATGTGGCAAATCGCGACGCAGCCGGAACTGAAAGATTTGCTATCTTCCGAGTTTCAGGTGTGGATCAATCCTTTTGTCGACTATTTGACGCTACTTTTTGCCGAGATAGGGGAGGAGGAGCCGGAGGGCGTTGCCATGCTTTATGCCTTCACCCTCGATGCCCTGATGTTTCTGGTCGTTATTGGCCCCGATATCTACGACAGGGGAAAACTGATGGCAGCTCTTGAACAGAAGTTCATAAGCTCTGGGAGGGAGCAAGATGTCTAGATCAACATCTGGAGAAGCAGGGGATTTCGTGCTGCAACTGGAGGATGTTTCGCGTTCATATCAGATGGGGCTGGTGGAGGTGAAAGCCCTAACGGGCGTAACACTTGACATAATCAGAGGGGAATTCATCGTTATCCTGGGGCCCAGTGGTTCGGGCAAGACTACACTGCTGAACCTGGTTGGCGGCATCGATTTCCCGAGCTCAGGAAAGATCACAGCGGATGGAATTGAGATAACCGCGCTCGATGAGAAGGGCTTGACGGATTATCGCCGCAACCACATCGGCTTCGTTTTCCAGTTTTTCAACCTGATCCCAACGCTGACGGCCAGAGAAAACGTTGAGTTCGCCGCTGAGCTGGTCGACGTACCCAGAGACCCCTCGGAGGTGCTCGAAGTAGTGGGCCTTAAGGAGCGTGCCGACCACTACCCTAGCGAGCTCTCCGGCGGTGAGCAACAGCGGGTGGCCATAGCAAGGGCTCTAGCGAAGGACCCTCCGATTCTACTCTGCGATGAACCCACCGGCGAGCTGGATTTCGAGACAGGAAAACATGTATTAAGCGCGATGAGAATGATAAACGAGGTTAGCCGCAAGACTGTGCTTCTCGTCACCCACAATACCGCTATCGGGGATATAGCCCACAGGGTTATTCGGCTGCGCAGCGGCCAGATAGTTGAGGACAAGCGTAACCAGTCCCCCATCGACCCCCAGGACCTGAGGTGGTAGAGCACCATGAACAGGCCGAAGAGTATGCTTCAGCGTAAACTCTTTCGAGACCTCGCTGCTACCAAGGGGCTTTTCCTCGCAGTGGCCGCAGTCATCTTCCTCGCGGTTGCTCTCTTTGGAGCCTCCTTTCTCGGCTACCGTAATCTGAAAACCTCCTATGACTACACCTACGAAACGCTTCGCTTTGCCGATTTCACCGTCAAAGTCGTACAGGCTCCGATGGAGGCCGTCGACGAGTTAGAGTCTATCCCGGGCGTCGAGGCCGTCACCGGCAGGGTAAACAGCGACCTGGCCATCACCCTTCCCGGGGACGAGGCGAAGAGGGTGCTGGCTCGAGTGATATCCCTGCCCTCCGATTCCCGCCCTTCCGTCAACGATGTCAAGGTAGAAGAAGGCTCGTACTTCCAGGAGGGCGAGGGTGATGTCCTGCTGGTGGAGCACAGCTTCGCCGAGCATCACGAGTTGAATCCTGAGGACACTGTATCCCTTACCGTGGACGGCCTGGAAATCAGCTACAGGGTCACCGGAGTCGTCACCAGCCCCGAGTACATCTGGCCTGCCAAGAGCCGGCACGAAATACTGGCCTCCCCCGAAACCTTCGGAGTCCTTTTCGTCCCCCAGGATGTAGCGACCGAGCTTACGGGGATGCTCGGTATCAACGAGTTTTGCGTAATAGTTGCTGAGGGGGCAGACAGGGCCGCCGTAATCGAAAGGGCTGAGGATATACTTGAGCCCTATGTGGTAATGGACGTAGTTACTCGTGAAGACCAGCCCAGCAACGCCGCCCTTAGTATGGACCTGCAGGGGTTCGGAGAGATGGCGGAGGTCTTCCCCCTTCTCTTCCTCATCGTGGGGGCGCTGGCGACATACATCTTGCTTACCAGAATCGTCCACAACCAGAGGTCGCAGATCGGCCTTATGCGGGCGGTGGGCTACTCCCGCCGCCAGGTCCTTGTCCATTACCTCAGCTTCGCCCTTCTCATCGGAATCGTGGGCGCTGCCGCTGGAACCCTGGCTGGCTACCTGCTCTCAGAGGTCGTTACCAGGCTCTATGTCGGCTTCTTGGGGCTTCCTTACACCAGCACGAGAATGGGGTGGATAGAGTGGCTGGCGATAGAAGAAGCGCTATTTGCCGGGATTCTCACCTGCGTGATAGGTGGGGCTATTCCTGCCTATGCCGCGTCCCGCCTTCCCCCGTCGGAGGCCATGCGCGCCCCGGCTCCCGCCGCCGGCAGGAAACTCCTGCTAGAACGCATCTTCCCCTTCCTGAGACGGCTGTCTTCCCTTTGGAAGATCCCGCTGCGCAACATTTTTCGCAGCCGACGCCGCTCCCTCTATACCATCATCGGCGTCGCCTTCGGCATCAGCCTCATTCTGGTCTCGGCTGCCTTCATCGACTCCATCGACTACTTCATGGACCTCCAGTTCAACCGTATTCAGAAATACGATGCCATGGTTAACTTCACCGAAACGCAGCCGCCAGCGGCGACCGTGGCTGGCGAGGTGCAAGACTGGGAGGAGGTGCAGAAAGCTGAGCCGGTCCTGCAAATACCTGTCAGGATGCACCATGAAGACAAGAGCTACTCCACGCTGGTAGTAGGGCTTTCTCCTGACTCTGAACTGTACGGGTTGTATTCCACCGCCGGGGACAGCGTAAGTGTGAGCGACGAGGGAATCCTGCTGAGCGTAGGCTTACGAAGCATGCTGGACGTAGATACCGGCGATGATATTACCCTCGTTTCTTCCCCCTATGCTCTCCAACAGGTCAAGGTAGCCGGATTCGTAAAGCAGCCCATGGGCAGCTTTGGCTACGTGACTCTGGGCCAAGCGCAGGAGCTTGCGGGAGGCCAGCCCATAATCAGCGGCATCATGCTGAAGGTAGAGCCGCAGTATCTGGATTCCATAAGGGAAAAGGCCTACGGCATTCCGGGCACCGCCTCCGTGGAGCTTACCGCCGAAACTCATGAAATGGTCGATGAACTGATGAGCTTCATCCGCGGCATGATGTGGGTAATGCTCGGCTTTGGCGCCGCCCTGGCACTGGCTATCGTTTTCACCACCGTTACGGTAAATATCCTGGAGCGCCGCCGCGAGATCGCCACCATGCGCACCCTCGGAGAGAGCAAGGGCAGGATTGCGGGTATGATCACCATAGAGAACCTGCTTCTCGGGCTGGCAGGGATCATCCCGGGAATTCCCTTGGGCTATCTCCTGGCGCTTTACTTGTTCAGACTCTTCCAGGCCGATTTCATGACCTTCTATTTGGTAATCTTTCCACGCACTTACCTATGGACTATAGCGCTCGTGATATTGATCATGCTTGTTTCCCAAATACCGGGCATCCGCCACACCAACCGTCTGGACTTAGCAAGGGTCGTGAAGGAACAAGCAACCTAGGACCCTCAATTCCGCCCTGTTTGAGTCACGGCAGGCCAAATGCCCGTCATGGGAGGAGCCTTTTTGTCCTAGCTGAGCTAAAGGGTGGTACACCCTCACCTAGCCTCTCCCTTCAAGGGAGAGGGATTTACGCGGAGATTTGTACTGGATAATAGAAAAAGGGGCTGAGGCTCAGGACGAAGGGGGAGGGAGTTAGAGGGAGGGGGGAAGCCACTATATAAGTCTCTTGCACGGCCCCTTCCTCGCTGATACAATTTGGGCGAGACCGAAGGGAGTTCGAAGAGGGCCAGCACACCGTTTTTCCCACTATTGAGTAGCGAGGAGATCAGCGATGAAGACATGTGAAGGGCGTCTGGGCCGCGTTTTCGTAATACGGCTTGAGGATGGGGACGTGGTCCCCGAATGTATTGAGCGTTTCGCGGAGGAGAACGGGGTATCCGTGGGGCATGTTATCCTGGTGGGCGGAATCGGGGAGGGTGAGGTTGTGGTCGGCCCGCGGCGATCCGAGGAAAGGCCGCCGGAGCCGATGCTGCTGCCGATAGACGGCGCGCACGAGGTGGTGGGGGTGGGCGTGCTCGCCCCCGGCGAGGACGGGAGGCCGCAACTGCACATCCACGCGGCGCTGGGACGGTCGGGGAGTACTACGACCGGGTGCCTGCGGCCCGGTGTTACCACTTGGCTTGTGGCAGAGGCCATCCTCTACGAAATCCTCGACGCGAGAGTAGCGCGGCTCATGGACAACGAGAGCGGCTTCGAGCTACTGGAGCCCGGCACGGGGCCACCTTCAAGGGAATAGTTGGTTGAACCTGAATTGGTTTGCGAAGCAAATGGGTATAACCATCATAGGCATTGACTGTGCCACGCAAGATAAGAATGTTGGGCTTGCGCTCGGCCTTTTCGATGAGGGGGAAGCTCGCATTGAGGAGGTGAAGGTTGGGAGGACAAAAGGATCCGTTGTGGAAACCGTCGCGAATTGGATAACCCATCACTCTCCCGCTCTGCTGGCATTGGACGCTCCACTGGGCTGGCCCAAGGGTCTCCGTCAAGCGTTACGTGGTCATAAAGCTGGGAAACCAATACGGGTGGGACCAAATGAAATGTTCCGCCGGGGGACAGACCGGTTTGTGAAAGAGGAGATCGACAAGACGCCTCTCGACGTTGGTGCCGATCGCATTGCGCGCACCGCTCATTGGGCGCTGGAGCTGTTGCACAGGCTGCGTGCGCAAACTGGGCAAGAAATCCATCTGGCCTGGAAGCCGGAAATGATTTCCCGCACCTGCGCTATTGAGGTATACCCCGCGGCAACCCTCAAGGCACACAAGATCGAGCGGTGTCAGGGTTATAAGCTTAAGGATGAGCATGGAAAAACTGCGCGCCGAAGCATCGTGGCGCAACTGGAACCGCATCATGTACACCGAGCCAGCAACTTTCCCTTGCTGGTGGACAATGCCGATGCCCTGGATGCCGTGTTATGCGTCTTGGCAGGGGTGGACTTTCTGCGCGGCGAGGTATATAAGCCCACCGACCTGAAGCTTGCAAAGAAAGAGGGGTGGATTTGGGTTTTAGAGGGAGGGGGCTCGCTCTTCAGAGTAGATACTCCATTATGATATTATGGGCTTGGTGTGCCCTATCGCCTCCTCGAAATTCGAATGTTCTGTCGCCAAATCCTTCGCCGGTGATTGTAAGTCTACCGGTTACCAGAAAGCCTCTCCTGATCAGGAACCCTTTATCATCCTCGCTGCCTACCATGCTGATCCGAATATAGGGAATGCTGACCATCGCTTTTTGCTCTCTCATATAGGCTTTGTCGTAAAAGATAACCCGCTTATCGGTGATCCCTATGAATCCGGTGGCAGCGCCTTTCAGGTCGAAAACGGCTCGGATAACCTCATCAGGCTGACAGAAATTCTCTATTTTCTGCAACTGCTCCTTCTTGTCAAAAACCAGGTCCTCGGCATGGACGGCCATTTTCCCCTCCTTGCCTCCAACAAAGTCGTTCCCCTCCCTAACAGAGGGTATATCACAGCCTATACCTGTGTCAATGGGGAAAAGGGGCAGCTATCAACCTCCGTCGCCGTTTATCTGTCGCTGCTGGGGGGTCGCACGGTCTCGGCATACCCAGTCCCCGAAACCGCCTCGCCGCCCAGGCGACCCGATACCGTCATGTTTCCCTCCCAGAAGGGGAAGGTGGGAACCGACAGCGCCTCGAACATTCGGATCTCCTGCTGGGCATACCGCGCTCTGATCTCCAAATCCAGGTCGTGAGTCTCCTCTCGAACACGCCACAGGACCCCGTACTCCCTGCCACTTTCTGGAGAAACCCAGGAATCCATCCTCTCCAGCAAGACGTCCCGGGTGTGGTGGACTGAATTATCGGGGAACATGATCGTTAGATCACGGGACTTAAGTGACTCGTCGGGGTTGACGATCTGCCAGAAGACGATATCGGTATCATTGTCTAGCTGAACGGAGAACCAGTCCCAGCCTTTCTCAGCCATGGATTCCATCCACTGATGATCCATCCAGCCAATCCCTTCAACATCTATCATCCTCCCCGATAGTTCAATCTGGCCTTTAGCTCGAAGCCGGCTGAGGGAGTAGCAGTATGACCTTCCCCCGGTCCATGGGATCAGGCCGTTCCCGCAGGCGAGGAGAGGAGGCTTCTCGGAAACAAGAGCTAGATTGAGGCCGATTTCGGGCCCGTACGATTCGAGGTGATAAGAGAATGAATCAGGGTCGCTGCGGAACCAGTGATCGCGGCCGCCCCAGCGAAGCTCGAAGAATCCCTCGGCATGGTGCAGGGCCGAGCCGGAAACTACATGGTAAAGGTGCTCTGCCTCCAGGTCGGAAATCGCGAGAATCTTGAGTCCGACATTGAAGTAGCCCACCATAGCCCCGTACTCCCTGCCCCCGGAATCGGTGAGGCTGAAATGCCCATACCACCACTCGGCCAAAAACTCGGGGTGGGCCCCCTCATCTTGCGGGAAGTGGATTTTGGGCGGGCCGAATCGCCGAGATCTCTTTCGCATTGTCGTATCCTATTCTCCTGAATCCCAGGGGGACATCCTGGAGCGATTCATAGGGAACATGTTTAGAATTGGAGGGAACTCAGCTAACACCCTTTCAGCTACAACGTCACTGGGAGCAAAAATGATAAGCATATCGCTCCCGTCTCGACCCAGGTAGAGGCTCAGCCCCCGTATTTCAACCACATCCGAAGAGACCTCCTCCAAATCCTGTCTCAGCGAATCCGACTTCCCGCAACCGCTTGCGATAATGGCTGCAATGATAAGCATAAGCGCCAAGCTACAGAAAGCCTTCTTCATGTCGATTACTTCCCTCCTCCTGGAATAAGGATAGAGCAAAACGGACTCTTATTCAATCTAGGGATAGAAAAACTGCCGGGTGGCTTTGTGGTAAGATTAGACTGGATGTAACTCAGCGGATTCAAGAGCATTCCGCGACCGATTCGCGGATACCCCCAACAAAGACAAAGCATGGCGCAAGAGCAAGAGAACACGGAAGCAGAGTCAAAGATAGTCGGCATTCGCTCCCTGCCCAGACGGCAAGTAGTTATCACACTGGTCGGTGTGCTGCTGGCCATGTTCCTGGCCTCACTGGACCAGACGATCGTCGGCACCGCCATGCCGCGAATCATCACCGACCTGGGCGGATTCGCCCATTATACCTGGGTGGCCACAGCCTACATAATCGCCTCAACCGTTACCATGCCCATCACCGGCAAGCTGACCGATATGTACGGCCGCAAGTGGTTCTATGTTGCCGGATTAACAATCTTCGTAGTGGGCTCTGTTCTCTGCGGCCTCAGCCAGACGATGACACAGATCATTATCTTCCGGGGACTGCAGGGTTTAGGCGCCGGGATCATGATGGCCAACGCCTTCATCGTTATCGGCGACCTTTTCCCACCTGCCGAACGCGGGAAGTATCAAGG